>CADEGN010000138.1:0-18438 GCA_902826865.1 uncultured Myxococcales bacterium
TTCGCGCGGGCGGTGCCACAACCGTCGCGCGAGCGGGCCGATGGCCGCGAGCCGATGTCCGCCGTCGCCTGAACCCGTCAGTGCTTGCACGCGGCGCGCTCTCGCGCCGCGACTGTCGGATCGGCGGCGAGCTCGGCGAGATCGCAATGGACACCGGGGACGAACGGGTTGTTACGGATCGCCCGGGCCGCGGCCTGACGAGCATCGGCCTCGGCGCCTGTTCGCAGGAGCGCGCGGGCCTGGGCCGCGGCCAAGTTGGCGTCGTCGGGTGCGTCCTCGGCTGCGATCGCCAAGAGCGGGACCGCAGCCGACCAGCGCTCGAGCTCGACGTATAGCTTGCCGAGTCGACGCGAGAGGTTCGCGTCGCGGCGCGCTCGTGCGTCGAGCTTGCGGGCTTTCTCGTACTGCAGAGCCGCCTGGTCGAGATGCTTTCGCGCCTGGAGCAGGGCGCCGAGTCGAGCGTGTTGGCGGGCTTTGCCACCGCCGAGCTCGGAAAACACGTCACCCAGTTCCGTCGGCGGAGGACTGTCGGGATCCTTGAAGGTGGGCACGTCGACCTCACCTTTGCGGCCACGCGCGGTGCGGGTCTTCGTGACGCGCCGCCATTCGGCGTCGAAGTCGGAGAAGTCGCTCCCCCAGGCGGCCGCGAGGGCGGCCTTCGCATCGTCGCCGGCCTCGACGCGATCCAACAGCGTGGCGATCCCGGCCGCGCCGCGGCGCTCTCGCACCAACGCAAGCATCGTCTCAACCTCGGCATAGGCGAGTGCTGCGCGCTCCGCCGACGGCAGCATGGCGACCGACGGATACATTTCCTCGAACGTGACAAGGTCGTCGCGCACGATGGCTTGGTGAAGACGAAAGGCGACGCCGGGGTCGAGTGGCTCGGGCGCGCTACGGCGCCAGCGGGTCTCGTAGAGTTTGGCCAGGCCCTCCTGCAGCCACACTGGGGCGAGATTTCCGGTGCGCAGCGTAAGTAAGTAGTGGACGTACTCGTGGACGGCGGTATCCAGCCAGCCGTAGCCGTGGACCATCACGCGTGGGGTGATCATCACCACGCGCCGATGCTTGGTCACACCGACGGTGCCAGTGGTGCGGATGTTCGCGATGGTCAGAGGCGTAACCATTGCGAGCTTGGCCGGGTCGTCGAGGAATTCGAAGCGAACTGCGTGATCCGGGACAACGCCGAGTTCGGTGCCCAGCACGTCGCGCGCGTGAGCCATGGCCTCGAAAAGGTACGGCGCCAATAGGGCATCCTTGGCGTCGGCGAACACCGCTTGGACGTGACCGTCGGGGCTTGTGACGCTGAGGGCTGCGCCGAGGGCTTGCTGGGCGCCCCTGGCGAGCGCGAGGTAGTGGCGGGCCTCTTCGGCCAGCGGGTCGCTCCCACGCAACTCGCCGGCATCGATGGCCTCGGCGAGGACCGCTTCGGCGCCGGCATAGTCGCCTTCATAGATCGCCACGATGCCGAGCTTGATCTTGCGTGCTGGTCCGTCGCGAACGTCGGCCAGGGCCTTGCGTGCGGCGTCGGTGTCCCACCGCCCGAGCGCGCCGTCGACCGCCGTCAGTGCGTCGGCTTGATCGTCGGCGTGGGCGACGTTCCCGCTGGTCACCAGCACGAGCGCCGCGGCTCCGAGTAGGTAGCGCCAGTTCATCGCAGCAACTCCTCGTAGTAGCGACGGACGGGGTCGACGAATTGTGGTGGGGCGTCCTCGCGCATGGCGTCCATCAACTCGTCGCGCAGCGACCGGTCCCGTTCGGCAGCGGTCGAGCCGTCACCGCTGGCGCCCGTCGGCGGCGGCGGGGATCCACGGCGGAGGCTGTCGATGGCCTCCTGGAGGCCCTGCCAGGCCTGGTTCTGGCCGCCGCCCGCGTCCCGTGGAGCCACTTTCTGGAGCGCTCGCGCGGCGCGGCTCATCCCGTTTTCTGCACGCTCGAGCGCACGACGTCCCGTCGGCGGAAGCTGGTCCGACAAGTCGGAACGGGAGAGCTCGTCGGTGCGCTCGCCGATTCCGTCTTGGCGTGCGCGAAGATCCTCGAGGCGTTCGCGATCTGCGGTTGGTAGCACGGTCTCCGGTCGTGGCAGTGCGGCATCGAGGCGTTCCCCGAGTTCGGCCGCGCGTTCACGGGCGCGTTCGAGCGCCTTACCTTCGCCTTCGCCGCGCTCAGATCCCGCGAGCGCGCGCGCGATGGCCTGCTCGGCCGCGTCCGCCGCTTCTGCGAGTTCGAGAGCCTTTGGCTCAGCACTGCCCGCGGCGTCGCGCAGGCGCTGCAGCGCGGCTCGAGCATCGTCGAGGCCGCGCCGGGCGTCCCGGCCCAGGCGAGCGTCGTTGATCCGTTCGAGCTCGGCGGCAATGGCCTCCGCCTTGGTGCGAGCTGCCTTCGCCTCGCTAGCCTTCGCGTCCTGCTGCGCGACCTGCTTGCGCCACGCATCGTGGACCTGGCTGGTTTGGGTACGCACGCCGGCTACCTCGTCCTGCAGCTGGCTGAGTTCGCGCAGTAGCGCAATTCTTCGCCGCTCCTCCTCCGATAAGGGGCTCGCCGGCTGCCCACCTCCCGCCCGCTCCTGTACCTGATTGCGGAGCATCTGAACCTGATCCAGTTCACCTTGCGCCTGCTCAAGGGCGCGGTCGACCTCCCCGCGCTGTAACATAGCCTGGAGTTGCTCCTCGTTCGCCATGCGCTCGAGCACGGCGAATGCGTCGAGGTTCATGAACTCCTGCTCCACCTCCTCGCGAAGCAGAGCGCGAATCTCGGCAAGCCGGCGGAGATCGTCCCGCCGACGCTGCTCGAGCTGCTCGATCTGCGGTCGTGCGGTCTCGTCGCCGGCCTTGAGCTGCTCGAGCAATTCGACCAGTTTGCGCTGGGTAGCCTCCAGTCGCGCCACTAGGGCTTCCATTTGCTCGACCAACATGCCGTCAACGAGGTCGTCGAGCCGAATGATCTCATCCTCGAGCTGGGACACGACCTCGCGGTGCACGGGCGCCAGACGATCGAGCAGCGCGCTGCCAGTTGATGGATCGTCGTGCTCTCCATCGCTGGGAAGCGCGGCATGGACCTTGGCCTCGCGGCGGTGAACGACCAGGAGCCGGCGATGAATCGCCGCAAGTTGCTCGGCATCGCGAGCCTCGGCCAGCGCGTCGACGGAGAGCGCGTCGACGCTCGCGGCCATGCGGGTGAGGAGCACTTCGTTGGCCGCGAGCAGTGCGCGGGCCGCTGCCAGGCGTGCGGGGATCGGGACCGTGGTGCTCCCGGGATCGGCAAACGCCGCGGTGACCATGCGCTCGGCGAGTCCGTCCACGGCGAGGTCGCGTAGCTCGCGGAGATCCACGGCATTCTGGGTGTGCTCAGCCTGTTCGTCCTCGACCTCGAGGCGCATGACGGC
The DNA here is from genome assembly GCA_902826865.1 of uncultured Myxococcales bacterium. Lineage (GTDB taxonomy): Bacteria > Myxococcota_A > Polyangia > Nannocystales > Nannocystaceae > Xiheibacterium. Next base: position 3,383 of record CADEGN010000138.1, read on the forward strand.
CGAGCGAGTCACCTTTCCGGGTGGGTCTGGCAGCGGCTCGAGGCCGAGGCCGGGATCGCCGTCGCGCACCTCAAGCCAGTACAAGACCTCCGCGCGCTCGGTCAGCGGGATCGTCGAGATGTCCCACGTCGTGCTCGCGCGCCAGCTGCGGGCATCGTCGCGCGGGCGTTGCTGGCCTTGACGATGGGTGGTGCCGTCGGGGAGCTGGTACACCAGCTCGACCGAAGCGATGCCGAAGTCGTCCTTCGCCGTCCACCGCACATCGACCACCGAGTTGTCGCGGACTGACTGTTCGACACGCCCGGGCGGTGTCACTTCGATTTCGGGTGGCCGGTCGGTTTCGAGATGGATCGGCAACGCTGCGGATCGCCGCTCGCCATCGGCGGCGTGCAAGACCACGGTCCAACTCCCGGCGCCACGGACCGTCAGCTCGGCCATGAACTGCTGGCCGTCGACGACGAGTGGGACGCGCTCGGGGGCGGGTGGATCGGCCAGCTCGTTGCCGTCAAACGCGACAATGACCGCGCCTCCTTCGGCCGCCATGCGCGGCACGAGTCGGAGCGTCGCGGTGGTGCCGGCCGGCAGTCGCAATGCCCCCGACGGATTGGCGACGGTCCGATCAGGCCGGCGCGTGTAGGCGGGATAGCGCAGCTCGAGGGTGAGTTCGGACCAAACGGGCTCGGGGGGCGGTTGGGGTCGGCCGTCGCGTGCGTCGAACAACAGGGCAGCACCCTGCGACAGCGGTGCGAACCATCCCAGCAGCGCGGTCGCGGTGGCCAGGCCCGCGGCTGTCATCGCCGCGCGCGGCCATCGTAGGGCCGGGAGCGCACGGTGGGGCCGAACGCGGCGTCGCCGAATCTCTGCCTCAACATCGTCGATATAGGTCGAGCGGAGGGTTGCGGATCCGAGCCGGCCCCGTTCTTCGAGGAGGTCGAAAGCCCCGGCGATCGCCTCCCGTAGCCTGGGGTCACCGTCGACTCCTCCCACCGCGCTCAGTCTCCGTCGCGTGCGCGATATCAGCCGGGCGACGGCGCCGAGGGGGCGCGCGCGGTTGGCCATGATCGCGCCGCGCAGGAGGATCACGACCACACACACCGCGGCCACTGGCACAAACGCGGTGGCAACAACATCGCCGCGGTGGGTCGAACCGGCGGCGACGGCGGCTGCAAGCGCCAGCGAGAGTAGGGCCGCGGCGGCCCAAGCGGCCGCCGCCAGGCACTCCCGCAGCCAGCCCCATCCCCGCGCGCGTCGTACAAACGCGTGCAACTGTCCGCCTTGGTTCACGTTTGCCGTCGTTTGTGGGGCGAGGGGTGCCGCAGCCACCCCGGTCAAAGGTATAACCGCCGGACGCCAGGTCGTCACCCAGACGCCTGAATCGACGCGCTGCCCCTCCCGTCACAGGACGAACGATTCGTGGCCTCCACCGAAGCCGACGACCAGGACCTGGTCGAAGCCTGCCGCAAGGGGGATCGGCAAGCCTTTCACGACCTCTATCAGCGCTACGAGCGCAAGGTCTATGCGGTGGCCTACGGATTTCTCCGCAACCCCGAAGACGCGCTCGATGTCGTTCAAGAGGCATTCATCAAGGTGTATCGCTACCTGCCCAACTTCGAGGGGCAGTCGAGCTTCTACACCTGGCTCTATCGCATCGTCGCCAATCTCTGCATCGACCACATGCGTCGCAACACCCGTAAGCGCGACGTGGAGTTCGACGACAAGTTGCGTCACGACGGCGAGCACGAGCTCCCGACGGAGTTCCTCCCTGTCTCGGGCCTTGGCAATCCTGGCGACGCGATCGAGAACAAGGAGATCCTCGCGGCCGTCGAAGACAGCCTTGGATACCTCAGCGACAAGCATCGCGCCGTCATCGTCATGCGCGAACTCCAGGGTTTGTCCTATGCCGACATGGCCAAGGCCATGAACTGCTCTAAAGGCACCATCATGAGCCGACTCTTTCATGCTCGACGCAACATGCAGAAGCTTCTGCGTGAGCGACTCGTCCATGTGCCTGAGCCCTCCGACGCCGACGCCTCTGACGCCGGCGATTCTCTGACCCACGAAGCGGCGTTGCCATGACCGATCGAGAGCCCGACATCCCAAGCGGCGCCCAGGCGCTGCAACAGTACTTCGACGACGAGCTCGACCCGGCGGCCGAGGCCGCCTTTGCGGCCAAGCTCGATCGCGAGCCTGCGCTGCGCGAACACCTTCGCCAGCTCGGTCGTATCCGCGAACTTGTCACGCACGATCTCGAGCGGCGCGCCTCCGAAGTGCCGCGTGCCCGATTCGAGCAGGTGTGGGACGAGATCGACCGCGTGATTGGCGAGGAACAACGCCAAGCGCGAGAGGTCTCAGCCCAGCCGCGCTCGATTTGGCAACGCTTGTGGGCAGCGTTGCGCCCGGCCAGCGTCCAAGTCCTGGCCGCCGCCGCCACAGCTGCGGTCGTCGTGTTCGTGGTGAAATCGATGAACGAGCCGGGCGTGAATCAACCCGACGGTGTCGCGTCTGTGCCACATAGCGCGCCCGTCGCCAAGCCGCAGCCGACCGTGTCAACGCCTCCCGACGCAATCGCCCACGTCCCTCTGCCGGTGGCAGCGCCCGACGGCGATGCTTTTCCCGCTCCGTCGCCCGTCGACGCCGAGATTCACGGCATCGAGTTTGGCGGTCGCAATGGACGGATCTCCCAGACTGGTACCGTCACCGTCTTGTATGTCGAGGACGATGGCGCGCCGCAGAACAGTGAGCGCTCGTTATGACGCACCGCACCCCCCACCGCAGTCTCGTCGCCGTCCTTGCGGCTGCGCTTGCCCCGGTCCTCGGTGTCAGCGCGGCGATTGCTGTCCCCAGTGCGGCGCAGGCCGCCGTCAGCAAGGCCAATTGCCGGCTCCACCAGGTCCTTCTGTCGAAGGAGGGCGACGGCAACGTGCCCAAGGAGCTCGCATTTCTCCGTGATACCCTGAAAAATGACGAGTTCGCGATCTACAAGGGCTTCTACCTGCTCGAGCGAAAAACACTGAAGCTCGATCTCGAGAGCAGGGTCGATGCCGGCTTCGGCACTGGACACAAGCTCGGGCTTACGTTGCTCGGTGGGGACGACGCCAAACTCAAGCTGCGCGCGGAGCTCACCGGTCGCGATGGCGTGAAGTCGCTACTGGACACGACCTACAGCATCCAGAACAACGGCCAGCTCATGATCAGCGCCGGCAGCCATACCGACGCCGGCCGCAGTGGCAAGTTGTTCTTTGCGATCCAGTGCGGTAGCTCTGCCTAGCCGCCCGCAACCCCCAGCCCTGTCGCGCGCACCCAAAACCGCCCCGCCCGGACCATGCCGCGGCGGGGTTTGGCGCGTCGTGGCGGGGATGGCGTCTCGACCCTGGGACGTAGATGACCGCGGTGGGACCGGGCGGGTACCCTTGCCAAAGCGAGCGGCGTGCGCCCGTGGTCTCCCCGTCTCCAGCACCGAAGAAAGGGTCGCGCGCCTGGCTGTGGTTGGTGGGTGCGGCGGTGGTCTGGTCGACCGCGGTGGCGGTCGCAGTCCTTGTTGCGCCTAACTGGTTGCGCCCGAAAGTCCGCGACGCCCTCGTCGCGCGGCTTCAAGCGCGCACCGAGTTGCCCGTGGAAGTCGGTGAAGTGGAGCTCGACTTCGATCGCATCACGGTTGACGATATCGTGATTGGCGAACCAGACGCCCCACTGGTCCGAATCGACCGGGTCGAGGTCGATATCGATCGCGCTGCGCTGTGGCGGGGCAGGGTCGTCGTCAAGGCGATCACAGCGACCTCCGGGCGCGTGCAGGGCGATCGTACGGCTCTCGAAGGTCTTGTCCGCCGCGTCGCTCGGCGTCGCCATGATGACCGCCCCGACGACGCGGGGCGCGTGCGTCTCGATCTCGATCAGCTCTCGTTCTCGGACATCTGGGTGGTGATCGACGAGCCCGAGGGGGCCCCTCTTGTCCATGCCGAGGCCCAGATCGAGGGCAAATACGATCCGCGCCGCAAAGTCGCGGATGTCTCGCTGGCGGATGCGCGGGTGCAGCTGGAGCGCGGGCCCCCGGTGACGATGGCGAGGCTCCACGCCCACCTACAGGTCTCGCGCGAGGGTGGGGCACCCTCCGTCACATTCCCGGTGCGGTTGGACATCGCGGACCTCGGAGCGCCAGTCACCCCCGAGATCGCCGTCGCCGGTGTTGATGGCTGGGTGGAGATCTCCGACCCAGGTGCAACGCAGATCGCTGTTGAGCTCGCGGGCGGGTTTTCCGACCGCGCCGACGTGGCCGCGCAGTCCCGGCTCTGGTCGGTGGCGGGCAACTTCCGCCGCGACCTGAGCGCGGGGGTTCTCCGCATCGATATGGCCGAGTTTGAGCTCGGAAGGATTCCTCAGGTGCTGGGTCAGTTGCCGGTCGTCGATTCCGATCGTGCGACGGTCGGTGGACATCTTGCGCTCGTTTTTGGGGCTGGCGTCGCGCGGGTCGAGGGCGATCTCTCGCTAGCCGGACTCAACGTCGATCACCGTACCCTTGCCCGCCAGCCGGTGCGCGACATCGGCTTCGATCTGCAATTCGCGGCTGAGCTTGACCCACGTGCCCGCCGAGTGCGGATTGACCACGCCAACATCGATCGCGAAGGGATTCGGCTGGCGGTGCGCGCCGACATCCGCCACCCACCGGAGCAACGCCTGCGACGGTATCGCGTCCACGTCGCGGTGCCATCGGTCGATTGCCAGGCGGTACTCGAGGCGATTCCCACGGAGATGATCCCGAGCCTCCAGGGATTCGTGCTCGACGGCGAGTTTGGCTCCGAGATCGAATTCGACGCCGACTACTCCAACTTGGAAGAGATGACATTGACGGGCAAAGTTGGAATCGACGCGTGCAAGGTCCGCGAGGTCCCGGCCCACGCGTCCGCCGACCGCCTCGCCGGTTCGTTCAGCCATCGGGTGACGATGCGAGACGGCCGAGAGCGCGTGGTCCAACTCTACGGTGGCTCGGGGACGTTCACCCCACTGTCGCGGATCTCGCCCTACATGGTCCAGGCCGTGCTGACCACCGAGGACGGCGGGTTCTGGCGTCACCGAGGATTCTTGCCCTCGCAGTTCAAGACCGCAATGCAGCGCAATCTCGCCGCCGGCAAGGTTCGGCTTGGCGCGTCCACCATCACCATGCAGATGGTGAAGAACGTGCTCTTGTCGCACGAGCGAACCATCTCGCGCAAGCTTCAGGAGTTGTTCCTAACCTGGTACGTCGAGACTGCGCTCTCGAAGGACCGGATCATGGAGATTTACCTGAACGTCATCGAATTCGGGCCAGGGGTCTACGGCGTGACTCGGGCGGCGCGACACTATTTCGGCAAGTACCCGGAGGAGCTCACGCCCGTCGAGGCTGCCTACCTCGCCCTGATGTTGCCATCGCCCGTGCGTCGGCACTCGCACTACTGCAAAGGCCAGCTGAGTCCTGGGATGGAGGCGAAGCTGTCGCGCATTCTCAGCATCATGCACGATCGCAAGCGTTTGTCCGACGAAGACTACGATCTATGGAAGGATGTGCCGCTGCAGTTCGACAGCAGCGAGCGTGCGGATGTTGGGTCATGTCTGGCTGAGATCGATCGTCTGCTCGAGGCCCAGCAAGGTCAGCGTGCGCTCACAGGGCTGCTTGCCGGTGACGCCGCCCGCACCGACGACGTCCTCTTGGACGAGGGCATCGACACCGACGTGCTGCCTGAGGATGACGGCGCGGAGTCGTCACGGCGGCGGCCCGACGACGACAACGACCCGGCGCGGGCCGACGCGCGAGGTCGACCGGCGATGGACGACCAGCCCGAGCGCATCGGCGAGACATGGTGAGCGCGGCCTTGGCGGTGGTGCTGGCCGCGGCAGCGCCCGCGGGCGCCGCGCTGCTTCCCCCGTACGCCAATCGTGGTCGAGGCGAGGTTCTGCTCGATGCCGTCGCGCCGATCCGCCCGCCCTCGCGCCTGCGGGTCCATGGCGAGGCCCGGGCTGGCATTGCCTTCGGTCACGTCGCCGAGGATCCAACCGCATTGTTGCAGCCGTCACTCACGCTCGACCTCCGCGCGCTCGCCCCATTGCGACTCGGGGTCGCCGCGCCGATTCGGCTCCGCATGGTCGATCGTTCGCCCACGGATCCGGGCGTCGTTCGGCGGAGGGATTGGGATGAGGTCGGAGATGTCCTCGCAATTCTCTCCCTCGTGGACTACCGCGATGATTTCGCCGCTTCGCCTCGCACGCGCGTCCGGGTCGAGGTCATCGTCGGTCGACAGGACGATGTGACCGTTGGACACGGCGCGTTGGTGGCCGGCTTTGCCAACAGCCTCGAATTCGACCGGCGGCGCAGCGGCCTCGAGCTGCGTACCGCCGTGCGCGGCCGTCTGCTCAACCGACCGGCGGAGGCGGGGATCGGTGTCGTCGCCGCGGATCTGGCCGGCTCGTCGGTGCTGGCTGCGCACCTCGCCCTGCGCTGGGCGGGCGCCGGCATCCGCGGAGTCGTGGCCGGTGACCCAACGGCGCCGCGCCAGCTCGAACGCGTGGGCGACCCCGCGGCGTTTGTGCTGGCCCGGGGTCATCGCTTGCGCAGCGTCGGCACCCGCGGCGTGGTGGCGGGCGCGCTCGAGTTCTCCTATTTGGCGACAGATGGATGGCGATGGCAGGCGGGACCGTACGTCGATCTCGCGCAGCTCGGGGGACTCGGCCGGGGATTGCACCTCGGCGCAGACGGCGAAGTCCAGCTGGGTCGGCGCCGTGGCGTCATCCTCGGCGGCCGCGCCGAACTGACGGTTGGAAGCAGCGGCTACGACCCGGCGTATTTCGGCGTGTTCTATGGTGCCGAGCGCTGGCAGATGCCGTTCGCCGCGACGGTCGCGAGGGCCCCAGACGACTTCGCCGGCGGGGCGACCCCGAAGTACGGCTTTGTCGGGCAGCGCGTGCCAGCGGGCGTCGGCGCCATGGGAGCGCTACGCTTTCGTCACCGCGCTGGCGCGAGTGCGCGCGTCGAGTATCGCATGCGACCCGGTACGCTCGGTCACATCTTCGCCCTGGTGGCTGGTGTCGATCTGCGATGGGTCGGGCTATACGCTCGCTTTGCCCACCGTGGCGAGCGCCACGGTTTCGAGCCAAAGCTTGCCGGGACACTCGCGGCGCTCGAGCTTCGCGTACCCGCCACGCGTTGGCTCGACGTCGAAGTTCACGCCGGATGGACGTTTGGCGTGCGCGTCGACAACCGCGTCGCCGGGGCAGCGGGCGCCCTCGTCACGGGGGCGGGCACCGTTCTCGGGGGCGTGACGGGTAAACTCCCATGGTGACGCCGTGAACCACGTCGGTTCCCACCCACCCGCATCGCCAACGTCGGTGCGTTACGATGGCTCTCGGCCACGCATGCCGTTGTCACCCGCCAAGAAGCTCCTCCTCATACTGGCGCTGTGCACGGTGTTTGGTCTCGTGCTGGCGGTGGGGTCGATCTTTGGCGCCTTCTGGTGGTACGCGCGCGATCTACGTGACATCGACGAGGACGCGCTTCGCAACCATCGCGCCCCGCAGGTCACGCGGATCCTGAGCCGCGACGGCGAGCTCATCGGCGAGATCTTCACCGAGCGCCGGACGTTCATCCCCTACGAGGAGATCCCGAGTCATGTCGAAAATGCGTTTCTCGCCGCCGAGGACGCGGACTTCTATCGCCATGAGGGGATGGATGTGCTCGGTATGGTCCGTGCGCTGGTGGTCAACCTTCGCGCCGGCGAGGTCCGCCAGGGTGCATCGACCATCACCCAGCAAGTCGTAAAGATCTTCTTGCTCAGCCCGGAGCGGACGTTCGAGCGCAAGCTTCACGAGCTCATCTTGGCGCGCCGGCTCGAGCAGGGCCTCTCCAAGCGCGAGATCCTCCAGCTGTACCTCAACGAGATCTATCTCGGTCACGGCCGGTATGGCATCGAGGAGGCCAGCTGGTTCTATTTTGGCAAGAGCGTTCGCGACATCGACGTCGGCCAAGCCGCGCTCCTCGCGACCTTGCCGAAGGCGACGAGCCGAGACTCGCCGATAAGAAACCCCGAACGGGCACGTCAGCGGCGGCGCTGGGTTCTCGAGCAGATGGTCTCCCATGGATTGGCTCCGGCGGCCTCCGTTGCGCCCCACCTTGAGGCCGGACTCGGGTTGGTTCGCGACGCCGACCGCGTCCGCGTCGCCGCCGGCGCCGAGGAGTTCGTGGACGAGGTGCGCAACCAGCTCGAGGCCGAATACGGCACCGAGGCGTTGATGCGACTCGGCGCCACGGTCCACACCACCGTTTCGCTGACAGCCCAACAGGCCGCGCGGGCGACGGTACGCAAGGCCCTCGGCGAGCTCGACGTTCGCCAGGGTCATGCCCATGGCCTCAAGCCAGCCCGGGCCAAACGCCGGGCCGAAGCGATGGCGCGGGGGGAGGCTCCGCTTGCCGTTGGCGAAGCTGTGCTCGCACTGGTCGAAGCGACGACGAGCCACCCCGCGCTTCCTCCCGAGGGGTTCGCCGCCAAGGTGGGAACGCGCGACGTGTTCGTCACCGTGCCGGCGGGCTCGCGCTACGACGATCCCAAGCTCGATCTCGCCACCCAGTTCCCTGTCGGCGCGGTGCTGGACGTTCGGATCGTTCGCACCGCCGGAGCCGCCGCCGACGATGAGCTCACGTTGCCCGAGGGCTGGGCCCTCGCCGAGATCGCCGAGGGGCCCCAGGCGGCGCTCGTCATCGCCGATGCAGCGACCGCGGAGATCCTCGCGATGGTCGGCGGTACCGAGCATTCGCTCGGCGACTTCAATCGCGCGAGCCGGGCCATGCGTCAGCCTGGCTCGGCCTTCAAGCCGTTCGTCTATGGTGCGGCCTTGGCGAGTCGCCAGTTCACCGCGGCGACGCTCGTGTCCGATTCGCCGGAAATCTACGAGAAGTGGCGACCGACCAATTTCGAGGCCGATGTTTATCGCGGCGACATCCGCCTGCGCGAGGCTCTTGCCAATTCCGTCAATACCATCGCGATCAAGCTCGCCGACCGGCTCGGCGTCCCCGCGGTCCAGCAGTTCGCGCGGGCGGCGGGAATCCGCTCGCGGATCCCCGACGATCTGTCGATTGCGCTCGGAACCGGCGAGGTCACGCCGCTCGAATTGCTCGAGGGCTACCTCACCCTCGCACGTGGCGGCAGCCGGCTCGAGCCGACGATGATTCGCCGCATTGAGTTCAGCGACGGTCGAATCGTCCAGCCTGCGCGCGAACCCACCGCGGCGATCGAGCCTGAGGTCGCGTTTGTTCTCACGAGCATGATGACCGAGGTGGTCCAGAGCGGCACTGGCACCCGCGCAAAGGCGCTCGGGCGACCTGTCGCCGGCAAGACGGGAACCTCCGCAGATCACCATGACGCATGGTTTGCCGGGTTCACTCCGCGCACCGTCGCCGTGGCGTGGATCGGCTTCGATCGACCCCGACCCCTCGGCAAAGGGGAGACGGGTGGTCGCGCCGCCGCGCCGCTTTGGGTCGAGGCGGTCGCGGCGATCGAGGCGGGTCCACCCGTGGCGTTTGTTCCTCCTCCGACCGTCTCCGTGCGCCGCATCGACCGTGCCACGGGCTTGCTCGCACGCCCTGAGGCGGAGGCCAAGACGACGCTGGACGAGGTGTTTGTCGCCGGCACAGAGCCCGTGGATGAGGTCAGCGAGGATGCGCGGCCGACTGGCGACGTCCTGCTCGATCTATACGGAGACGCGACGGACGAGGGCGTCGCCGCTGCGAACGCGCCGCCACCAACCCCCACACGGCCCGAGGACCGCCCCCGGCCGTCCCTCGACGATCCCGATTGACGCGTTACTGCGGAGAGTCGAGGTTCACGGACTGACCGATCTGCACGCGTGTTTGGTCGCGGAGAATCTCGTCGAGGTCGTCTTCGACGCTGTTCTGGTCATACGCATCAAACTCGACGCCGTCAAAGAACCGATCGTAGGTCTTCGAGACCGTGAGCTCCTTCGGGAACGCCTCGGTGTGGTTGATGTGGAAGGGCGAGCCGTCGTCGAGTTGCGAAAGATCGAGGCTCACCTGGAGTTGCGCGCCGTTGCTCAGCGAGAACGGAATCGCGTCGTTGCCGCCCTTGCTCGCCCCGCCCTCGAAAAACAGCGTCGACCCGTGGACGTCCTCGATGGCGGGGATATCGTGGCGGGTCTCGGGATTATCCGGGTCGATGACCGGCGCGCTGTAGGGGCCGTAGTGAAGACGCAGTTCGCAGTAGCTACCCTCGGGCAGCTCGATGCCAGCCACGGTGAGCGTTTCGAGGTCCTCGCCGCGAATGTCTTCGGGGCAGGGGCCCCAGAACATCCTCAAATTGCGAACGCGCCCGCGGCAATCCACGATCTCGACCGCGCTGATCGTGATGTACGATTGGACGAGCGTGATCTCCCAGCCCTCGTCGTTGTCGAACACCCGCGGCTGGGTGTCGTCACCACGATCGGGGAACGACCCGTCGGCCTCCGGCGTTGCGTGATGGGTCGAGAAGACATACAGGAGCGCACCGCCGGGTTGTAGGGCCTCGCAGCCCGAGCCCAGCAACGCGCCGCCAAGCAGTGCGGTTCGGAGGATCGATAGGGTCGGGCGCATTGGGGGGCACTCGCGGATTGCAACCCTAACAGAAATCAGATGGACGGCGGCGGGCGGAAACGTTCGGAGCTTGACGATCGTCACACGCGATTGCGCCCTAATTGGGCGCCGTCCGCGAAAACCGAGACCGTTCAATTTCCGGTGCCGCTTTTGCGGGCCGAGCGATTGTGTCGCGGCCGGCACCCAGTCGCGACGTAGCGGGAGCGATCGCCAGGCCCAAGCGACATCCCGATCATGGAGCGTGCGCGCGGCGTTCGGCGAACGCGTAGTTGAGCACGCGGAACCAACTGCGCCTATATCTGCCCCGCCGCGGGCGCCGGTGTGGCACTCGGTCCGATGGTCGGCCGCCCCCGGTCCCCACGCCTGGTGCCCCCCGGGTCTGAGCCGAAGCCAGCCCCGTCGCCGGAACATAGACGACGGCCCCAAGGTTGGGACGCGGTGCTAGCCTGACAGCCGTGGCGCGCCATAACGTCACCGATCTGTGGTCGCTCGCCGGCCACCACGCTCGTGCCGCCCCAGGCGCGCTCGTTCGAACACAAACCGGCCCCCTCGTGGTGGCGGAGACGGTCGGTGCACGCGGTGACCTGCAGCGCTGGGCCCAGCGCGTGCCGATGGCGGCGGGCGCAATGATCTCCCTCGGTGGGATCCTGGCGGGTCTCGGGGGCCTGTTGGCGGTGTTCAACCCGATCGGTCTTGCGGGCGCGGCGATCTTCGGCGCGATGATCACGGGCGGCGGCGGGCTGTTCGCCCTTGGCGTGGCCAAGCTGACGGGGACCGGTTCCGCGGCACCTGTTTCGCCTGGCGCCAACACGGATCCCAACGTGCTCGCCGAGCGTGAGCGTCGGGTTCGGGCGGTGCTCGAGCGGGTCGGTCAAGCCACGTTCGAGCAGTTGTTGGCGCAGCTGCGTTGGACGCAGATGGCGATGCTGGAGACGCTGGTCCAGCTCAAGGAGCGGGGATCGATCGTCGAGGACCTCGATTTGGACACGGGCGAGTGGGTCTATCGGGCGCAGTACGACACAGCCATGGGTTTGGCAGCGTCGCTGACGTTGGCCGAGCGCGGCGCGCATTCGGAGCAAACATGAAGGACAAGAGCACAGCGGCGATTCTCGCCCTGTTTATGGGTTGGCTGGGGATCCACAAATTCTATCTCGGTCGGATCGGCGCCGGCGTGGCCTATCTGGTTTTTAGCCTGACGTTCATCCCGGCGGTCCTTGGCCTCATCGATTTCATCGTACTCGCCTTGATGGAGCCCGAGGAGTTTGATCGGCGCTATAACGGCCGCCAAACCCTCCCTGCGCCGGTGGTCGTGAACATGTTGCCGCCGCCGTATCCGCCTCCGGGTGCCTATCCCTATCCGCATGGCATGCACCCGCACGCGGTGCCGGCCGCCTGGGGACCGCCGCCGCAACCGGTCGCGCACCCGCCCCGCAGCGCCGATGAGCTTGCGCGCGAGCTCGAGAAGCTCAACGAGCTCCGCATCGCCGGGCTGCTCACCGACGAAGAGTTTGCCGCCCAAAAGGCCCGCTTGCTGGCGGCGATGTGAGTCCGCGAATTGGACGACGCGTGGCGCTGGGCGGCGCCCTCGCCAGCTTGGCGTGTGGGTACCGACACTCACGCGTTGCCTTGCCCGCGCCCGATCACCCGCCGGAGTTCGCCGAACTGATCGGAGCGTGCCACGGTGCCGTGGCCCCCGGTCCAGCCGACTGGGCACGTCGGCGCGCGCAGGTGCAGGCCAAGATGGAAGCGGCAGGGATCGCGCTCGCGGTCTACGAGCCAGGGCCCGCGATGGCCTATCTCATCGGCATGGCCGGGCATCGCAGCGAGCGGCCGTGGGTGTTGGGGTTGCCGGTCACTGGAGAGCCATTGTTGCTCTGCCCGGCGTTCGAGCAGCGCAGTGCGCAGGAGCGGGTTGTCGGGCAAGCCGAGCTCGTGGCGTGGCGCGAGCACGAGGACCCGTTCGCGCGCCTCGGAGATGCATTCGGCGGTGTCGGCGGTGGGCGGGTGGCGATCGATCCGAGCATGCGCAGCTTCGTCGCCGCGGGGATCGCCCGGGCGTTCGGGGGCGTCGACACGCGCGCGGACGATCCTGTCGGCCTCGCCCGGCGGTGCAAACAGCCGGAGGAGATCGCGTTGCTCCGGATCGCCAACCTTGCGACCAAGCGAGCCATCGCCGCTGTCGCCGCGCGTGTTGTCGTTGGCACCCGCCAGTCCGAAATCGCCGCGTGGATGAAGCAGTCGCTGGTCGCCGCCGGCATGGGCGATCCATGGGCGCTGGCGCTCGTCGGGCCCAACGCGTCATTTCCCCACGGAACGGCGCAGGACCGCGCCGTTCGTCCCGGCGACGTGGTGCTTGTTGACACCGGCGCGTCGCTGCACGGTTATCAGTCCGACATCACGCGGACTTGGTGCGTCGGCGATCCGAGCCTGCGTACTCGCGCGGTCTGGGACACGGTCGCCCGTGCGCAACAAGCCGCTCACGCGGCGCTCGGTCCAGGTGCGATCGCCGGGTCGGTGGACGCGTCAGCGCGTCGGCACATCGCCGAGGCCGGTTTCGGTCCCGACGATCGTTTCTTTACGCACCGCCTTGGTCACGGCATTGGGCTCGAGGTCCACGAGCCGCCGTACTTGGTGTCTCGCAGCCCGGTCGAGCTCGCGGTCGGCAACACGATGTCGAACGAACCGGGGATCTACATCCCCGGGGAGCTCGGCGTGCGCCTCGAGGACATCGTGTTGATCACCGAAAGTGGTGCCGAGGTCTTCGGGGCCTATGCGCCCGCGCTGGACCGACCCTTCGCCGAGTGAAGCGCGCGCGCGCGCCGAACCAGCGCGAATGGCACCACGAGATAAGGGGCGTACACCAGCGCGAGCACAACGCGATCGGGAGCCGGGAGCTCGCCCCAGAGCTCGACCGCGACGTGGACCACCATGGAGTAGATCATGAGTGCCAAGTAGATCTCGGCGGGGCGGGCGAGCCGTGGGTCGCCGCGCCACAGAGCGCGCGCGGCCCACAGATAAAACGGCCCGAACACGAACGCCGACACCCCCGACATCACGCGCAAAAACAGGGGATTCGCCGCCACCAGCGGGTCGAAGCGGATGCCGTACCAGTGCAGCCAGCGGCCGAACGGATCGGGACTGTCGGCCGCGACGAGGTCAAGGGCTGCGGCGCGATCGAATCCGAATGATGTCAGTGCGAACGCGACGAGCGTGATCGCGAGCAGAGCGTCGATCAAACCGCGCGCGGGCCCTGCGGACGGCATGGGTCAGGCCTTCGGCATGCCCACGAGCGTCAGGCCAACGTGGCCGGTTTGCTTGTCCAACTTCCCTTCGAGATCGGCGTAACGCAACATCGGGTTGCGCGAACGGTTCTTGCGGTCGGCCAGGCGAGCCCGGAAGTCGGCGAGCGGCTGAACTTGGTAGGCCCAGAGATCGGCGTGCGCCCACTTCTTATTGTAGATGGTTCGCAGCAGCATGCCGCCGTCGTCGAAGGGCATTGCCTCGATGTTGGCGACGAACTGCGGCGCATACTTGAAGTACTCCTCGGCGTTGCTGACGTAGAGCACGCTGACGGGGACGCCGAGCGCCTTGCACGCCGCAGCGGCAGTCTGCAGGCTCGCGCTGCCGGTGAGATCTCCCGGCATCATCCGCACGCGATCGCCCGTGTACATCGCGCGGATGTGGGCGTAGTGCTCGGGGTCGGAAAGCCATGTCGACGGCGCTCCGTCGCGGGTGCGTGCGATCACGCGCTCGAGGTGACGGTAGACCGTTTCGCGGCCGACCATGAAGCCACGGAGGATCCGGCTGCGCTCTCTCTCGGGCAGCTCGCCGAACGCCTCCGCCAACGCGGACCTGCTGCGGTCCTCGTTGCGCGCGTGCCAGGCATCGACCAGATCGCGCGGTGTTTCGGACCGTTCGATCAGAACCTCGTACATGCGATGGAGGTCGACGACGCGATAGTCGATATCGAGCAGAAATGCCACCTCCGAGCGCGCCACCGCCATCATCGTGTAATTCTGATCCGATCCGACGCCGACGTAGGCTCCGCGCCTGCCGGCGATGAAGGGTGCGAAGAGATCGTGGCGGGTCTCGTTGCTCTGAACGTAGTGGATCTCAACAGGAATCGGTGCGTCGGTGCCGCCCGCGAAAAACTGCTCCCGCGCGATGGGCGACAGCGGCGGCAGATCCGACGGACCCACGCCAGGCTCTGCCGTCGCGGCCGGCGTGGGTGCCGTCGTCGTGATGGCGGCCGGCGTCGGCGCGGTGGGCTTGGCATCGGCGACGGCCGCCGGGCTCGTCGGGGCCGAGGTCGGCGCACTCGGGCTCGCCGTCGGTTTTGCGGCGTCTGTTGCGGGATCACGGCACGCGCCGGCGAGAACCAGTGCGAAAGCGACGAACAGGCGCGACGTTGGGGCGACGCCCGGGATCGACATGGCCGCGAATTATTCCACGC
>CADEGN010000138.1:18448-20428 GCA_902826865.1 uncultured Myxococcales bacterium
GCTTTCGGGGGCGGCGCGCCCGAGGGTCTTGCGTCCGCGGCCGACCCGGATCATGCTGTGCCGCGCCACGTTCGTGCGCCACGCGCGCGTACCGCCCGAGGGACGAACGCGGCTGTCGGGACCGTCCAATCGGAGGGTCCCGCGCCCATCGGGAGCGGGTCATCACCGACCATGCTCACCGGTGGATCCCGCGGAGCGCCGCGGTTCTCTCCAGGGTAGGACGACGATGACACAAACCGAACGCGAGACCGGCCCGGTCACGATCAAGGCCGACAAGATCTCGAAGGTCTACGGCGAGTTCGCTGCGTTGCACGAGGTATCTTTCGAGGTCCGCCGCGGCACGGTGGCCGCGTTCCTCGGGGTCAACGGCGCCGGCAAGTCGACGACGATGCGGATCTTGACGGGCTATTTGGCCCCCACTTCCGGCGCAGCGCGGATCCTCGATCTCGATCCCACGCGGCACGACCAACGCATCGAGCTCGCACGCAAGCTCGGATATCTGCCCGAGAGCGGGCCGCTATACCGCGACATGACGCCGGCAGAGTCGCTGCAGTTTTTCGTCGAGCTGCGCAAGCTCGCTGGTGGAAAGCAGCACATCGATCGCGTGACCGAGCAGTGCGCGATCGGCCAGGTGATGCACAAGCCCATCCATAAGCTGTCCAAGGGCTACCGCCAGCGCGTCGGCATGGCCCAGGCGCTGTTGCACGACCCCGAGGTGCTCATCCTCGACGAGCCGACCTCCGGTCTCGATCCGCTGCAGATCCGCGAGGTTCGCACGCTGATTCGCGAGCTCGGCAAGACCAAGACGATCCTGCTATCGACCCACATCCTGCAGGAGGTCGATGCGATTGCGGATCGGGTGGTGATGGTGCACGACGGTCGGTTGGTGTTCACCGGCACCCGCGAGGAGTTGGTCAAGGACGAGGGCGCTGAGAAGCGCTTCTACGAGCTCACCGGCCAACGGGCCAAGGAGGTGGCGTGATGTTCGGCGTCGACTTTGCGGCCGTGGGCGCGATCGTGCGCAAGGACCTGCGCCAGTACCTGGCCAATCCGACCGGCTATGTGTTCCTCACCCTGTTCATCGCCACGACAGCGGCCGCTGCGTTCATGCAGGAGGGCTTCTTCGCGCGCAACCTCGCGGATCTCGCCGAGCTCAACAAGATGATGCCGGCGATTCTGATGTTCTTCGTGCCCGCGGTGACGATGGGTGCGTGGGCGGACGAGCGTCGTAGCGGCACCGACGAGATCCTCCTGACGTCACCGGTCAGCGAGGCCGACGTGGTCCTCGGCAAGTACCTTGGCGTGCTGGGGATGTTCACCGTCTCCCTCGGGTTCTCGGTCGCCCACGTCGCCGTGCTCTCGTTTCTCGGCGATCCCGACCCGGGCCTCATGTTCTCGACGTACCTCGGCTACTGGCTCATGGGCGCGATGTTCTGCGCCGTCGGGCTGTTGGCGTCGATGTTCACCTCCAATTCCACGGTGGCGTTCATCCTCGGTGCGCTCGGGTGCGCCGGGGTGGTGTTTGCCGGGGCTGAACCGTGGGCGGCTGGCCTGCTCGGCACCGCGGTGCTCGGCCTTCTGTTCGCACTTGGCTGGTACGTCGTCCGCGCCGGCGACGTCGCGGGCGCGGCGTTCGCCGGCGGCCTCGGAACGGTGGTGGGCCTCGCGTTCTGGCTGCCATCGCTGTTGCCGTGGCTGCATGAAGACGGCGAGACCAATCGCTTCATCGACTCGTTCTCCGCGCTCGCCGTCGATTCCCACTTCGCCAGCTTCGGCGAGGGGATCATTCGGCTCGGCGACGTGGCCTATTTCGTCGGCAGCGCCGCGGTGCTGCTGTATTTGTGCGCGTTTCTCCTCGGCCGGAGGCATTGGTAGCCATGGATTTACAACCCCGCCACCATCGGTTGATCCGATTCTGCGCCCTCACCGTCGCGGTGACTGGACTGGGCTATTCAGCCACCCAGAGCCCAGCGCGTTTCG
>CADEGN010000139.1 GCA_902826865.1 uncultured Myxococcales bacterium
GCGGCCTCGTCGCGCTGACGCGCTCCTCGTCCGTCGTTCGTCAGGACGCACCACCACAGCAGCGTAGCAGCACGCCGCGACGCCGCGCAACGCCGGCGCCTCGTTCGCGAGCGGCGTCGCGGCGACCTCGCGCACTCCCGCCCGCTGGTCCCCTGGAAACGCGACGTCATGCACCCAACAACCACCACGCCGTTCTTGTGCAAGCCGTCACGCTCCCAGGGGACCCGGCAAGTGAGACCTTCCGTGGCGACATGCCGCCCCCAGCGCATGCTCGTCGTCCGATCCCACCCATATCGACCCCAATCATGACCGGGCAACCTGGTGCTCCGTCGCTAAAACCCCGTGAACAAGATGATCCTCAGACCAGATGCCAAGGCGATCTCTTCCGCCGCATCGCCGGTGAAGTCGCCGGCGGCAACCGCCGTGATCTCGTTCGGCGAGAACGCAACGCCACCTACGCAACTATAGTCCTCCGAGACGAGCGCGAGCTCGCCGGCGCGCGCCAACACCAGCGACTCAAGGCCGTTGCCATCGAGATCGGCGGCCACAAGGTGCGGATATTCGCCGAGGAAACCGAACGTCTCGAGCTTCGAGGCGTCGTCCACGTCGTGCCACACCTCCACGAGCGTCGTTGATGGCCAGGCGAGCGCCCGCGCGAGGGGTGAGCCATTCGGGAAGTCGTCGACGAAGGTCAGTTGCCCCGGTACGCGCTCGTCGAGCGTATCTGACTCATAATAGCGGTCGACAACACCGTCGAACCCGACCCCGTTGGACCAAAGGCGCGTGCCGAGCTCCTGGTGCGCAGCGATCTCGTATGCTTCGGCATCCCTGGCGAGACCGACCGCGAAGTCATAGGTCGTGCCTCCCGAGTCCAGTACGTATGGTGCACTGAACCCGCCGACTCCGTCGCCGATCATCACCGCGAGCTCGTCGACAGGCCCGCCTAGTTGGAGCCGTGCGACGATGTCTGCGCGCCCGTCCCCGTTGACGTCGGCCAACTCGACCTGGTCCGCCACCTGTTGGAGTGGGGGCGCAGCCGTGAACGAACCCGCGTCGCCGCCGATGAGAACCGAGATGCCGCCACCACCAAGCGCGACAACAAGGTCCCGACTCCTGCCATCGCCATCAAGATCTCCAACGGCCAGATCAGCGACTGCATACTCCCCCTCAGGCAGGAGCTTCGGGCCCGGAGTCGTCGTGGCAGAATCGAACAGCCAAACATTCGTGCTCGTGGCAACCGCCAGGGCGCGTGGTCTCTCATCGTCCCGTTCATAGAAGGACAGCGCCACGATCTCTTCGTCGACGAGAAAGTGGATCTCTGTCGGCGTGCCAACCGGGCAACCCGGAAGCAACGGCACGTCGTCGCAGAAGCCGCGGTCGTCGAAGTCGCGGCGGCAGAACATCCCGTCCAGACAGTCGTTGACTGCGCTACAGTCTGTGTCGTAGCAGTCCCCGTAATATTCGCAGCAGCCGCCGGTGCCACAGCACGGCCCGTCCTCGCAGCCGTAGGGCAGGCAAATGGTGCCATCGCAGTAGTAGCCCGACGGGCACTCGCCACAGCCGACGGTCGTGTTGGGCGTGGTGTCGGTTTCGCCGGTGGGGTCGGTCTCGTTCGCCTCCGTCGTTGCGTCTGTATCTGCTCCGCCCGTGATCACGATGGGGCCGCAGCCACCGATCAAGAAGGCCAACGGCGCACCCGATCGCCCCAAGTTCCATCGCGAGGTCTCGAGCATCGCGACCTACTCGATGCACAGATCCTGCCCGCGTGCGACGAATTGTCGCATGTCAGAAAATCCGTTTTGTTTCAGTATTTTGCCTGCAAAACCGCAGGGCGAAACGGCGGGCATCGCTATGACAGCGTCGCCTTGCGTGGCGACAGGACGATCACGCCGGCAAAACGATGCGGGGCCGCTTGTCCGACGCAGCACGTGGCCGGTACAGCACGACGATTCGGCCGATCACCTGGGTGAGATCGGCGCCCGTTGCAGCGGCCAACTCGCGGGCGATCTGTTGACGACCACCCTTCGCGTTGCTGCCAATGCGAACCTTGATGAGTTCGTGTTGGGCCAGCGCCGTCGCAGCGGCCTCGACCAATGCCTCGCTGACGCCATCGGCTCCCAGCTGCACGACCGGCTCGAGATGATGCGCCAGCGATCGCAGATGAGCGCGGGCACGGGTCGTGAGTGTGGGCGGAGTCGCCATGGGCGCCGCGACCATACCCGGATGCTGGGCCGGGCGACAGTCACCCCCCGGGCCATGCCAACCACACCAGCCACTCGCGGTTGCCGCTGCGGCCCTCGATGCTCGATGCGCAGTGATCCACGATCGTGAAGCCGGCCGCCGTCGCGGCCGCCGACGCGACCTGCAAGGCTTCCATCCGGTCGGCTTCAGCACGCACGATTCCGCCCTTGCCCACTCTGCCCGGCTCGAGCTCGAACTGCGGCTTCACCAGCGCGATGACGTCGGCAGCGGGGACCAGCAGCGGTGGCACGTGCGGGATGACCTTCGCGAGCGAGACGAACGAGCAGTCGATGACCGCGAGGCCCATCAGCTCACCAAGCGTATCGGGCGCAAGCGTGCGGATGTTGCAACGATCATGGACAATCACCCGCGAATCGCTCGCAAGCTTCCACGCCAGCTGGCCGTACCCGACATCGAGGGCGTGCACACGCGCGACTCCGTGTTGAAGCAGGCAGTCGGTGAAACCACCGGTCGATGCACCGATATCGATCGCCACGCGCCCCCGAACGTCGAGCACACGCTGACGCGTGGGATCCGAGAATGCGGCAAGGGCACCCGCCAACTTCACTCCGCCGCGCGACACGTACGGGTGATCCTCGCCGCGGACGCGCACTTCTGCATTGCCGGGGACGAGCGCGCCCGGCTTGTCGATGCGCACGTCGTCGACCACGACCTTGCCCGCGAGCACAAGGGCCTGGGCCCGCGTGCGGGACGGCGCCAATCCCCGCTCGACCAGGAGCACATCGATGCGCTGCCGCGTCGCCACCGCCTGCGTGCTACCTTCGCACGCATCACGGCGCCGCGCGCCGAAGCGCTCGCCCAATGTCGCAGATCCTGCAACGTTTGACCTCCACCGAGGATGCCGCGGTAATCGCGGTGCTCACCGCGATCGGTGCCGCATGGGTGCTAGGCGCGATCGCGGGCCGCCGCCGGCGGTGAGCCCCAACGGCCAGACGGCCCGTGGTGAAACTCCGCTGGCTTCGGCATGTTGGGGGCCCGGCCCACCATGCCTAGCATTCAGCGTCGCGCCCGGCGGCGCTTGCGTCAACCCGACGGTTCGGCTACGTTCCCCGCCACAAAATCGGGGCTGTAGCTCAGCTGGGAGAGCGGTGCGTTCGCAATGCACAGGTCAGGGGTTCGATCCCCCTCAGCTCCACAAAGACTTGGACTGACCGCAACTCGCCCGCCTTGTCGGCGGCGGGACCTCCCTTCCAGGCGTCATGTACAAGCTGTTCAAGCGCACGCATGTCCCGGGGATCTTCGAGGTCCAGATGTCCGGCGCGTGCGACACGGGCATCGCGCGGGATCACAATGAAGACGCCATCGCCGTCCAAGAAGACGACGGGCGCGGCTACCACCTCGCGATCGTCTGCGACGGAATGGGGGGCCACAGCGCCGGTGAAATCGCCTCGGCGATCGCCGTCCAGGTGATTGGCGAACACCTCGCCGCAAACTGGGGGAGCTCGGATCCGGCCGACCTTTTGCGAGCTGCGTTTGCGCTGGCCAACGCGCGCATCGACGAGCACGCAGCCGTAAATCCACACGCACAGGGCATGGGTTGCACGTGTGTCGCGGTGCTCGGCGTTCGCGACAGGTTCTGGGTCGCCCACGCGGGCGACTCGCGGGCCTATCGGGTGCGCGGGGGCTCAGCCGAGCAAATCACCACCGATCACACGATGGTGCAGGAACTCGTGTCACAGGGGCTGCTCACGCCGGAGCAGGCCGCCGTTCATCCCTACCGCGGCCGAATCAGCCGCTGTCTGGGCCACGGTCAGCAAAAATGCGACGCGGATGTCGGCGAGTTCACCCTCGAGAAGGGCGACAATCTCCTGCTGTGTAGCGATGGGCTCAGCGACGTGGTCACAGCCGGCGAAATCGTGGCCCTGGTTTGCCAACGCGACGTGCGCGACGCATCCCGGCGGCTGATCGAAGCCGCCAACAAGGCCGGCGGGCCGGACAACATCTCGGCCATCGTCTTGCGGAGGGTCGTTTGAGCGACGAACTCGGCGGGGCGGCTGGGGCCGAGGCGGAGGATAGTTCTCCGGCCGCAAGCCGCACCCGCTACGCCGTGGGACTGCCGCAGGTTGGCGTTCGCTCGCTCGATACGCGCGAGATCGTCGAGCTCCGCCACCGTTGGCGCCGCCAGACCAGCACATTCGCGTCCTCGGCCGTTGCACTGGCAACGTTCGTGGTCGCAGTGGCCGTCGCAACCGCCACATTCGCACCGGGCTGGAGCGCGCATTTCGGCGGAGAGGTCGGCTGCGGCGTTGCAGCGGGCGGACTCGCCGGCGTCGCGATCACGCTACCCAAGACCCGTGGTTGGTGGCGGCGCGCAATCGCACTCGCCCTCGGCTTCACCGTGACGGCAACGGCGCTGGGTTTGTGGCTCTCCGATGTCGACGCGTCGGTTGCGGCGCCGCTGGCCACGCCATGGCTTCGCACGCCGTGGGTCGCCATTGTCCTGGGCGGCTATGGGGCGCTGGCGGTCGAGCTCTGGCAACGCGTTCGCGTGTTCGTGCGCACGCGCGCGATTGTCGACGACCTTGCGGGTTCGCGACTCGCCGTGTTTGAGGGGAACGCGCTGGCGAGCGAGCACACCTGGCGCCGACTCCTGCGGTTTGGGTTGCACCGAAGCGGCCCACATGTCCGCGTCGACATGCTGCCGGGCGCGGACGTAGCTGTGGCGGTCGACGGCTGCTGGCTCGACCGGTGGGAGCGCGTACACAGCATCGAGATCGCCGCTGGCCGGCCGCATGCGTTCCGAACGCCGCTGCCATCAGGCCTGCTGCGGGTCCGCGCACCGTCGCGAGTGGCAGTCGCACGACGCAGCCTCTCCTGCGACGAGCGCGAAGAGATCGACGCACACATCCGTCACCTTCGCCGCTCAGCCTGGCCGGCGCTGGCTGCATCGATCACCACCGTCGCCGTTCTCGGCAGCCGATTTGCCTTCGACCCCCGCTGGCGGATGCTCGTCGACCCCGTCGCGATCGGTTGGTACCTGCTCGCCACGGTGGCGATCATCAGCTACGTCAGGCGGATGGCTGCGGCACGCAAGCTTGGGCTCGATCGCGACCTGCGATGGGTCGTCACCCTCGAGCACGCGCAGACACTCACCTCGAACGAACCCCCCCCATGCGTGGAAGTCCTACCGATTTCACACCTCGCCTGGACCGAGGACGCAGCGCCCGCACCATGGCGGATGTGCCGGTTGTAGGACGGATCCCGTCGGTCCGGGATGAACCGCAGCGATCCCACTACTCCGCCACCGACTCAAGCTCACGCACCGGTTCGTAGCCCAGGTTCGGCGCCAACCAGCGCTCCACTTCGGCGAGAGGCACGCCTCGCCTCGCGGCGTAATCGGTGCACTGGTCGAGGCCGATCCTCCCGACGGTGAAATAACGCGCCTCGGGATGGGCGAAGTAGAGCCCGCTTACGCTCGCAGCGGGGTACATCGCATAACTTTCGGTCAACGTGATTCCCACTTGCTCGGCGTCGAGCAGCTCGAACAACTTGCCCTTCTCGGCATGATCAGGACAGGCGGGGTAGCCCAGCGCAGGGCGAATCCCGCGGTATCGCTCCGCGATTAGATCGTCAATCGTGAGGCTCTCCTCAGCCCCATAACCCCAGTCCCGACGCGCTCGCTCGTGCAACAGCTCCGCGAACGCTTCGGCCAGCCGATCCGCGAGCGCTTTCACCATGATCGCGTGGTAGTCATCGAGCTGGCGCTCAAACCGGCACGCGAGATCGTCGGCGCCAATGCCGGCGGTGACCGCGAACGCGCCGATGTGATCGGCCAGACCGGCCGCCACGGGCGCGACGTAGTCGGCCAGGCACAGGAAGCCCTCATTGCTGCCGCGGGCATGCTGCTGCCGCAGCATGTGAAAGCGTAGCCGCTCGCGCGCGCGCGAACCGTCGGCGTAAACTACGATGTCGTCGCCGTCGGATGCCGCAGGCCAGAAACCGTAGACGCCGCGCGCCTTCAACTCGCCCTCGCGGATCAGCTGGTCGAGCAACTCACGCCCGTTCTCGTACAACTCGCGAGCGGCCATGCCGGGGGTGGGGTGCTCGAGGATCTGAGGAAACCGGCCACGCAAGTCCCAGGCGGTAAAAAAGAACGTCCAGTCGATGTAGCGGGCGATCTCTGCCAGCGACGCCTCGACCTCGCGCCGACCGAGGAACGCCGGCGTGGGTACGTCACTGGCCTTCCACACAACTCGCTTGCCCTGCCGCCGCGCTTCTGAGGTCGCCGTCAACGCCTTGGCCTGCTTGTTAGCGTGCAGCTCCCGCAGCTTGGCCTGCTCCTCGCGGTTGTTCGCATCTAGCAGCGCACGGCGCTGTGGATCGAGCAAGCGACCGACCACATCTGTTACGCGAGAGGCATCTTGCACGTGCACCGTTGGTCCGCTGTACGCGGGGGCCACCTTTACGGCTGTGTGCTGTCTGCTCGTGGTAGCCCCACCGATTAACAACGGCAGCGAAAAGCCCTGGCGCTGCATCTCGGCCGCCGCATGGACCATCTCGTCCAGCGAGGGCGTAATCAACCCCGAGAGCCCGATGATGTCGCAGTTTTTCTCGCGCGCGGTATCGAGGATCTTCTGGGTCGGGACCATCACGCCCAGATCGATGACCTCGTAGTTGTTGCAGCCCAACACGACGCCCACGATGTTCTTGCCGATGTCGTGAACATCGCCCTTGACCGTGGCAAGGAGAATGCGACCGCGGTACTCGCTCCCGCCCGATGCGCGCTGAGCCGCCATAAACGGCTCAAGATACGCGACCGCTCGCTTCATCGCGCGCGCAGACTTCACCACCTGCGGCAAGAACATCTTACCGGCCCCGAACAGGTCGCCGACGACCTTCATGCCGTCCATCAGAGGGCCCTCGATCACATCAAGCGGCCGTGCCAGTTGTGCACGCGCTTCCTCGACGTCGACCTCGATGAAGTCGACCACGCCGTGGACGAGCGCGTGGATCAAGCGTTCACGAACGGGCTGTTCACGCCAGGCTAGATCGGCGGATTTCTTGGTGCCAGCTCCCTTGATCCGCTCGGCCAACGACACGAGTCGCTCGGTGGCGTCAGGGCGGCGATTGAGGATGATGTCTTCGACGTGGACTAGCAGCTCGGGCTCGATATCCTCGTACACCACCAGCTGGCCGGCATTGACGATCCCCATGTCGAGACCGGCCTTGATCGCGTGAAACAGAAACGCCGAGTGCATGGCCTCGCGGACGCGGTCATTGCCGCGGAAGGCAAACGACAGATTGCTGATCCCGCCCGAAGTGCGCGCGCCGGGGCAGCGGTCCTTGACGATCCGCACCGCCTCGATAAAAGCGACTCCGTAGTCGGCATGTTCTTCGAGCCCGGTCGCGACCGCGAGCACGTTGACGTCGAAAATGATGTCGCTGGCCTCAAACCCGGCGCGATCGATGAGCAGCCGATACGCACGCTCACAGATCTCGACCTTGCGGGCGATGGTATCGGCCTGCCCGTGCTCATCGAAGGCCATCACCACCACGCCCGCGCCATAGCTCTGCACCAGCTGGGCCTTGCGTAGAAAATCCGCTTCGCCTTCCTTGAGCGAGATCGAATTGACGATCCCCTTGCCCTGGACACACCGGAGGCCGGCCTCAATCACCGACCACTTCGAGCTATCGATCATGATCGGAACGCGGGAAATCTCCGGTTCGCTGGCGACCAGTTTGAGGAACGTCTCCATCGCCGCCTCGGAGTCGAGCATGCCCTCGTCCATGTTGACGTCGATGACATTGGCTCCGCTGCGCACCTGATCGAGCGCTACCTCGAGTGCGGTCGCATAGTCGCCGGACTTGATGAGGTTGGCGAAGCGCTTGCTGCCGGTAACGTTCGTGCGCTCTCCGATCATCACGAAGTTCGAGCCCCGCCCAATCCGCAGAGGCTCGAGCCCAGCGAAGTTCGCGGTCTCGTGGCCGGCGACGGCGCGCGTACGAGGCGTGACGCTGCTAACAGCCTCGGCGATCGCGCGGATGTGATCAGGCGTCGTGCCGCAGCATCCTCCCACGACGTTGACCAGGCCGCTGCGCGCGAACTCGCCGAGGGCATCAGCGGTTTCGTGCGGGGTTTCGTCGTACCCGCCAAACGCGTTGGGGAGGCCGGCGTTCGGGTAGCACGTGACGTAGACCGGAGCGATCTTCGCCAGCTCGGCCACATACGGCCGCATCTCTTTCGCGCCCAGGGCACAGTTCAGGCCGACCGACAGCGGCCGCGCATGGGCCACGGAGATCCAGAAGGCGTCGATCGTCTGCCCCGACAATGTTCGCCCGCTCTTGTCGGTGACCGTCACCGACAGCATGATCGGCAGCTCCACGCCCGTAGCTTGAAACGCGTCGTGGATCGCCATGATCGCCGCCTTCAAGTTCAAGGTGTCGATCACGGTCTCGGCTAGGATTACGTCGACACCCCCATCGATGAGCCCGCGTGCCTGATCGGCAAACGCCGATCGCATCTGCTCGAACGTGACAGCGCGGAATCCTGGGTCGTTGACGTCGGGTGAGAGCGACAGCATGCGGTTGGTCGGACCGATCGCCCCTGCGACGAACCGAGGACGCTCGGGAGTCGACCACTTGTCGGCCGCGGCGCGAGCCACCCGCGCGGCGGCAACATTGAGCGCGTACACCTCGTCCTCAAGGCCATAGTCGGCCTGGGCGATCGACGTTGCGGTAAACGTGTTGGTCTCGATGATGTCGCTGCCCGCCTCGAGGTATGCCTCGTGCACGGCCTGAACGACATCTGGCCGAGTGAGCGCAAGGACATCGTGATTGCCCTTGAGCTCGCGGGGGTGGTCGCGGAAGCGCTCGCCGCGATAGTCAGCCTCGGTTAGCGAATAGCGCTGGAGCATCGTTCCCATGCCACCGTCGAGGAGCAAGATGCGTTGCGCGAGGATGTCCTCGATCTGTCGACGGATATTGGGTCTTGTCACGGGAGTCTCCGCGCTCGCGGTTCGGGAGTAGTTGGTTCGGAACGGAGGGCGTCGGCGACCAAACGCGGTCGCGCACGGCGGGCCGGCCGCGCGCCACCGCGCGCAAACGCGAAGACGACGTCGAAGTAGGGTTTGCGGCGTTCGCGAGCCGCGACGCTGCAACGATCGACCCGAAAGCCAGCGTGCGCGAGCATGCGTGTGAGCTGCTCGGGCGAGAACCCGCTGTTGACGTGCTCGTACGCGTTCGAGACGTCGGTGTGCTTGTGCGCGTCCAGTGTGACCAGCACGAGCGATCCATCGGGTCGCAAGAGGCGGTTCGCCTCCGCGAGCACCGCCGCGGGCCGCTCGGCGTAGGTCAGCACGCTAAACATGAGCACCGTGTCGAACGAGTGATCCGGCAGCGGCACATCGTGCATGTCGCCCGCGACGTAGGAGACGTCCGCCACATGCGAGAGCCGTGAACGCGCAGCGTCGAGGACCCTCTCACTACGATCGAGGCAGGTGTAGGAGCGCGAGCGCGGTGCGAGCAACTCAGCGTTAACACCGTCGCCGGAGCCGAGATCGAGCACGTCGCCAAGTTGGATGAGGCCGACGAACGCGCGGGCTGTCGCCTCCCAAGTTCGCCCCGGGGAGTATGCGTGTTCCATCCTCCCGGCGACGCTATCAGCCCACGCATTCGACGAGTCGCGTGAGCGCAGCACGTCCTCGCAGCGACGGCGATCGTCGGCCAGTGCGGCATCGTCGAGCGAGCTCGCAACGGCGAGCCAAGCCGCCCGCGCGTGCGTCGGCATGCGATCGAGCTGCGCTCGGTAGTATGTCGACGTACCAGCCCGACGATCGCGAACAAGCCCGGCCTCGCGGAGCTTTCCCAGGTGGGTGGACACCCGCGACTGCGGCACCGAGCATATGCGGACGAGCTCGGCCACCGAGAGCTCGTGGTCTGCCACCAGGGCCATCAACCGGACCCGGGTGAGATCGGCCAGAAGCCCAAGAAGGGCCGTTGTGGTGGCTAGATCGGCCATTATTCGATCATCCGAATGTACGGATAATACATGTCCACATTCGCGCGTGCAAGTCCTGTGGACCAAACTCGGCCGTCCCCGCGCGCGGCGGACCCAGACCGCATTGAGGGCGCGCCAAGACGGAGCGGCGTGCGCCGCTCTCGCACACCTTGCGCGCCCCTGCGCTTGCGCTCTGTCTCCGGTTGCGTCAACCTGACGTGGCTCGTTGCAAATCGTTGGGTACTCTTCTCGCGGCCGGTTATTGTGTCCGCCGCCAAAGCTCTCGGAGTTGAAGTCATGAATCGCCTTGCGCTCGCGCTGTCACTGTCATCTCTTGCTGCCCTTGGCCTCACTCCACGCCCGGCCGAGGCCTGTGGCGGCACATTCTGCGACGTGGGTCCCAGCGCCGCCCCTGTCGATCAGAGCGGCGAGAACATCCTGTTCGTCATGGGTGGCGACTACACCGAGGCGCATATCCAGATCCAGTACGATCCAACGATCGCGGCCAAGTTCGCTTGGGTCGTCCCGATCTCTACGTTGCCCACGTTCTCGGTCGGATCGGACGCGCTGTTCGACAACGTGCTGGCAGCAACGGTCCCGCAGTACGGGTTCTCCTACCAAAGGGACAATTGTGGTGACGGCGGCGGCAGCGGTGAGGCCGGAGCTGACGACTTCGGTGGCACCACCGGCGGTTTCGGGGACAGTTCGGGCGGCCCGGAGATCGTCTTGCAAGAGACCGTCGGCGCGTTCGACATCACCGTTCTGCAGGGTGGGACCGCCGCCGAAGTGATCGCATGGCTCGACGCCAACGAGTACCAGCAAGACCCCGACGCCCAGCCGATCTTTGAGGAGTACCTCGGAGAGGAATACCTGTTTGCCGCGTTCAAGCTGACCAACGGGGCCGACGTCACGGAGATCCACCCCATCGTCCTCCGCTTCGCGAACAACGAGGCATGCGTGCCGATCCGCCTGACACGGATCGCGGCGGTCGAGGACATGGACATCCGTTCGTTCTTTCTCGCTGACGCGCGCGTGGTTCCACAGACCTACAAGCACGTGCTCGTCAATCCGTTGCGACTCGACTGGCCGAACCTCGCGTCCAACTACAAAGACGTGATTACCCAAGCGGTCGACGCTTTTGAGGCTGAGGGTCGCGCGTTCGTCACCGAATACTCGGGCAGCTCAGGAGTGGTCTCGCCGCTCGGGATCTACAGCGAGACCTGGAACGCATCGGCCTTCACCGACCTTCCGGCTGTCGACGTCATCGACACCCTTTCGAGCCAGGGCCTGGTCGATTGCTTCGGCGGCGGCGGCGGCACTGGCGGCGGTTCAGAGTGCCAATACCTGCATCCGCTGCTGCGGGGCCTCCTCGCCGACTACCTCCCAGTTCCCGACGGACTGGATGAGATCACGTTCTACGGCTGCCTGAGCTGCTATGAGGATCAGATCGACCTCGCCGCCTGGGGCAATGGCTCGGCGTTCGCCGGCGCGATGCAGACGCGCATGATCGAACCGGGACAGCACGCCATCGAGATGCTCAACGCGTTCCCCGTGCTGACGCGAATGTACACCACCATCTCACCGGCGGAGATGACGGTCGATCCGTTCTTCTGGGCCAACCCAGATCTGCCGGGGGTCGACCTAACCAACCAGATCGCGACCCGCCGAGTACTATGCAACGGCGACGCGGTGTGGACGCTTCCCGACGGGCGTGAGGTCTACGTCCCGGGCGACGGAGCTTGGCCCGATTTCTCCTCGGAAATGCCGTACGAAGAAGAAGTCGCACAGATCGGAGAGGCGGGCGCTCCCGTGGCGTTGCTCCAAAACACCGAGGCGATCAACGTCGAGTTGCGCACGCACAACTGCCAGTACAACTGGCCGTCGGCTGAAGATTGTGGGGGCGGCGGTTCCGACACGTCCGCTGGCGAAGGCTCGACGTCGTTCGGCAGTGGCCCCGGAGGCGGATCGAGCGGCGACGCGTCGTCGGGAGGCAGCCCCGGCTTAGATGACGACGGTGGCTGTGGCTGCCGCGGTACCGATCCCGGCGCCGGTGCGTTGTTGGTCCTGGGGACGATCGCCCTTGGCCGACGCCGACGGCGCTCAGCCTGACCGTCGGCACCAGACAACGTCCGCGCCACGCTCGCGGGCGTTGCCCGTTGGATCGCGCGTGCTGACGCTCGTTCAGCCGCGGGGCGGCACAACGTCGATGCCGTCGAGCAGACCGCGAGCCGCGATGACTTCGACGTAGTACGCAGCCTCACGACCGCCCTCGACGTCCCCCGCGTCGACCAACCTCTCGAGCCGCAATCGCAACTCGCCGATGTGTCGACCCGGGGGAAGCCCGAGCGTGGTCATGAGGAGGTTTCCCAAACCCGGCGGTAGCGGCTTGGGTTGGGCGTCGGCTGCAGCAAGCGCGTCCATGCGACGCGCGAACTCACTGATCATCCGGAGACAGCGCATGCGCTTGCCGGGCCGCTTGCTCGTTACATCGGCGCGCGAGAGATCGAGTAGATCGCGGAGAAACGGCTCCATCTCGCGATGGAAACGACGAACGGCGCTATCAGTCCAGCTTCCGTCGTACTGGCCGGGCCGCAGGTGGTGCAAGATAAGAACTTCGATCCGCTCCGCCTCCGCGGGTGGAAACCCGATGCGCCGCAACGGACCGCGTCGAAACATGCGAACGCCCTCTTCCGCGTGGCCGTGGAAGGTGACTTTGCCATCCTTGGCAAACCGTCGTGTCGGTACCTTGCCGATGTCGTGGAGGGTCGCTGCCCAGCGCACCGCTGGGCGCGGGACCGCTTGCCAAACCACGCACTTCGTGTGTTCCCAGACATCCTTGTGTTTGCGGTGGTCTTCCTGCGAAAAGGCGACCGTGGCATCGAGCTCGGGGAGGATCCGCGCCAGCAAGCCGGTGTCGCGCAGCCACTGCAACACAAGGTGCGGCACCTTGCTGCACAGCGGCGGTGTGACAAGCTCGTAGATCCGCCGCGGGTCGACCTCGCCGATTCGGGCGGACTGTTCCGCAATTGCGGCCGTGACGGCCTTGGGCGGATACGTTCGCTCCCGCGCGATCGCGGCCAATGGCGCCAGCAGCTCCTCCGGCGAGAAGGGTGCGATCGTGCTCGGCGTCACCATGGCGTTCGTTCGCCCCGCGGCCGGGGGGCAACAGGTACCACGAAACCCGGGGGTGGGCACGTCAAGCGCAACCGGCCCACCGTGGCCCATCTCGCACGCCGGGGCCGCCTACAAGGCGGCCCCGGCGCGTCGACCATGTTAGTCTGAGACAAGCCCCGGGACATGAAACCCGTCTCGCCCCAGCTCGGCTACAACCACAACATTCCGCATCGCGGACGGCTGTACCACGTGCAGACGGAAGACTCTGGCGTCGACAAGGGGCACATCTTCACCCACGTGTTCTACGACGGCACGATCATCGCGAGCCGCAAAACGGAATACAAAGACCGGCTGCAAGAGCGCGAACTCGGGCCGGTCGTGATTGGGCTGATGCAGGACTCGCACAAGGCGATGATCCGAGCCCTGCGCAACGGCGACTTCGACGAGAAGATCGAGCGCACGATCGGGGTGCATCCGGTCGAGGACAACCGCGAAATCACGGAATTGCCGCCCGACACCGCGGCCAGTCGACCACAACGCCGCGAGCCTCCGGAACCGCGCGAGGTGGAACCACAGGGGCCGCCGCTTCAGCCGGGCCGGCCGGGGCCGACCGTCGACCCCAGCCTTTCCCACCCGGTGTTCGCGGCGGCCGAGGCCCGCGCCCAGGTTGCCGCCGCCGCGGCCGGGCACGGCCAGTCGCGCCCGAGCCCCGGCCCTAGTCGGATCCGCCGCCGGGCGGTCGGTGGGATCGGCGGTGCCGGCGTGAAGGTGGGCACCCCAATCACGCAACGGCGCGACATCATCGTCGGCAAATTCGCGAGCGAACACCAGGCCCAGCTCGACGAAGAGATCCTGGCGCTCTTGCGCGACGACGCATAGTTCGCTCGGCCTGGCCGCTCGGGTCTCGGCGCGGTAACCTCCGCCCGAGAATGTCCTCCGAAAGGCAGAGCATGTCCGTCGTCTCAACTCGCAGGCGCACACGTGGCCTCGTGCGCATTGCATCGGCCCTCGGCTTCGCCGCTGTCCTCCTCACCGCCGGCCTCGCGCGTGCCGGCGAGATCAAATTCGGCACGGAAGCACTCGAAGTGGATGGTGACGGCCAGCTAACGGCCAAGGGCCGCGGCGCCGCCAAGGACGAGATCCCGAGTCAGCCCAACGAAGAGGTTTGGATCGTCCACCTATGGGCAAAGCTCGACAAGCCGGCACCGGGCGGGTTGAGCATCGAGTTCTACGGCGAGCTCAACGGCAAACCGTACCTCGCCTACCGCCACGCCGAAGACGGATTCGACGGCGGCAAGTACCTCAGCGTCGAGCTCGAGCTCGAGGGCTCCAAGGGCTTCAACAAAAACAAGACCTACAAGGTCGAGATCACCCAACAAGACGAGAAGGGTCGCGACTTCAAGCTCGCAACCGGCAAGATCAAGCTGGGGTGGACCGAGGCCAAGGAAGACGCCAAGGAAGACGCCAAGGAAGACGCCAAGGAAGACGCCAAGGAAGATTCGCAGGACAGCTCGGCACAAGATGCGATGGACTCGATATCGGGGGGCGACGCCGGCGGAGATGGCAACACCGGAGCACCGCCGAAGGTCGACGGGAAGAAGCGTGGTTGCTCGGTCGACGCCGACGCGCCCATTGGCCTGGGGATGTTCGTCATGCTCGCCCTGGGCATTCGCGGAGGGCGCCGTCGACGTTGATCGGCGCGGCGGGTCGCCCCCGCTTCCCGAGCGATCCCGACCATGCCGCTCGACCCGAGGTACCAACGGATCTACGCGGCCGTGGCAAGGATCCCCACCGGTCGCGTCGCCACGTACGGGCAAATCGCCGAGGTCGCGGACTTGCCGGGGCGAGCGCGAATGGTGGGCTATGCGCTGCGGTCGCTCCCCCCTGGGAGCCCGATCCCCTGGCACCGGGTGATCAACGCTCAGGGCCGGATCAGCACGCCCACACCCAGTGACGCGGAGCAACGGCGGCGGTTGCGGGCCGAGGGTGTGCTGGTTTCTCGTGTAGGCCACGTCGATCTTTGCCGCTTCGGCGCGACTTGGCGCGTGCATCGTCGATGACTTACGCCATGCGGCCGCGCCGCCCGCCCGGTCTGAGTCGAGTTCCGGTGCGGGCACGACACTGGCGTCATGGTCAGCGCTCCGATGACGGAGAAACTCGAACTGGCCGCCGTCAGCACACGTTCTGTGCGAAGAGCCGAGATCCATCCCACACCGCAACCGGGCGCCGCGCGTCGACGTCAACCGGCAGTCCGTCACACTGCGCGACGACAAGCGTGCCAGCCCTCGATGGGCTTGTTATCCTCACAGCCACGGAGGATTGCCTTAGCCATGCGATTGACCCAGCCGTCCGCAATCACGCTTGTGGCTCTCGCGACCGTCGCCTGCCGTGACACCCGCGACGAGGTTCCCGCAGATTCAACGGGGCCCACCTCGTTGGAGTCATCCGCAGGGCTCGATTCATCGACCGGGGCTGGATCCTCCTCCACCGGAGGCGCCGACGTCACGGGCACGCTCGGAGGCTCGAGCTCCACCACGGGCGGCATGCCAACCTGCGAGACCGTGCTGTGCGGCGTTCCGACGGTGTGCTGCGACGATGACGAAGAGTGCGTGCTCGGGGCCTGTCTGCCGGTCTGTGAATCACAAGTCCGCTGCGGCGACGACCTCACCACCTGCTGTGCCGGCGGCGACGTTTGCCTGCAGCCGGAATGCGTGACGCCGGGTGCCGATTGCCTCGATTCCTACGACTGCCCAGAGGGTCAGTTCTGCGAACCATCGGTGGGTGGCTGCTTGCCGAGCCAGGATCCAGTGGCCTGTGAACTCATCCCTACGTTTGGGACCGTCGAGCTCACCGAGGAGTGGTCATTCGAGACCGAGCAGTTCGTGACCACGCCCTTGGTCGGCGACGTCGACGGCGACCAGCTCCCGGACGTCATCGTGAACTCGTTTTGGGCGGGCACCCACGAGTACGACGGCGAGATCATCATTTTGAACGGCCAGACGGGTGCAGAGAAGGTACGCGTCGTCCAAGACGCCGGGAACAACAGCTACGGGTCCTATAGCCGCACCACACCGGTACTCGCTGATGTTGATGGCAACGGCCTCGCTGACATCGTTTACGCCGGCCGGCCGCAGGGTGGAACGTTCTTCAACATGTCGACGATCCACGCGGTCAACGGGCTCGGTATCCGGCTTTGGGGGTCGCACGATGCCGACCTGTCCGACCATCCTCTTTACACGCGCAACGGTGCGATCTTGGCCACCAACCTCGACTCGGACGAGAACTCCGAGATCGTCATCGGCATCGGCATTCTCGATCATACCGGCCTCGTGGTCGCCGACGACGTCGACTGGAACAACAACGTCGCCCGTGGCGCAGGCGCGTTCGGCAGCCCGGACGACGGCTACATCGGCGGCGTTGCAACGGCCGCGGACCTCAACGGCGACGACTACCCCGAGATCATTACGGGTCGCGAGGCGTGGACGATCTCGTGGATGCAGCCGATGATCGGCAATCCCGACGCAACAGCGACCGTATTGTGGACCGCCCCCGGTGGCGACGGCTACCCCGCCGTCGGCGATCTCGACCAAAACGGAACGCCCGAGGTGGTCATCGTCGCGAGCGGTGTGGTCACCATCGTCGACGGCGCAACTGGGCAGCTCTGGTGCGGACGTGATGTGACCGGCGCCATGTGTACCGGCAACGATACGGCCCGCACCCAGCCGTTCGACTTGATCGGCGATGGGATGGGTGGACTCGTCGGTCGCGGCGGCCCGGCGACGGTGGCCGACTTCGACGGCGACGGCCGTCCGGAGATCGGCGTGGCGGGTGGCTCGGCCTACATGGTTCTCGACTTGGCCCGTGAGGGCGAAGACGTGGTGCTGCCGCCCATGGGCTTTTTGCCACCGGGGCCAGGCGACATCTACGTCCGATGGTTCTCGGCCACGCAGGATCAATCATCGAACGCCACGGGTTCGTCGGTGTTCGACTTCCAAGGCGATGGTGCCGCCGAGGTCATGTACCAAGACGAGTGCTACGCACGTGTGTTCGACGGAGCCACGGGCGAGGTTTTGGTGGCGCTGGAGAACTCCACGCCGACGATCCACGAGTATCCGATCGTCGCCGACGTCGACAACGACGGAAACAGCGAGTTCATCGTCGTCGCGAGCGACGACAACCCCGACCTGTGCATGGATATCCCAGACTACGGGTCGCGCCGTGGCATCTATGTCTATGGCGACGCCAACGACCGTTGGGTGCGAACCCGCCAGGTCTGGACACAGCACACCTATCACGTGACCAACGCGACCTCGGCCTCGCTCACCCCGAGCGTCGAGACTGCAAATTGGTTGCAGCCCGGGCTGAACAACTTCCGCCAGAACGTGCAAGGCGAAGGCGTGTTCAACGCCCCCGACCTCGAGATCGGCATCTCAATCGGAACACAGAGCTGCCAAGCCGAGACGTTCCACGTCTACGTGACGATTCGAAACACCGGGTCGATCGGCGTTCAACCAGGGGTCGTGGCGACGCTGTACGAAGGCACCGACGCCACTGGCTCGCTGGTGGGCCAGAACATGACCGCACAAGCCCTGTTGCCGGGTGGGTTCGCCCAGTTCGAGTTCCTCGTGCCAGCGCCGGCGCAGGAACCCAAGAACTACTATGCGACGGTCGACAACGCCGAGACGGGTACGGGCGCCGTTCTGGAATGCGATGAGTCGAACAACACCGCTTCGACAGCGACGGTCGCCTGCCCGATCCCAGGGTGACGGGCCGGCGACGCTCCCTACGAGGCTGCCAGCGCCACCCGCCAGGTGGCCTGGATCGCGGCGAGCGGTGTCTCGCTCGTCGTGACGTCGTTAACGTCGTCGGGGAGGAACGACGGGAGCGCGCGGGCCCAGGCCAGCGTGACCGCGGTGGCTCGCAAGCGATCGAGCGCAGGCGCGTCGACGAGCCACAGCCGCCCGAACGAATGGGCGCGCAGCACGTGGTTCTCGAGTCCTGGATCGAGGGGCGGCAATGTCAGCAACGCGCGCATCGCCGTGGGTGCGGCGAGTAGCTCGGCCGCGGCTGCCATGACGGACAATCGGCCGACGAGCATGTGGTTTGATCCGCGCCACGCTGCCTCTTGCTCGGCGCGGGCTCGACAGCGTGGCGCGAGGGCGGCGAAACGGCGGGCCAACTCCGCTGCCACATCGCCGCCGGAGACCGGCTTGGTGTCGAGCGAAGTGTCCGCCGCGCAACGCCACAGATAGTCGACAGGGTCGTGATCACACAAGCCGTCTGTGATCGCGTCGACCCAGCCGAACGCACGCGCTCGCTCGATCGCCACGCCCTGGGCGATCTCTACGGTATCCGCGATGGACGTCGAGATCACCCCAAGCGGCAGTTGTGCCGCGGTCGCGATGCCATCGGGAACGAGGGGCTCGCCGCCCTCGACAGGTCGAGCCACACACGAGCACTCAACGCTCGGGACCACCCTGATTTCCGCGCCGATGTCGATGAGGCGCGCCGGATACCATCGACACCCAACTGGCTTTGCTGACGGTCCGCCAACACGATGCAGGCTGCAGCGCTGGTCGCGGTCGAGGTACATACACGCCCCACCTTCGTGGCTTAGCGCGCGAAGAACCGTGGGTGCCGACCCGGCGAGCGGCAAGAACGCATGGGTCGGGCGATGGCCGGCTGCACTCCGCTCGGGCAACGTCGCACACGCGCGGTGGACATCATCGGGGGTGACCACGATGGTCGCGTACGTCGAGCAACACCCACCGCGGCCATCGCAAAGGTAGCGGGCGTTCGGCATCTCGATGACCGGTTTGTCTTCCCGCGCGTTGCTTGGGACACCCTCGAGTAGGTCCTCCGGGGCGCCATCGTCGAGCAAGCCGCTGCGCGCCAGCTCATCAAGGAAGCGGCGCAGGTGGCCTTCGCCGATGAACACCCCGTGACGGGCCGCCGCCGCCGCGATGCCGGCGAGGTCACGCGTGCCGTCGCACGCAGCAAGAAGCGTCCAGGCGCGTGCATCGACGAGGTAGTTGCGCCTTGTTTCCACGCACAGGAGCGCGATCCTCTCCTCGTCGCCGACTACGTTTCGTCGGACGACGACACCGTCAGCCAGCCGCGGCCGTTGCCCAACTCGGTGCTCCGTTTCCTCATCATCCGCCACGACGAATGCCGTCGACAAGACTATCATCGGAGCGATGCAACGCGTGCTTGTGCTCGGGGCGACCTCGGCAATCGCAGCGGAAGTCGTCCTGATCCATGCGTCTCGGGGTGACGCACTTGCGCTGGTCGGCCGCAACGCCGAGAAGCTCGAAGCCCTGGCGCGACGCGCCTCGGAGCACGCGTCCGCATGCCACGCCTTCGTCGCAGATCTCGACGCCACCGCCGGCAACGCCACGCTCGTAAACAAGGCGATCGAGAGCCTTGGCGGGGTGGTCGACATCGCGATTCTCGCCCATGGCCTGTTGGGAGACCAGGCGGAGACCGAGCGCGATTGGGACGCGGCTGGCCAAGTTCTTCAGACCAATCTGCTTTCGGCAGTGTCGCTGCTAATCCCGCTCGCCCAACATTTCTCCGCCCAGAGCCACGGAGCGATCGGCGTGCTTTCATCCGTGGCGGGCGATCGCGGCAGACCGCGCAACTACACGTATGGCGCCGCGAAGGCCGGTCTCACCGCCTACCTCCAGGGCTTGCGCAGTCGCCTGTGGCGCGTGGGCGTCCGCGTGCACACGTTCAAACTCGGACCAGTCGACACGCCGATGACGGCCGGCCACGAGAAGAATCGCTTCTTCGCCGCCGCACCTGACGTCGCGGCGCGGATCGTCGCCGATATGGCCGGCCCGGCCGGGGAGTTCTACGTGCCCCGGTACTGGGCGCTGATTCTCGGCGTGATCCAGCGAATGCCCGAGCCGCTGCTTCAACGCCTTAGATTTCTCATGGACTAGTGCCCGGTGTCGGAAGTTCGTGCCGGGTTAGGTGCGGGGCTGCGGCCC
>CADEGN010000140.1 GCA_902826865.1 uncultured Myxococcales bacterium
GCGGCCTCGTCGCGCTGACGCGCTCCTCGTCCGTCGTTCGTCAGGACGCACCATGGGTCGCACACTAACAGGCAGGTGGTAGGGGACTCATCGCGCGACTCGTGAGCGAGCGCATAGCGCTGAGGCGGCGGCCGTGGACGGTCCGGTACCTTGCGCGCCGAGGAACGCCACGACACCTGAGCGTCGCTTCGGGCGACGGTGCACCTGCCGCCGGACCCCCCGATGACTTTCCCGGGCCGCGAGGACATACTCCGGGCCCAGCAGCGATCGCGCACATGCCTTAATTGAGGGCCACCCGCGACGCCCGCTTCCGTCGAAGGCAAGACCGCATGGACACTCCCGCTCGCCCCAAGGACGCCGAAGGTCGCGAGATCCTCGACAGCGTTGTGATCCGCTTCGCCGGCGACTCCGGCGACGGCATGCAGCTCGCCGGCATGCAGTTCACGCAAACGACTGCCGTCGCGGGCAATGACCTCGCCACCTTCCCGGACTTTCCGGCCGAGATCCGCGCGCCAGCGGGCACGACGTTCGGAGTTTCAGGGTTTCAGATCCACTTCGCATCGCATGACGTGCTGACGCCCGGCGATGAACCAGACGTGCTCGTGGCGATGAACCCCGCGGCGCTCAAGGTCA
Source organism: uncultured Myxococcales bacterium (assembly GCA_902826865.1). GTDB lineage: Bacteria > Myxococcota_A > Polyangia > Nannocystales > Nannocystaceae > Xiheibacterium. The sequence goes on from CADEGN010000140.1 coordinate 634, forward strand.
ACCTCCGCGACGTGCCGAAGGGGGGCCTGGTGATCCTCAACACCGGCGCCTTCACCCCGGCCAACCTCAAGAAGGCCGGATACGCGACGAACCCGCTCGATGACGGCACCCTCGATCCGTATCGGCGCCTCGACATCGACGTCTCGAGGCTCACCTTGGCGGCGGTCGAGCCCCACGGCCTCGGCACCAAAGAGGCGCTGCGGGCCAAGAATCTGTGGACGCTTGGCCTACTCTACTGGTTGTTCGGACGCGACCGCCAACCGACGATCGATTGGCTCAACCGCAAGTTTGCGAAGCGGCCAGATCTCGCCCAGGCCAATATCGCCGCGCTCAACGCGGGACACGTTTATGGCGAGACCGCCGAGCTGCCCACCGGCGTATCGTCCTACAAGATTCCGCGCGCCCACCTCGCGCCCGGCGAGTACCGCAACATCACCGGAAACGAAGCGCTGGCGTGGGGTCTCGCCGCAGCCGGACGCCTGGCAGACTTGCCCGTATTTTACGGATCGTATCCGATTACGCCGGCTTCGTCGGTGCTCCACTCCCTCGCTGGACTCAAGCACTTCGGCGTGACGACCTTCCAAGCGGAAGACGAGATCGCAGCGATTTGCTCGGCGATCGGCGCGGCATACGCCGGCCAAATCGGAGTCACCGCAACCTCCGGCCCCGGCATGGCGCTCAAGGGCGAGGCCATGGGTCTCGCGATCATGACTGAGCTTCCGCTCATCATCTTCGACGTGCAACGTGCGGGCCCCTCGACTGGAATGCCGACCAAGACGGAGCAGAGCGATCTGTTCCAGGCGGTGTGGGGTCGCAACGCTGACTCGCCCCTGTGCGTCCTCGCCCCGGCAACACCTGGCGAGTGTTTCCACTTCGCGATCGAAGCCGTCCGCATCGCGCTGACCTACATGACGCCGGTGATCTTGCTCTCCGATGGGTACATCGCCAACGGTGCCGAACCGTGGCGCATCCCCAAGTTCGCCGACCTTCCCAAGATTCCGGTCAGCTTCCGCACCGACCCGCAGGGTTTCCATCCTTACCTGCGCAACCCCGATACGCTGGCCCGGGCGTGGGCGAAGCCCGGCACTGTCGGCCTGGAGCACCGCATCGGCGGCATCGAGAAGAGCTTCTCCTCGGGCCACATCAGCTACGACCCGGACAACCATCAGCAGATGACGCTTGTCCGCGCCAACAAGATCCTCGGCATCGCCAACACCTTGCCCGAGCAAAGCGTCGAGTTGGGCAACGCCGCGGGCAAGCTCGCTATCGTCGGTTGGGGTTCGACGTTCGGCTCGATCCACCAAGCGGTGAGGCGTTGCCGCGATCGTGGGCTGGATGTGTCGCACATCCACCTGCGCCATATGTGGCCGATGCCGCGAAACCTCGGCACGCTGCTACGCAGCTACGAGAAGGTAATCGTGCCCGAGCTCAACAACGGCCAACTGATGCGGATACTCCGGGCCGAGTACCTGGTGCCCGCCCAACCGCTCGACAAGATCGCCGGCATGCCGTTTCGCGTCGCCGAGATCGAATCCGCCATCACCGCCGCCCTCGAGGGCTGAGCGAAGGAGGCAATCGACATGGATACCCCACAGAAGCTCTCCCGCAAGGACTTCGTCTCCGACCAAGAGGTGCGCTGGTGCCCCGGGTGTGGCGACTACGCCATCCTCGCCGCGATGCAGCGTACGCTGCCCGAGCTCGGCGTCACCCGCGAGAACACCGTGTTCGTCTCGGGGATCGGCTGCTCGAGCCGGTTTCCGTACTACATGAACACCTACGGGTTTCACACCATCCACGGCCGTGCGCCGGCCGTCGCCACAGGCGTGAAGCTCGCCAATCCGCACCTCGACGTGTGGATGGTGACCGGTGATGGTGACGGCCTGTCGATCGGCGGCAACCACCTGCTTCACGTGCTGCGCCGCAACGTCGACATGCAGGTGTTGATGTTCAACAACCGGATCTACGGGTTGACCAAGGGACAGTATTCGCCCACGTCGCTCGTCGGTGCCAAGACGCCCTCCACTCCACTCGGGTCGATCGACATGCCGGTGAACCCGTGCTTGTTCGCGCTGGGCGCGAACGCACGCTTCGTGGCGCGAGGCATCGACACCAACACCAATACCCTTGGCGAGCTGTTCACGGCGGCATATCACCACAAGGGTGCGGCCTTCGTGGAGATCCTCCAGAACTGCCCGGTGTTCAACGATGGCGAGTGGGACGCAGTGACCGCGCGCGAGATCGCCTCCGAACACCAGCTCTGGGTCCAGCACGGCAAGCCGTTGGTATTCGGCAAAGACCACACCAAGGGCCTGCGTCTGGCCAAGGGCGGCAGCGAGGTCGAGGTTGTGACGATCGGCGAGAACGGGATCACCGAGGCCGACGTTGCGATCCACGATCAACGCAACCGAACGCTCGCGTTCTTGCTAGCCCAGCTCGCCCTGCCCGCGTTTCCGATGGCATTCGGCGTCCTCTACGATGATCCGATGCAGAGTTACGACGCGGCGGTGGTGAAGCAAAACGCCGGCGCGGTCGAGAAGTTCGGACAGGGCGACATCGACAAGCTTCTTCGCAGCGGTCATACGTGGCAAACCACATGATCGCCGGCGCCGTTCGGTTGGCGGCCGTGGCGGCGCTATTGGGCTGCGGTGGTGGCTCGGGGGGCGCGACGCAGTCGACCTCGGGCGAGGGGACCGGATCGGGGCCGGGGACATCGAGCGGGTATGCCCCGGTCGAATGCGCCTCGGCGGGATCGTCGTCGCACGTTGGCGAAGACGGACGCTGCTACTGCGACGCCGATACCACCTGGGCCAACCCCTTCGATCCGAACGACGCGAGCTGCATCGAGGTTGGTACGCGGGCGGGAGAGCCATGCGACTCCGAGAATGGCAAGGCCAGTGGGGATGCGTGCACGTGCGTCACAGGATTCCGCTGGTGCTCGGAGAACACCACGGATCTGCGCTGCTGCTTCGACGACGCGCAGGAACATCTCGGCGGCGCGACGTCGACCAGCGACGGAGAGGGGTCGAGCTCGGGTACCTCCGCCACGGCGGACACGGGGAACGCGGGTAGCTCGACCTCAGGTTGAGCTGACGAGGATCCACGAGGGCTTCGCCGGCGCAACCGATGCGCGTGGATCGCCGACGACTACGTGGTAGGGATTGCCGATGCTTGACTACGTCGCGCTGTGGATCGATCACCATGAAGGGCGCATCTTCAAGGTTGGCACCGAGGGACTGCACTCCGAGGTGGTCAAAGCCCATCCCCGCCCCAAGCACGGACGGCGTATTCGGCAGACCGATCACGCCGAGGGTGACGTTCACTTCTTCGGCGATGTCGCCACGGCGTTGGCCGACGCCGACGAGATCCTCGTGGTGGGGCCGGGGACAGCGAAGTTGCAGTTCATGCGCTGGATCCATCAGCATCGCCCCAAGGTCGAGGCCAAGGTGGTTTCCGTCGAGAGCGCCGATCACCCCAGCGACGGACAGATGTTCGCCTACGCGAAGAAGTACTTTCATACCGACGAGCAGCCGGCCTAGCCGCGCGCAGCGCGTGCGGATTTGCCTCGGCGGCATCGCGACTGGGGCGACCTCCGGTGTCGATGGCCGCGGGCCAAGATGCTTCAGCCCTTAGATTTCCTCGTTTTTCTTGCATAGGTGAACCGTACCGGCGGGTGGGCAGTCTGCACCGAGTGTCCACCGCCAGGGGCGCGCCCGCGGAGCACCCGATGCAAGCGAACGATCGACTCACACCGACACCGACGAATTGTTGGGGTCTGGCGAAGGCCGCCGCACCGACAACCCCGGGGAGCGCAGCGCTCCTTTTAGTATTGGCGACGAATGCGGCCTGCTACCACGGCCTCGACGGGGGCGACGGGGGCGACGCTGGTCTCGCGGATAGCGGCGCGACTGGGGAGGAGACCAACACCAGTGGCGGCGCCGACGACGGGTCGGATCTTCCGGGCGCCCAGTGCGATGAGCCCGATGTTGGCATCTCATATCTGCAGCGCATCACCCGTATCCAATACAAGAACGCCGTGGCCGATCTTCTGGGCGTCGATGGTTCAGCCGCCGACGCCCTTCCAGCCGACGAGAAGATCGGTAAGGCCTTCGACGCAAACTCCGTGGCGGCAGTCGACATGCTCACGGTCGAGGCATACCAAAGCGTCGCCGAGGAGCTGGCGCAGAGTGCAATTGCGAACATCGACGCCATCCTCAGCTGCGACGTCGCAACGGTCGGGGAAGACGAGTGTGCGAAGCAAATGATCGCACGGCTCGGCAGACGCGCGTACAGCAGCCGCTTGAGCCCGGACGATCTAGACGAGTTCGTGTCGCTCTACGCCGGGCAAAAAGCCGAGGATGGGTTCCATGCGGGGCTCCAGATCGCGATTCAAGCGATCCTGCAATCGCCGCGTTTTCTCTACCGTGTGGAACTCACACCGCCCGATGCCGGGGCGAAGATCGCGATCCTGAGCGACGATGAGATCGCTCAACGCTTGTCGTTCTTTCTCACCCATTCCATACCTGATGACGAACTACTCAGCGCCGCCGATGCGGGCGAGCTCAGCGACGCTGAGGGGATCCAGAAGCAAGCTGCACGGCTGATCGAAACACCTCGCGGCCACGCGGTGGTCGCCTCATTCCACATGCAGTGGCTGGGACTCACGGATGTCCCCACGCTGGTGAAGTCAAGCGAGCTATTCCCGGAGTTCGGTACGCTGTCTGCGTCGGCGAAAACGGAAACCGAGGCGTTCATTGACCACGTGATGTTCGCGGACGACGCCACACTCACGACGCTTCTCACAGCCGACTACTCCATCGTCGATGACAAGTTGGCGAGCCTGTACAACGTCGAACTGCCAGAAGGTACGCCGGCGGGTGAGTTCGCCGAGGTGACGTTGCCAAACGAACGCGCGGGCATTTTGACCCACGCGAGCTTTCTCGCCAGCCACGCCCATCCCGACCAAGCGTCCCCGATCAAGCGCGGCGTGTTCGTCCTGCGCAACATCATGTGTGCTCCGCTAGCGGACCCGCCGCCCAACGTCAGCACGGAGCCCCCCGAGATCGACCCGAACGCCACGGTGCGGGAGCGCTACGAACAGTTGACCTCCGGCCCTGACTGCGTGGCGTGTCACAGCCAGATCAACCCGGTCGGTTACGGCTTCGGGGCCTATGACGCCATCGGGCGGCGCCAGGAGCTCGAGCTGGGACAGCCGGTGGATGAATCCGGGTCCCTGCTCGGCACGCCGTTTGTCGGACCGACCGAGCTAGCAGGCCTTCTTGCCGCCGATGAGCGCGTGGATGCATGCGTCGTCAGCCAATGGTTTCGGTTCGCCCTGGGGCGGGCCACCGCCGTAGAAGACGCATGCACGGTTGACTCTCTCCTTACCTCGTTTCGCAGCAACGACAAAGACGTCAAGCAGCTTCTCTTAGGTATCGCGACCTCAGATGCTTTTCGATTGCGGCGCGCGGAGGCGGAAGAATGAAACGGTACACCCGAGAGGCTGCACACCGCGGCAGCGCAAGGTTTCCACGCAGGGCGTTCCTGGGCGGGCTTGGTTTGGCAGCGCTGGCTCCTTTCGTGCCACGCCTGGACATTGAAGCTGAGGCCGGCTCACCAATGCAGCGGCTCCTGCTGTTCTACAGCCCGTTCGGCACCCAATACGACCTTTGGGCTCCAAGCGGAAGCGATGTCGACTTCTCCTTCACGGGTTCGATCAGCGCGCCACTCGAGCCTCATAAAGCGGACGTGGTCGTTCTGGACGGACTGTTCAACACGGGACGCGACGGCGGTGTCGGCGACCCCCACCAGAGCAGCATGGCGGCGCTCTGGTCGAACTCGCGGTTATCGGAGAACGGGCCGTTCGCCGTCGGTGGCAATCCCGACTTACCAGGTGTCGGGTGGGGTACCGGCATCTCCTTGGATCAGTACGTCGCCGAGCACTGGAACGCCCGCACAGCCCTCAAGTCGCTCGAGCTTGCCGTCGATCACACGCAAGTCAACCCCAACAGCCGGATGTGCTACGCCGGCGAGAATCAACCGATCACGCCCCAGCTCAATCCCCGGACCGCGTTCGAGTCCGCGTTTGCGGGCGTGATGGGCAATTCCGAGGCGTTCGCCAAGCTCAAGGCGCAGCGCAAGAGTGTGCTCGATTTGACCGGCAACCAGCTCGCGCGTTTGCAGCCGAAAGTCAGTTCCCACGATCGCCAGAAGATCGAGGCACATCTTGACGCCATCCGCGGCATCGAACACAAACTCGATGCACTCGTTGGCGAGTGCACGGTCCCCGGCACCCCGGAGGACATGAATCCGAACGACTCCAATCGGTTCCTCGATCTGGCTCGCGCACAAATCGAGGTAATGGTTCACGCGCTGGCCTGCGACCTAACACGCGTGGGTTCTATTCAGCTCAAAGATGAGAACGGCGGGTATACGGGCTGGCTCGGACAGAGCCTCGATTTCCACGCCATGTCCCATGAGGATGTCGGAAGTCCGGGGCTCATGAATCAGGCATACAGGGACTTCCACGTGCTCTTCGGCGAGCTACTGCAGAGGCTCCGCGACACACAAACGCCGCTTGGGAGCACCCTGCTTAGCGAAACCCTGGTGGCCTGGGGCACCGCCAACGCCAACGGTCACCACCGATCGGGGAAGTTCGAAACGGAGCCGCCCCTTCCTATGATCCTTGCTGGGCAGGCCGGCGGCGCGCTACAGACCGGTCGCGTGCTGAGCTTCGCCGACAACAACCGCCAGGCGCACAGTCGAGTCCTCGTTTCGATGTGCCACATCCTCGGCGTCCCGGCCATGGATGGGGATACCTTCGGCAATATCCTGGTCGGCGGCGCAGGAGGCCTGCTCGGCCTGCCATAGCGTGACGGCGCGCTCGGAATCCACGCCCGACCCTCGGCGTTTGACGTTGCGGCGACTCGTCCCGGCGCTGCGCAACTTCTGAAGCGACGAGCGTGCGAGCGTCGCCCGCGAACCCACGACATCTGTGTCGTGCCCCGATCCGCCGCACCCATGGGCGGCCCCGCGCGGGCGCCCAGGCGCCTTCGGCGGCAGACTGCGCGATCGCCGGTGGTCCGGCCCATTTCGGCCTGCAACGCTGCGATTCGCGCGGCCTGCTGTAGCGTGGCGCACACGAACCTGCCCCGAACTCGCGCTGACCAGGGCCGTTGGTCCAGAATGTCGGCATGACCGATGGCGTCAGAAGCCATCGTCGGACCCCACGCGGTCGAGGAACTTGTCCATGAACGCTCGTCTTGCCATCCGTCCCTTCATCATCTCCTCGGCGCTGCTCGCCGGCTTCACCGTTGGCTGTGTTATCGACCTCAACAGCAGCGGCAGCGACGAGTGCGGATCAACGCTCTCACATAGCCATCTCGGCAACGACGCGAACAACGATGGCGTGACCGATCCGGGCACGGACCAAACGTGTTTCTGCGACGCCGGCTACGAGTGGCAGGATCCAGGCGACCCTGACGATTACGACTGCGTGTCGATGCCCCCCAAGGGCGACGGCACCTGCCCCGACGCCAACAGCTACGCGTCGGGCAGCGAGTGCTTCTGCAACGTCGGTTACACGTGGTGCAGCGCCGACCCGAGCGACCTGACATGTTGCGAGGAAGATCCCAAGACCAGCGCAGGGACCGAAGGAGAGTCCGGCAATGCAGGCACCGGGAACGACTCGACCGGCGGCACCGCCGGCACGGAGGACACTGGCGCAGTCGACGACAGCACCGGCGGGGGCACCGGCGGCATCGGCCCCGACCCCGACCCGGCGACCTGTACCGCCGAGGCCGAGGGCAGCCAGTACTGCAATAACACCAGCGAGGACTCCGTCGGCGACAGCACGCTCTGGGTGTGCACAAGCGGCCAGTGGGTCGAGATGCCGGATGCGCTCACGCAGAACTGCACGGCCGACGGCTACGACTTTGCCTACGGCTGCGTCGCAAACGAGGCCAACGACACCGTCGACATTCTGTGCGGTTCCGGCCCCGGCACCGACTGCGAGGGCGATGAGGCCAGCTGCGTCGACGCCGACGTGATCAACTACTGCCTCTACGGGAAGCTCACCGGAGATAGCTGCATGCGCATCTGCCAAGAGGACGGAGATGCGATGGGCATCACGTACGAGAACGGGACCTGCTCGAGCAGCGAGGGCACCTGCTGCTGCTACGACGCCGGCAACGAAGCCGACTGCGGCCTGTGAATCTTCGCCGTCGGGCGAACCGTCGGGCCCCGCGATCGCGCGAGCGATCCGCGGGGCCCTGCTGCATCTGCGCTCAGTCGACGAGCGCGTCGATTCCGGTCGGCAGCATCACCCCGAGCGACCGCAGCCCGGGAAGGCCAGCGCGTTCGACATAGTGGCGGCCGCACACCGGCGCGTACTCAGCGTCGCCCAGCAACACTTGCTCGCCCTCGACCACCGCGCGACCGTCAACCATCCGCACGTTGAACACCGCCTTGCGCCCACAGTACTGACACGTGACCTTTACCTCTTCGATACTGTCGGCCAGTTCCATCAGTCGCTGCGATCCCGGAAACGACCGTGTGCGAAAATCTGTCCGCAGGCCATAGCAGATCACGGGGATGTTCATCAGCAGCGAGATCATGCGTAGCTGCTCCACGACGCCGGGGCTGAGAAACTGGGCCTCGTCGACCAAGACGCAGTCGATCCCGCGAAACTGCTCCACGTCGAACACCGTGTCCGGTCGGCACGTGAGATCACATGGCGCCTCGAGACCCGAGCGCGACGCGATCCGCTCGCGGCCAAAGCGGTCGTCGACAAAGGGCTTGAGCAACAGGACGCGCTTGCCCTGCTTGCGATAGTTGTGGGCCACTGCGAGCAAGTTCAGCGTTTTGGCGCTGTCCATCGTGCCGTGACGAAAGTAGAGCTTGGCCATCGCGCCCTCGCTATCCCTGCCGCTGCCGTCGCCCCGGCCCGTGCTTAGAAACGATACTCGACCGACAACGGCAAGACTTCGATGCCGAACAAGAAGGCGCCGTCGTTCGACTGGCTGCCATCGTCAGGCCGCTCGGTGTGGACGAGGAACCCAATCGGCAAAGCGACGTCGAGGCCGACGCCGAGCTGCTCGAGTGGGAAGACGCGCAGACCGGCGCCCGGCCGCAGCGACAAGCCCTGGGAGTGGACCCGGCTCTGCTCGCGGTGGCCGCGAACCTTCGGCAGCGAAAAATAATTGTAGCCGACACTCGCCCGCACGTACGGGACGATCCACGGTCGCTTGGCCACGAAGAACTTGTAGGCGTAGCCGGCATAGACATCCACCCCAACCACGCCACCCTTATTGCAGCGGTCGGCGATGCCACACTCCTTCATTCGAAAGTTCTTGAAGTCACCGCGGTCGAAGAGGAGCGCGAGGCCCACGTGAATCCAGTGGTTCTTCAGTATCTGGCGATCGTATTGAAGCGTGAACCGACCCTTGGGCAGGTAGTTGACGATGCCGAACTGCAGCGGGGACAAAAACGAGATCGCATTGCCGGCGATGACGAGTTCTGGCCAGTCGTAGCCGCCGCCTTTGCTGCGCGCGCTCGAACCGCGGTCGGTGCTAACCGAGCCGCCTGCAGAAGCCCCCGCCGGCCCGGCGACGGCCGGACGGGCATGAAGCACGATCGCGCCTAGCGCCATCGCGGTCACGGCGCGGGAACCAGTGCGGCCCCCACGAATGTTCCGCCGGCTCGTGTCGTTGACCAAGGTGGACATGCCTTTCTCCTGGGGGCCTCGCGGCCGGATGCTAGCAGAAGCGCGCCCGTCCACCGAAGCAAGCGGATCGACCCAGGGGGCCGTGGTACGCTTAGTTTGCGGGCGACGATCATGAGGTGGCTCCACGGCCTGCGGGATGCATCCCTGCTCGGCGCAAGTGCCGGCTTGCTCGGCGTGATCAGCCTTGCCGCGCGACTCGACATCCCTTGGGTTCCAGCGACAAAGGACGAGGCGCCCGCCCTGTGCGGGGACGACGGAACCGTCCTCCACGCCGACCCCGGCCTGCCACGGATCGCCGTGGCGGAATGCCGCCGCCGGCTCGAATCCGTGGTGTTTGTCGACGCGCGGTCCAGCGAGGTTTTTGCCAGCGCGCACATCCCCGGCGCGATCTCGTTGCCGGCCGACGAGATCGACACGGTGCTGGCCTCGCAGTCTTTGCCGATCCCGACCGACGGTGAACTGGTGATGTACTGCGATCGGAAAGACGGCGGCGACGCGGAGTACGTTGGCCGCGCCCTCGGAGAAGCGCTCGGGTGCCAGAGCGTGCGCGTGCTGGAGGGCGGGTGGCAAGCGTGGCTCGATGCAGCTGGCCCCGTCGAGGGGGCGCAACAGAGTGGTTGACCCACGGGTTCGGTTCGCGATCGTCTGGGCCGCGCGCATCGCCGTCGCCGCGACATTCGTGATCGCGGCGACGCCGAAAGTCGTGGAGCTTGAAGCCTTCGCCACGGCGATCGACAACTATCGCGCGTTCCCGCGGTGGAGCATCAACGGGCTCGCCGCCGTGGTCCCGATGCTCGAGCTCGTGGGCGCGGCCGCGGTGATGAGCGGACGACAGCGGTGGGTGCGCGCGGGTGCGATCGTGCTCGGAGGACTCACCACCGCGTTCATCGCCCTCGTCGTCTCCGTGCTCACCCGGGGTATCGACCTCCAGTGCGGCTGCTTCGGCGGGAACGAACTGACCGAGTTAGTCGGCTGGCCAACGCTGGTTCGGGACGTGGCCCTGCTGAGCGCGATCGTCGTCGCAGGCCTGGAAACCCGACGCTCGGCCAGCGGCGCACCGGTCGGATAGGTCACGCCCAGGACGGCGTCGCGGGGCCGTGCGCGGCGGCGGGGTGTGGTAGACGGAAGTAGATATGTCGGTGGACGCCAAGCCCTACTTGTTCACGCTCGACCACCTGCTCACCGACGACGAGAGACTCGTCTGGCGTTCCGCCCGCGAGTTTTGCGAGCGCAACATCGCACCGACCATAGAGAAGCACTACGAGCAGGCCACATTCCCGCGCGAGCTAATCCCCGAGTTCGGCAAAATGGGTTTTCTCGGCGCGTCGCTCGAGGGCTACGGCTGCGCCGGGATGAATCCGATCAGCTACGGCCTCACATTGCTGGAGCTCGAGCGTCAGGACAGCGGCATTCGCTCCTTCTGCTCGGTGCAGAGCTCGCTGGTGATGTGGCCGATCCACGCGTACGGCGACGAGGATCAGCGACAGCGATATTTGCCGCGCCTGGCGACCGGCGAGTACGTCGGCTGCTTTGGTCTGACGGAGCCCAACTCGGGCAGCGATCCGGGCTCGATGCGTACCCACGCCAAACAGCAGGGCAAGGGCGGCGATTTCGTGTTGTCGGGCCAGAAGTTCTGGATCACCAACTCGCCGATCGCCGACGTATGCGTGGTCTGGGCCAAGACGCTTGAGCATGGCAGCGAAGCGCCCGTCATCCGCGGCTTTCTCATTGAGCGCGGCGCCAAGGGCCTCTCCATGCCCGAGACCCACGGCAAGCTCAGCATGCGCGCGTCTGTGACCGGCGAGATCGTGTTGGACGAGGTGCGCGTTCCCAAGGCAAACCTGCTTCCCGGTGCGCACGGCCTCAAAGGACCGCTGGGCTGCCTTACGCAAGCGCGTTTTGGCATCGGCTGGGGCGTGATCGGAGCCGCGATGGCGGTTTATGAGCGCGCGCGCAGCTACGCCCTCGATCGCGAACAGTTCGGGCGTCCGATTGCGGGCTTTCAACTCACCCAGCAGAAGCTCGTCGAGATCCACAACGATATCGTCAAGGCACTTCTGCTGGCGTATCAGTTCGGACGCCTCAAGCAAGACGGACGCTTGACCCCGGAGCAAGTCTCGATGGTCAAGCGCGACAACGTTCGCATGGCCCTCGACAGCGCTCGCACCGCGCGATCGATCCTGGGCGGCAATGGCATCATGGGCGAGTTCGGGATCATGCGGCATCTGGCCAACCTCGAGACGGTGTTCACCTACGAGGGGACCCACGAGGTGCACACGCTCGCCATTGGCCGCGCGCTCACCGGCCTTGCGGCATTCAGTTGAGCGACGGCCAGGTTCAGCCTGCGGCGGCGCGGCGCGCGAGCCTCGCGCGCGGACCGCTCAGCGGTCCGCGCGAGCCGGGTCACCGTCGAGATCCCGCGAGATCGCGGCTGCCGACGGGATCGCGGCCCGTCCGCCGCCCCGGACCATCGCGGCCAACCGTCCGAGCACAACCCGAGCACAAATAGTGCGATACTGTCGGCGATCGCAAGTGTCCCACCCGGTCCAGAGCGTCATCGAATCGCTGTATGCCGCCGGACGCTGTCCCCGGCTGCACGTCAACGCGATGCACGATGGGGTCGTTTGCCCAGATTTCATCCGTGATCAGTGGCGCGAACGGCTGATCATCGATCTCGATCCGAGCTATCCGCTCGACCTGACGTTTACCGACGACGCCGTCTCGGCCGATCTTTCGTTCGGCGGTTTCGTCACGCGCTGCACGTTTCCCTACGGCTCGGTCTACGTGGTCGCGGATCGCAGCACGGGCCGCGGGATTGTGCTCGACCAACACATGCCTGAGTCGGTGAAGCGCAGCCGGCGGTACGGACCGGCGGCCGCCGCACCCGCGAAACCCAGCCTGCGTTCGGTCGGCGCCGGAGAACCGGCGGCCAGTGAGGCCAGCCCAACGCAGGCGACCCCCGCCACTGCTCCTCCCACGGCCGCCGAATCCAACGTTGACGACGATCAGGTTCAGCGCCGCCGCGCCGCGTTCAAGGTGATCGACGGAGGCGGATGAAGTTGACTGCGGCACGGGCCGCGGGGTTGTCGGTCTCCGCCGCGGTCGCCGGCTTGGCCATTCTATGGCTGGCATACGTTCGCGCGCCCGGTCCCATCGAGGTTTGCGCCCACATCATCGACGTCACTCATCGTGAGAGCGATGCCGTGGGACTTGCCCCGGATACCCAGGCGATGCTCGATGATTCGCTTCACCAGCGCTGCCTGCAGCACAAGCACGACAAGATCCAGCTACGCGGTCGGATCGCCTGGGCGCGGTACGCCAAGTGCGTGTTGGCGGCCGAAGATCTGCGAACGATCGGCCGCTGCTAGTCAGTGCCCGGTGTCGGAAGTTCGTGCCGGGTTAGGTAAGGGGCTTCCGCGGGGTCACCACCGGTTGGAGCTGCCGCCGATGCGAACGCCACGGGCCGCGAGCCCACGCTCGCTGTCGTAGTAGATCGAGAAGAGCAGATCGGGCTTGCGCTTTTGCCGGCGTTTAAAGTCCACCTCGTGAACCGACGAGGCCCGTGACTCCCCGTACTCGGTGCCGAGTTCGTTGCGCGGGACCGGTGGCGGAGCGAACCCGGGTGCTGCGCCGCCACCAACTTCTTCGCGCTCCGCCGCTCGCGGCGCGCTTGCATCCGCCGCCACCTCGGCCGACTTGGTAGCCGGCGCCCCTTCGTCGCGGTCGTTGAACGACTGGCGACCGTCGTATGCGTTCCCAGCCGGATCTGCCGGCGGGGGGGATGAGCCGGACGTCGTTGGAGAAGGTCCGACCGCCAAAGGACCGCTCTTCTGGCCGCGCCGCGCCCGCTCTTCGAAGACCGCGACGCCGATCACGCCTGCGTGCTGTGGGGTGCCGCGCAACCCGGTGTAGCTGGTCTCGAGTCCACCGAAGCGAAACTGAGCGACCTGGGCCAGCGACTGGCGGAAGCCGTCGATCGCGATCGAGCTAAACGGCTCGACGATGTATCCCCGCTGTTTCTTGTAGTTTCCGAGATCGCCGGACACGACGTCGCGGCCGTCAACCGTAACCACCACCTCGACCCTGGCCGGCCCATTGTTGGTGACGCGAATGATGTACTGCTGGCCGGCCTGACCGGCGTAATAGAGCGTCCCACCTTGAAGTGCCGAAGGCAGTTCGCCACCCCCCGGCGATTCGAGGCTGACACTGACCGGCGGCGCGCCGATGGGTGCACCGGCGGGCGCGTTTGCCCCGCGGTCGTGCGCCGCGCGCCCGCCACACGCCAGGACGGATGCGGACAAGACGATGGGCGCAAGGGCACGAACGAGACTTCGAATGCACATGGCGATCTCCGGCGAAACTGGTCTAGAGCTAGATTTAGGCCGCGGTCGGCCATCATGCTCCCATGCCGCGGAACGCCCCGGCGGCGTGCGGCCTTACATCACGCGCCGTCAGGTCGAAAACGCGGTAGATAGCCCAGCCGTGGGGGACGCAACGCGGGCGCGCTGGGACTGGCTCCGTGAGCTCGCTGCGCGCCATCGCGCCGTCAAGACCGACGCGCATGAGCGGCGGCGCGCGCAGGAAGCCCTGGTGATGGCACTAGCGCGGATCGGATTCGGCTTCGAAGCATTGCTCGACGGGATCGCCGATGTGACCGGCTGCACCCGCGAGGACCTCCTACACCCCAGCGCGGCTGGCCTGTCCCGATTGGACCCCGAACTCCTGGCCGCGCTAATCCCGGCATTGCTGCAGCACGATGACGCGCGGATGCGACAGATCGCAAGTGAGCTCGTGGCCCTGCCGGCGACGATCTACGCGGTCTCGGCGGATATGTCGGCCCAGTGGCTCGTGGATTCGTCTGCCCTCGCCCAAATGCTCGTCGATCGTGTCCGAGATGAAGGACTCGCCTGGCTCGGGCCGATCCACCTCGCCCGACTGGCCGACGAGGGCGCTACCCCGGCGTTGCGCTCCGTGTGCGCGACCTGGCGCGAGCGGATAACGGGAGACCCGAGATGATCCTGCGCGCATGCCTGCTCGTTCTGATCGCGACCGCCTCGGTTGGCGCGTGCCGTGGACGCGTCCCGGCGGGCGCTGCCACACCTGCGACAGCGATGGGAAGCTGGCCCGAGTGGCGCCACCTCGGCCCGCTCGTCGAGGTCGCGCGGGATCACGCACCGGCGCCCGCGGTATCGGCAATCGACCGCGCGTCCAAGCTGCTGCGCGATAACAAGGCCCGCAGCGCCGATGCGGTTCTCGCGAGCGCGGCGGATGGCGCCGGCGCCCACTGGATCGCCGTCGCCCGTGGTGACCTCGCGGCCCTGCACTTCACGCTGTGTGTGCGCGGCGTGGCTTGGCGACTACGTGACGGCGAGTCTCCGCGGCCCACCGAACGCAAGGCCGATTTCTCCGAGCAAACGCGGATCGAGCCCGGCGACGTGTCGGTCGAGGCTGTGTTGACGAACCTCGACGCCGCTGTCGGTAGCGGCGAACCGACGCTCGTCACACAAGCCCGCATCGCGCGGGCCCGCGCGGCCGCGTTCGCGCAACAATGTGCGGCGACCGAACAGGTCGCCACGCTGGCCCAAGGCGTGGTCGAGGCCGATCTGGCGACACTGGCAGCCGAGGGCCACCTGACACCCGATCTTGCCTATATGTGGGCCGGCGTGCAGATGTCCCGATTCTCCGGCGCAGCCGCACGACCATTTCTTCTTCAGGCCCGCGAAGGGGGATTCACCCATCCGGCCGTCACTTTCATGCTTGCCGTCATCGCCCTGGAGAACCGCGAACTCCAACCGGCTGAGGAGCTCGCACGCGAGGCCACGCAGGCGTATCGCGAGGTCAACGACCGCATACACGAGGCGGAAGGGCTCTATCTGCAGGGCGAGATCGCGGTCGCGCGCAAGCAACCGAAGCTTGCACGCCAACACTACGACGCTGCCCTCGCGCTCGAACCCAGCCACGGCCCGACGGTCCTCGCCATCGCCGAGCTCGAGCAGGCCAAAGGCGGCGAGGATTCGGCCATCGCCTTTCTGAGCCGCGCCCTGCGGAGTCTTCTCCTCCAGGGTCCGCTCGACGAGCAGCGCTTGCGCCACGCGGCCGACAACCTTGAAGGGTTGGTCACGCTCGCGGTTGAGCCACTCGCGGTGCAGTTGCTGCGTGACGCGTTGCTGGCAAGCATCGACGCCGAGGTCGACCCAGCCCGTCGTGGCCTGCGCTACTTCTTTGCCGGCACGCTCGACGTGCGGCTACGCGAATACGAACTCGCCCACGGTCACGGTGTGCTCGCCAAGGAGGAGTTCGCCGCCGCGGAGATCAACCCGCCGATGGACATCGAGGCCTTCCTCGCGCACGTCAGCGAGAAATGACGGGCTTCACAGTTGCCCGGAGCGGGCGCTCTCCGGTGCGTCAGCCAAGCCTTCGGCCATTTGGGCCTCGAGCATGCCGGCGAGTTTCGAGCGCTCGCCCTCAAGGACTTGGTCGGGTGCACCGCTCTCGACCATGGTGTCGTACTCCCAACGCGCGCGCTCGACCTTCACGGTAGCCGCGGGCATGTACGACAAGAGCGGCCAGACGTAACGCTCCAGCGCATGCTCGGGCGTCGGTGATAGCCGCCACCGGTTGCTCAGGTTGAATCGATCTGCACCTTCGATGGCCGCCGACAGGCGCACACCTACCGCGCCGACCACCGCGCTGCGCGCCTCGAGCAAGCGCTGCTGCACGCCGAACGCATCGAGTCGCTCGAGCCGATCTTTGGCGGGATAGCGGTCGTCACCCCGGCGAAACGCCAACCACGACATGAACTCGTGGCTGTGCCTCCAAATGAGACGCTGCGCCTCGATCTGTCCGATCATTCGCGCAAGCCGACTGCCCTGCCGCTGGGCGAGTTGGGTTGCCGTGTCGCTCATATGCTCGCGCAGCTCGCGATCGAAACGCGACAGAGACGAGCCGCCATAGTGTTCGTCGACGACCGACAGCGCCAACGCGACGCCGAGGCCAACGTGCCCAGCCAGCTGAACCTCGAGTTGCACCATCTGCTCGTAGAGCTGCGGCATCACGAGGCGCGCGCGCTGATCGTCGACGGAGGTGGCCTGGGCCAGGGCCTCACGCTTGAGGTTCGTGAGGCCTTTGCGGACTTCGTAAACCTCGGCGTCGAGATCCGGCGTTCGGATCTGGGCGAGGAAGAGCTCGCGCGGATTCGGCATCTGCGCCAAAGGTAGGCCGCGGGCGGCCTAGTTGCCAGGGTTCGGCCTGGCGGCGTCAAGACCCGAGCCTGGCCCGCCAAAGGGGGCGCCGCGCGCCAGATCGAACCGGCCGCCCGTGCGTGTAAGACGCGACCGCGGGGGGCCGTTCCGGCCAAGCTGCGGGTTTGGAGCGTCGCACGCCCCGGCGCCGGAGGTAGTTCATGTCGCTTCGTTGCCGTCATCCGCTCGCGACTGCCGCGTCAGTTGCAACGTTCGCGCTGCTCTCCTGCAATCAGGTGCCGACCGACCAGCTGGTGGTCCAGGCCGCGGCCGCCGGATCGCTTGTGGGTCCCGCGACCTCCGCTGCCGCCGAGGTCACCGCCATCACCGGCCCGGGCGGCCTGCGCTCGCCCGAGATGCCCGCCGGCACCTTTCTGGGCAAAGGCGCGAAATTGACAGCGGGTCAGGGCGTCGAGACGCAGAAGGGAACCCTCGCCGAGATCGCGCTCGGCGGGACGCGGGTCCGCCTCAACGAGGACACCGCCGCGGTGATTCCGAACGAGGGGGGCGCGCTCACCCTCACACGCGGTGAAATCGTGGCGCTTGTGGACAACCACGCCGGCGCATCACTGAGCGTACGCGCAGGCGACGATACGATCCGGATCAGCGGTGGCGAGGTGCAGATCGTCCACGCCGGGGCCACCCGCCACGTCGCGGTGGTTCACGGTCACGCGACCCTGCTTTCCGGCGGGCGCACGGTGGAGCTAGGCGCCGGCGAGCGCTTGACCACGCCGCTCGCGAACCCTGCGCGCGAGAGCACGCCAGAGCTGAGCCTACGGCCACTTAGCGACACGAGCTGGTCGCGCACGTTCGAGCAGGCCGCAGAGATGGCCGACACGGTGCCGCGCGGAGTCGGCAGCCTCACCGCGCGGGTACCCGGCGCGCAGACGGAGAAACAAGAGAAGCTCCGCCTCACCGATCAGCGCGTGCAGGTCACCATCACCGGACGGCTCGCCCATACCGAGATCGAGCAGGCATTTTTCAACGATCGGGGCGCCGTCCTCGAGGGCATCTATCGATTCCCGCTGCCGGGGGATGGCTCGATCTCGGGCTTGCAGCTGCTCGTCGGCAACACTTGGATGCAAGGTGAGGTGGTCGAGAAACAGCGCGGGCGGCAGATCTTTCAGCAAATCGTCGATGCGACGATTCCCCGCGATCCGGCGCTACTCGAGTGGGAACGCGGCAATGTATTCAAGCTGCGCGTCTTCCCCATTCCTGGCCGCGGCGAACGGAGGGTGAAGCTCTCGTACACGCAGGTGCTTCCGGTGGTCGGTGACAATCTGCGCTACCGATTCCCGCTCGGCGGGACCGGAGCCACCGGGACCAACATCGAGCATTTTGCCTTCTCGGTGGCGATCGACCGCAGCCGGGTCGATCGCTCCCGCCTCGACGACATCGAAACCCCGATGCTCGCCCTTGAGCGCCGCGACAGTGGCGATCGGGTCGAGTTTCATGCCGAGAAGACCAACTTTCAGCCCACCTTTGATCTCGGCCTCGACATTCCGGTAGCGACCAACGAGCAGCAGGTTCACGCCGAGACCCACCTCGATCGCGACGGCCAAGCCTACTTCATGCTCGCCCTGCGCCCCGAGTTCGAGCTCGCCAAGGACGAACGACCGATCCACTTCGCATTCGTGCTCGACCGCAGCCACAGTACCGCACCCGAACTTTGGACGGTCGCGCGCGGTATGGTGGAGGCCATGGCGGGTGGGATGGACCAGGCCGATCGCTTCACGGTGCTCGCCTGCGACACGGCGTGTGACGAAATCCCGAGCGGACTGCAGGCGCCCTCGGCCGCGGCCGTTGAGACGGCCCGGAGATTCCTCGAGGATCAAGATCTTGCCGGCGCAAGCGACGTCGGCGGGATGCTGATCGAGGCCGGTGAGGCACTTTCCCGCGCCGGCAGTGGCCAGGCGCGAAACGTGATCGTCTACCTCGGCGATGGTGCGCCAAGCTCGGGCGAGCTCGCGCCGGATCGGTTGGGGCGCATGGTCGCCGACGCACTGCCCGACACACACGTTCAAGCGATCGCGCTTGGATCGCGCTCCGATGTTGTCGCCCTCCAGAGCGTCGTCGATGCTACCGGGGGCGATCTCGTCCAGGCCGACGCCCGCGACGACCTCGGCGATCTGGTCCGCGAACTTCGGCTGCGCGCCGAGGTCCCGGTGGCTCGTGATCTGAAGATCGAGACGCCCCCCGGGATGGTGTCCGTACACCACGGCCAGTCCGCAGGTATCCGCGCCGGCGACAGCGTGATTGTGACGGGGAAGCTTGCGCATCCGGTCAAGGGCCGGGTCAAGCTGCTCGCAACCGGACCCGAAGGGCCGTTCGAGGCCGACTTCCCCATCGACATCACCGCCGTCCGCGCCGGCGCGCCGGATCAGAACGCTCATCTGCCGCGCACATGGGCCCAGATGGAGATCGCTGAGCTGACGCGGCGCGATGGCTTTGCCGCCAAGGACCGCATCGTCGACCTGTCGAAGGACTACACCGTGCTGTCGCGTTTTACAGCGCTGCTTGTGCTTGAAAACGACGCGATGTATCGCGAGTTCAATGTGGTGCGCGCCGCCAACGACACGGACACGTGGAAGGGTGGGTTCCGGGCGCAGCTCGACCCGCCGACCGCAAGCGGCGAATCGAAGCCACTCG
>CADEGN010000141.1:0-4244 GCA_902826865.1 uncultured Myxococcales bacterium
GTCGAGGGGCATCTCGCGCAGATCGATACGATCGAGCCAATCGTGCGCGCGTTGTTGTTGCGTACCGATGCCCACGCCCGCGCCCAAGCGGCCGAGCTCGACCATCGGCGTAGGCCGGCGGGACTTCTCGCGGGGGTGCCAGTGGTTCTCAAGGACGCGTTCGTCACCAAGGGCATCGCGACCACCGCCAACTCAAGGGTCCTCGCCGGTTGGATTCCCCCGTACGACGGAACCCACGCCGCGCGTCTCGCCGACGCAGGCGCCGTGCTGGTGGGCAAGGCCGCAATGGACGAGTTTGCGATGGGCTCGTCGAGTGAGAACGTGCCAGGCGATCCGGTGCACAACCCATGGGCGCCCGATCGTGTCGCGGGGGGATCGTCGGGAGGCACGGCGGCGGCTGTCGCCGCTGGCATGGTCCCGCTGGGTCTCGGGACGGATACCGGCGGATCGATTCGGCAACCCGCCGCGATGTGTGGCGTCGTCGGGCTCAAGCCGAGTTACGGGCGCGTGAGTCGATTCGGCATGATCGCATTCGGCTCGAGCCTCGATCAGGCGGGGACGATCGCTCGCAATGTCCGCGACGCGGCCCTTGGGCTGTCGGTGATTGCGGGCCATGATCCGCTCGACCCAACGAGCATTGCTGCGCCGCCCGGGGACCTGTTGGGCGCCTGTGAACGCTCCTGCGCCGGCATGCGCGTGGGTGTCCATCGGCGGGCGCTCGAGCTTCCCGGCCTCGATCCGGAGGTCCACGCGGCATTCGCCGCCTCACTCGAAGTGTTGCGCGATTGCGGGATGACTCTCGTCGACATCGAGTTGCCCCACTTCGAGCTCGCGATCGCGACCTACTACGTGATCTGTGCTGCGGAGGCCGCAAGCAATCTCGCTCGCTACGACGGCGTGCGTTACGGCCGCCGAGTGCCCGCCGAGGATCTCGCCCGCACGATCGAAGCGTCGCGCAGCGCCGGCTTTGGCGCGGAGGTCAAGCGCCGCATCCTGCTCGGCACGTTTGTGCTGCGCAAAGACGGTTACGACGCCTACTATGGCCGTGCGCAACGCGTACGCACTGCGATTGCCCGCGACTACGACGACGCATTCGCCTGCTGCGATGTGATCGCGACGCCGACGTCGCCGGTGCCCGCGTTCCGCATCGGTGAGCGCGCCGCGGATCCCTTGGCGATGTACCTTTCCGACGTGTTTACGGTAGGGGCCAACCTGGCCGGACTGCCCGGGATTTCTATTCCGGCCGGGTTCACCGCGGCCACGACCGGGCGTCCGCGCCTGCCGATCGGCCTCCAACTTCTCGGGCCGCACCTCGGTGAGGCGGCTCTACTCACGGCGGCGGCGGGTCACGAGGCCGCCACCGCGTGGCATCGCGAACGGCCACCAATTTTCGCCGTAACACTCGAGGCTCCGGGAGCGCCTCCATGAGCGTGCCGTGGGAGACGGTCATCGGTCTCGAGGTTCATTGTCAGCTCGAGACCCGCAGCAAGCTGTTCTCGGGCTGCCCGGTCGAGATCGGCGCCCCACCCAACACCCGCGTTGATCCGTACTCATATGGTTTGCCGGGTACCTTGCCGGTGCCAAACTCCGCCGCGATCGACGCCGCGATCGCATTGGCGCTCGCGACCGGTTGCCGGATCGCCCCACGAAGCGCTTTCGCACGCAAGCACTACTTCTACCCCGACCTACCAAAGGGCTACCAGATCACGCAGGCCGACGAACCCTACGCCAGCGGCGGTGCGATCGAGGTGCCGGGTTCTACGGCCGAGGATGGCCGGCCGGTTCGCGTGCGTGTGCAGCGAATTCACCTGGAGGAGGACGCCGGCAAGACCACGCACATCGGCCGCGAGAGTCGCGTCGACTACAACCGCGCCGGAGCTGCGTTGCTCGAGATCGTGAGCGAGCCGGATCTTCGCAGTTCGGAGCACGCCGCCGCCTACGTGCGAGAGCTACGGACGATCATTCGCACGCTGGGGATCTCTGCGGCCAACATGGAAGAGGGGACGCTGCGTTGCGACGCCAACGTCTCTTTGCGGCCACTCGGCGCGAGTGAGTTCGGCGTGCGTTGTGAGATCAAGAATGTCAATTCGTTTCGCTTCCTCGCCCGCGCCATCGAAGCCGAGGTGAGACGTCAACGCGACCTGATCGAGCGGGGCGAGCCGGTGGTGCGTTGCACCCTCGGCTACGATCATGAGCGCGATCGCCTGAGGATCATGCGGACGAAGGAGGACGCGGCCGACTATCGCTACATGCCGGATCCGGATCTTCCGATTCTCGAGATCGACGAGACGCGGGTCGCGAAGGTTCGTAACGCGATGCCCGAGCTCCCCGCCGATCGGAGGAAGCGGTGGATCGACGGGGGCGTCGCGTCCGACGACGCGTTCCTGCTCACCGGGGAACGCGAGCTCGCCGAGTTCGCGCAGACCGCGTTTGCCGCCTTGGCGCAGGAGAATTGGCGCCGAGCCGCCAACTGGATCGCGGTCGAGGTGCTCGGTCGCCTAAACGCCGACGGACTCGCGATCGCGGCCTGCCGAGTGACCCCGACGGCGGTCGCCGAGCTCGTCGAGCTGATCGCCGACGGCACGCTGTCGGGCCGGCTTGCGAAGGACGTGTTTGCCCGGATGTGGGCAGGTGAGGGCGGCGCCCAAGAGATCGTCGTTCGCGAGGGCCTCCGCCAGGTCAGCGACGCGACCTCAATCGCCGCAGCGGTGGCCGAGGTGCTCGCGGAAAACCCTCGCCAGCTCGAGATGCTGCGCGGGGGCAAAGACGCGTTGCGCGGGTTCTTCGTCGGCCAGGTGATGAAGAAAACGCGCGGTCAAGCCAATCCGCAACTCGTCGGTGAGTTGCTCGACCGCGCGATCGCCGAGGGGAAGTCGTGATCTCCGGCTCGGTGGTCGCGCTTGGCGTCTACTTTGCCCTGGTCGGTGCCGCGCTCGTGCGCAGTCGAGCGTATGGGGTGTTCGCGGCGATCGTGCTGGCATTTCCCACGTTCGTCGGCAATGCGCTGCGCACCACGGAGCTCGATCCGGTCGTCACCTATCTGCAGGTCGCGGCGGTGGTTCACTTCGGTGCCATCTTGGTGCGCCCCGCCCTTCGCGGCTTGCCGTTTCGCGTGCTCATCAGCATCCCGGCGCTGTGGTTCATCGCTGGCACCTTCCTGGCGTTCCCGTGGGCGATCTGGGCCGGCCTTGGCGGCGAACCTTTGGGTTGGTGGATTCCGTTCGCGATGTGTGCGTTCGGGGTCGTGCAGTCGCTTTCCGCGCGGCGCGAACGCGTCGATCTCGTCCTGGACGGAACCCTCGTCGCGGGTTTGCAGCGCCACCCGAGCGGGGTGACGCGCAACACGCCAAACCCACCCGCCGGGCGCGCGCTGCGAATCGTGCAGATCACGGATCCCCACCTCGGGCCGTTCATGTCGATCGCCCGCTTGCGTGGAATCTGCGAGAGAGCGGTCGCGGCCGAGCCTGACCTCGTCCTCGTGACCGGCGATCTGATGACGATGGAGTCGCACGACGTGGAGGTCGTCAGCGCGGCACTCGAGCCACTCGCAGCGCTCCAAGGCCGCGTATTCGCGTGTCACGGCAATCATGATCACGAGGCGCGGCGCGTGGTCGCCGATGCGTATGCACGCCAGGGTATCAGCCTGCTTGTCGACGAGGCGACCGTGGTGACCACTGCGATTGGTCCGGTCCAGATCGTCGGCGCCGATTTCGTGTGGCGAAACCGCGAAGCCCACCTCGCTCGACTCGTGGCACGTCACCCCCGGGCCGAGGGCGCGCTGCGCCTGTGGCTTCTGCATGATCCCGGCGCGTTCCGTCACTTGCCGGAGGGCGAAGGTGACCTCGTACTGTCGGGTCATACCCACGGGGGCCAAGTCGGCCTCGTCAGCTTTGGGCTCGCCGAGACGTTCCTATCGCTGGTCTCGTCGATCCCCGATCATGGGCTGTGGGCGCGTGGGCGCGATCGACTCTATGTCCACCGCGCGAATGGCCACTACGGTTTTCCCGTTCGACTGGGTGTGCCGGCGGAGGAAAGCGTGTTGTACATATGGCCGCGCGCGTAGCTCTCAGGCGCGCGTAACATCGCCGACCAAGCTGCGAAGCTTGGCGCCGTGGCGCTCGACCAGGGAGAACACGGCTGGGAGGCCCTGGTGCAGGAACTCGTCGTACGGCCGGGTGGTGTAGAGCGAGAAGTGCTCGATGATGAAGCGGTCGGCTTCGGCCTCGGCGCTGGTTTCCCCGACA
>CADEGN010000141.1:4254-20115 GCA_902826865.1 uncultured Myxococcales bacterium
CCCGACACGGATGCGTTCACCTAGTTCGGCGGAGAGTCTCCGCGTACCGCGAACGATCGCGTCGAATTCTCGCGCGGTCAGATCCGTGCCGACCAGAGCGAGCACCCCCAGCGGGATCATTTTGCGGAACAGCGCGAGTTGTCCGCGAATGAGCTCATGACCGAGCTCATCGAGCTCGTCGCGCTTGAGGTCCTCCGAGAACCCCCACGAGCGGTCCTCGGCTCCGCCCCACGAACGCAGGAGCACCACCTCGAAGGTTCGATCGCGCTTGCTGAGTCGGGCGAACAGCTCATCATCCAGTGCGCTGGTTCGGTTACCGGCGCGGATCTGCTCGAGTCGCTCTCGGCCCGCGCGGATCTTCGTCGTCGGGGTGACCACCAGTGCCGAGCGGCGCTGGCCGTTCACTTCGACATCGACCTCGGAATAGGCAAGGTTTGGGGCCTCGGCCATCGCGGGCGACCTTACAACGGTCGCCCGCGCCGGCGAAAGCCATCCGAGGCACGAAAGCACTGCTCGCGACTTCCGCGGTCCGGGACGGGGTAGGGCGTGTTTCAGGGGCCACCGTGGGCCGCGAAAGGCCCACTAACAGGCGCAGCCGAAGTAGGGTACGGGCTCGAGTTTGGTCGAAACGCTCGGCCGGGCAAACGACTTCTCGGCGAAGCCGTTTTCGCTCGGATCGCTACGAAGTCGAGGCTCGAGCACCCGCTGCTCTGCCATCCAGCCATCGGTGAGGATCTCCGGCAGACCATCTTGGTCGAGGTCGACCACCGCAAGGACGACGTCGTCGTGTTCGTCGAAAAATGCGTGGCTGACGCCACCGCCGTCGATGATTGCGGCCCCCCAGGCCGGGCTCATCCCGCCACAACCATTGAACTCATCGCCATCGACGCCATAGATCGCTAACTCGCCAGTCCCGTCCGATGTTCGCCAGCGGCGCGGGTGCAGGCGATCGATCAGACGACGGGTTGTGAACGGCTCGTCCTGCCAGCTCGAGACTTCGGCGGCAAACTGGTCGGCCATCTTGGTGAACTCTGGCAACGCCGTGATGGCACGCCGAGCCGCGTTAGGGGGCAAGTCATCCTCAGGTTGCTGCGTGTAGATCACCGGCTCTGGCAGGGCGATGTCGCGGGCCCACAGTGCTTCTTTGCAGTTGTCGGCGCCGACGAGTTCGGCAACGAGCGTGCGTCGCCCGGCTTGCCAGATCTGGTTAGGGTCGCGCGCCTGCGACGGATCCACGCTGTCGTCCACGACCATCGAGATATCACCATCGAGCTCCGACACAAGGTAAGGAGCGCCGAGCGTCCCCGTGCACACCCGACCGCTGGCAGAGAACGCGTGCATGGTACGGCCCGCGAGCTCACGAAGTTCAGGTGGTAGCAGGGACGCGTCGACGTCGCGGCGGATCACTGCACCGCCCGGCTCGTCTTGCACGACGCGCGGTGGGCTTGCCGCCCATCCTTCGCTGGGCGCGCCCGCGAGCACGACGTGCGGTGGCTGGAGCGACGACATGAACGCAAACGGCAGGCCCGACGAACCTGTCGCTGGCCGTTTCGCGACCTCAAGAACCACCGGCGGCAGCGGTACGGCCACCGAAATGACCTCCGGCGCCGTGCTTGCGCGCGCGGCACAAGCCCGCGCGGTGGCCTCGAGCTGGTAATGCGTCGCGATCCCAAGCGCGACGGGGATGCACGCGGCGGTGACTAAGAGCGGTAGGGCAGTGGAGCGCGGCATAGCCTCGATACGACGACGCGCGATCCATGTCGGTCCATTCCCATTATCCGGCGCGCGCCAGCCTGGACCTGCCAGGGCGCATTCGCGCCCTCAGTGGCCAGCGCGTTGGCCCACGGGCTTGGCGTTCCACAGGCGGCGCGCCAGCCACAGGCCAACCGCCGCAACCGGCATCATCGCCAATGGCCAGGCGTACCAGTTGCTCGGATCCTTCGCCGCTTCGTCGCGCGGAAGAATAGCTCCGTAGGTGAACGACATCACCGCGGTGCCGGCATAGACGAAGCCATCGATGATGCCGACAGCTACCCCGGCGTTGCGCCGGCCGCCGAAATCCATGCTGGCGGTTGCGGTCAGCATGCCGTGCACACCGATGACGCACATCGACATGAAAGCGAAGGTCAGGCCGAGTAGCGGCGTGGTGAGGACCACAACTGCAACACCGCTTCCCGCCAGCATCATGGCGTAAAGGACTGCGCTCACCGGACCACGGCGCGATTGAAAAAGGCGATCCGAAATGACGCCGGCAAAGACGCCGCCGAGGATCCCGGCACAACATGAGACCATGCCCCAGTGCTGATAAACGAACCCGCTCGTCCCGCCGACGGCCTCCTCGAATGAGCGGTACCACTGCAAGATCGCCTGGCGGAGAAAGCCGGTGCAGAACTCGATGACGGCGATCGTCATGATCACGCGATCGCGGAGCATGCGGCGAAACACGTCGACCACCGGCAGCGCCGGACCATTGTCGCCGGACGAGGCATCCGCGGTGTCGAACTCCTCAAATCCTGCTCCGCTCGGCGTATCCGCCACGAGCAGGGCCGTGGCCAGGGCAAGCACGGCGAGCAGGCTCGCCGGGGCGAAGAAAACCCACTCGAGCGCAATCAAGTCGACGATTAGCCGCCCCACATCCAGCGCGAGATACAGACCGAGCGCGATGAGGATGCCGAAGATCGCCCCGAACGTGCCACGTTCGCGCAAGTGGAACCATGGCGCGTTGATCTTAACGATCGCCACCGCACCGAAGCTCTGAAAGTACATGTTCGCGCCGTAGACGATAGAGAACCAGCCGCGCAAATCTTCGGGGCGCAGCAGGGTGATCGCGCCGAGCACGACGTTCGCGACGATGGAGCCGATGGCGCCCAAGAGAAGCGATCGCTTGCCGCCGATTCGATCGGTGATTGGACCGTTGACGATGAACGCCAGGCCGTACACCGTGGTACCAACGCCGAAGATCACGGCGAAATCGGGGTTGTCCATGAGCGGTCGGCCGGCCGCGTCGTACATCGTGCCAAACACGCTCTTGGCCACCGTCAGGTTGTAGCGCCCCATGTAGAGCAGCGAATAGAGAAGGCCGACAGGGATCCAGTTGCGCAGCCGCCTGGCCCGGAACGCGGGGGAATGCCCGACGTCGATTCGCGGGAGGCGGACGATCACCACCGCAACCGCGGCCACGAGCACGCAGATCGACAGCAGCTCCTCGGCGACCTTGTGCATCGCGGCTCCGCGGACTAGGGGTGCATCAGTTGGTCGACGACGCCCGGAAGTTCAGCGACGCCGTCGACGACGGCATTGATGGCGCCATCGGCCCGTGTGTCGAGCACCCAAGCGGGCGTGTGGGCATGCCGGCGAAGCACGAGCGTTTGCGGCGCCCCGGCGTCGCCCGCCTGCCGCATGATGTGCGGCAGGGCAAGGTCGAGCGAGAAGACGTCGCCGATCACGAGGTCGGGCGCCTCTTCGGCGATCGTCGCGCGGTACCGTGGACGATCGGCGTAGATCCGCCGGCCGCCGATGTTGAGCGTCGGGGTCGCTTCCCCGAGCTTCCATTTGGCAGCTGAACCATGGACGCGCAGCTCGTGACCACGACCCTCACCCGCATTGATGCCGGCGTGGGCGAAAAAGCGAATCAACTTCTCGCTCGTCGAATTTGAAACCACCACCAGCTCGATGCCGAGATCGCGCAGGGTCGCGAGCACCGTTTGCGCGTCCGGAACGATCCCCGGTGGGTGTAGTTCGCGGTGACGCGCGATGCCGCCGTGGAAGCAGTGCTCGGCGAACGCGGCCGCATCGGCGAACGCCCCGGAAAACATCGCCTCGCGGTAGATCGCTGCGGTGCCGGTGGTGGCGTTACCGAGGTAGCAACAGATCGCGCTGCACTCGCACAGTGGGTCCTCGTCGACGTACGCGGTGATGCGGCCGTCTGGAGCCCACCCGTGCTCCGCCGGGGCAGCGTGCACGACGTTGACGAATCCACGATAGTCTGCAGCCGCGTCCGCCGCCTCGACCCCGCGCAGACGGGCGAGCTCGGCGATCGCGAACTGCTCGATCGAGTTTGCCTCCGTGTTCTGGTCGGTCCACACGCCATCGAAGTCGGACAGGATCTTGAATGGCCGCGTGGACATGATGCGAGGGGCCCGAAGACTACCAGTGCGTGCGCGCCGGAGGTAGTCGGGTGTGCAGGAGGCGGGTGTGAAGGATGTTGTCTCGGGCCCGTGTCGGTCTAGCTGTCCCGTCCGCGGGATAAGTGCGGAAACGCGGCGCGACCTGCAGGCCGAGTACGCCCTCCGCCGCTGGCGGAACAGGTGACGGAATTGGGGCCGCCGTGGGTACCCCAGTGGGACCATCGATCGGTTGGTTCGGCGGCGTTTGCTAGCATGCATCCGTGGCAATCGACCCGATCGGAGTGCGGCCCTTCGAGCTTGTCGCCGGCGGTGGGCTCCTTCGTGTGCTCGACCAGCGCCAGCTTCCTGCTCGCGAGGAGTGGCTCGAGCTGCACGAGGTTGAATCGGTCGCGCGAGCGATCGAGGAGCTTGCCGTGCGGGGGGCGCCGGCGATCGGATGTGTCGCGGCCCTCGGCCTCGCCGTCGCGGCTCGCCGTTTCCCAGACGATCCCGGCCAGTTTCGCAGCGCATTTTCGGCCGCTTATCAACGGCTGTCACGCACGCGACCGACAGCCGTCAACCTATTCGTCGCGCTCGATCAGCTGGCCGAGGCGATCACGCGGCTCGGCCCAGACACCGACGCTGAGAGCCTACGCGTGGCGCTGCTGACCACCGCGGTCCGCCACGTCGATGACGACCTCAAAGCCTGCCTCGCGATCGGTGTCTACGGTGGGGCGCTCCTGCCCAATCAGGGCGGGGTGCTCACACATTGCAATGCCGGCGCGCTCGCGACCGCGGGCTACGGCACCGCGCTGGGCGTGATCCGCAATGCGGTCGTTTCCGGCAAACGCCTGCAGGTGTTCGCCGATGAAACGCGCCCCGTTCTTCAGGGCGCGCGGCTGACAGCGTGGGAGCTCGCTCGCGACGGCATCGACGTGACGGTCATCGCCGACAACATGGCGGGCGCGCTCATGGCCAAGGGCGAGATCGCGGCGGCGATCGTGGGCGCCGATCGAATCGCCCGCAACGGAGACGTCGCCAACAAGATCGGCACCTACACGGTCGCGGTACTCTGCCGGCACCACGGCCTTCCTTTTTATGTGGCGGCACCGTGGACGTCGATCGACCGCAACATCGCCACCGGCGCCGAGATCCCGATCGAGGATCGCGATGGCGGCGAAGTACGAACACACGGACGCGAGGTTTTGGTGCCACCATTGGCAGCGGTCCGCAATCCGGCGTTCGATGTCACGCCTGCAGCGCTCGTGACGGCGATCATCACGGAACGGGGGGTGTTCCGGCCAGATGAGATCGCCCTGGCATGACACGAGTCCCGTCGCGAGCTGGGATCGGTCACGGCGGCTTCACAACCTCGTTGCGGTGCTTCGCGTACATGCGCAGGACGTGCTGTCCGGCCGGTGTCGCCCGCAGTTCGTGGGCGAAGGCCGAACCGCGCGGGGACGCGGCGTCGACGCCCGGCAATCCGCCGTGATAGCCCTCGTCGCGTGTCGGGAGGATCACCGGGACGCAGAGGGCGGCAAACGTGAGATCGGCCAAGGTGAACCCATCGCCCACGAGATAGGCGTGATCGGCGAGGCGGGAGCTCATCTGGGCGAAGATCTCGCGCACCCGGGCGATCGATCGCTCCACGCGGGCTGGGAAGACACCGAGTCCGCGGTGGATTCCGCGGACCACGATGGGCTGCAATGCTCGCCAGGCGAGGGCTTGCGCCGGGCCGACGGTGGTGCGAGCGATCGTCGCGGCTGCACGACCGTCGAAGCTGATGCCGTAGCCCACGCGACGCGTATGCGCGCCGAGCGACTCGCTCAGCTCGCGCGAGAGCGTGCGAACCTCCTCGTTCGGGATCATCGTTGAATCGCCACGCTGCTGGCAGGCCCAGGCGACGATGTCGCCCGAGTCGCACAGTCGCAACCCATCCTCGGTTGCGAGTACCGGCGTCGAGACCTTGGTCGAAGCGCCGTCGGCTCGTCCGTCGCGGCCGAAGTGGGTGGCGAGTAGCACAGGGATGACGTGAAACCCCGGCATATATGCGCGCTCACGAAACGGAATGCCGAAGCGCTGCAGCCCCCAACGGGCCCTCTCGTTGTAGTGTGAGAACGGGATCGTGATGAGGGTGTGCACCGAGCGGGGAATCGTGCGGCGGCGGGCCGCCCGGGTCAACACCGGTCCGAGTTCGTCCTGCTGCAACCCCGCCGGTCCGCGTGCGTCGGGTGAGCGATGCCACGTCGACTGCCCGTGATCGCCCTTGTTTGCGCGTGTGGCGAGATCGCAAGGCGCAAGCTCGGCGTGGCGCAGGCGGCGAGCCGTTTAGCTCGTTTTGGCTGCTTGCGCGCGCAGGAAATCGTTCATTCGGGTTTCCCAGTCAGCCATGAACCCAGCGTAGTACTCCTCGGTGAACCCGGCGACGAACGCATCTCCTTCGGGTCCAAGGCTGGTGTGCATGTACGTGACGTCCGCGGTCGAGCCACTCTGCGACGGCCGTACTTGTATGGTGAGGCGGCAGGCGGTAATCCCGGGCGAAATCTTGATCATCTCGAGGAACAAGTTCTCGGGCTCGTGCCGAGTGACATACCAGACGGCGTTGGCGGGGAGCGACGCGGTGACGAACGAACAGTTTTGCTCGGCGTAACCCGACTGCGAAACCACAAGAAGCGGATCCCAGCCTTCGATCCATTCGGCCTCGCGCACGGGACAGAGGAGTTTGAACACCTCCAGTGGCGATGACGCCAGGTGCTGCGTGAAGGAGCGGGTCACCCGGTTTGGTTTGATGATCTTCATGGTCGATCCGCGAGGGGCTGTGCGGCCGTAACAACCGCGCCGAGCGCGAAGGGCATTCGCGCGAGACCGGTGGCACAAATCGGCCGCTACCTCCCAGGCTTGTCCCTGGTGACGAGCCCCGCCGACTCCCACAATACCATCGATCGCCGACGATTTGACCGGCGGCGCCGGGGCGTCGACCATCGTCACGGACGTCGGCCGCCCAAACCGCCAGCGCACGCGTGCTCGCCCCGATCGTACATTTCGCTGTCGCCTTCCATGTGCCCACGATGGATCTCCCCGCGTGGCTATGGGAAATCGCGTTCGCCGCCTACGCCGTGACTGTGACCATCATCGTGGTGAGCGAGCGTCGTCGCCCGACGACCACGCTCGCCCTCGTATTGGCGCTCGTATTCGTGCCGGTGATCGGGCTGCTCGTCTACCTGTTCTTCGCGCAACGGATGGTCCGTCGTCGCCGCTTACGGGCAAGACGGGTGATCCAGCCGCTGGCGGCGACGCGCACCATCGCAGCGATTTCGGATCTACCGGCCGAGCTTCCTCCGATTCAGCGTGGGCTGGTCCAGCTGGCGCTCGCCACGGCCGCGGCCCCTTTGCGGCGCGCCGCCGCGGTGCGCCTGCATTCCGACGGCGCTGAAACCTTCGCGGCGATGCTCGAACGAATCGCCGCTGCCTCAGGATACGTCCATGCCGAGTTCTATATTTGGCGCGATGACGAGACTGGTCGACAGATGGTCGCGGCGCTTGCAGCGTGTGCGCGCGCTGGCGTAAGGGTTCGCGTCCTCATCGATCACGTCGGCAGCTTCGGCCTGTCTGACGAGCACTTCGCCGCGCTACGCGACGCTGGGGGCGAAGTGGCGCTGTTCGGGCGTTTGAGGTTTCCCGCGCGGCCGTGGCGCCCGCGCGCCAACTATCGGAACCACCGCAAGATCCTCGTGATCGACGGTGAAGTTGGCTTCATTGGCGGCGTCAACATCGGCAACGAGTACGCAGGTCGCGGCGGGGAGCATCCGTGCTGGCGAGATCTGATGGTCGAGGTCACTGGCGACGCTGTGGTCGGTCTCGGTACGGTCTTCCTCGAGGACTGGCTGGCGACGACTGGCCAGGCCATCGATCTTCAGGGCGTGCTCCCGCCTACGCTCGAGCGCATTGACGCGCGGCGGCCGGCGCGGCGGCCCGGCTCGCGTCGTCGACCGGGCGCACTCGAGCGAGACCTGCGCGCGGGCGATCCATTCGCCGTGCTCCCAGAGCGCCCGCCGAGCTCGACCGGTCCGCTCGCGCAAGTGATCCCGAGCGGTCCGGACGCTCCCGTCGCCGAATCGATCGCCGCGCAGATCGTCGCCGCGATCGCCGGTGCCACCCAACGCGCGTGGCTCGTCACACCGTATTTCATTCCCGACGAGGCCCTCATGCTCACCTTGAGGACCGCGGCGCTACGCGGTGTCGACGTCCGTATCGTCGTCCCGAGCGCGGCCCACAGCGACTCGCGGCTCACAGCCCTGGCAGCAGCGAGCTACTATGACGAGTTGCTCGATGCCGGCTGCCGGATCTTCGAGTACGAAGCCGGAATGCTCCATGCCAAGTATTTCGTGATCGACGAGCTTGCCGCGGTCGGCTCCGCGAACGTCGATTCCCGCAGCTTCTACATCAACTACGAAGTCATCGCGATGTTCTACAGCGCGGACGTTACTGCCGCGCTGGCGGAAGTCTTCGTCGGTGACCTCGCCGATGCCCGTGAACTGACCGAGGGATCTCGTCCTGAGCAAGGGCGCGCGGCGCGATTGCTTGAGGGCGTCGCGCGGGTGCTCTCACCCCTTCTGTAGCGTATCCTGGGGGTGCCCGTGCCCTTCGACTACTACCGACGGCTGTCGCGGTCGCAGCAGGCGACCTATCGCAAGAGCGACGCGATCGTGGCGGTACGGATCCCGGAACCGGCAGCCTTGCGATCGTGGATCGAGGGGATCGCCGCCGGCCTGGCGGCCGACGACAAGAGGGCGACCGGCAGGGCTTGCCGCGGGCTCGTCGACGGGCTGTGCGCGCAACTCGGCGCCGCACGCTTGATCGTACGTGTGTTGGCGCGGCGCCCAACCAAGGCCGGGAGCGAGCTACATGGCCTCTACGAGCGTGATGTCGACACGCCCGCAATACTACGTGTGTGGATGAGGACGTCGGCGAACGAACAACCAGTCGCGTTGCGTACGTTTGTCCGCACGCTACTGCACGAGGTTTGCCACCATCTCGACTTCGAGCTCTATGGGCTTGTCGACACGTTTCACACGCAGGGCTTCTTTCGCCGTGAATCGTCGCTCGCACGACAGCTGTTGCCGCCTTCCGAGCGAGCGCGAGGGAGGGGAGACAAACCCCGGGTAGGTGCGCCCGCAGCGGTTGCTGCACCGCGGCGCAAGGTTGGCCGGGATCAGCTCGAGTTGTTCAAGACGTCGTTCGATGATCGTGACGCGGCTCGATGAGCGCTGCTGGAAGCGCTCGGGCGGCGGATCGATCAGATGCCGTGCTAGCATCGGCGCGCGGCCATGCTCGACGACGACGACAATGACGCGGTTGGCGAGGGGGGACGGGAGAGCAACCGGTCCAAGGCCGCGCGCATGAAGGTGATCGCCGACCTCGTTCGCGCTGTGGTCGACATGAAGCCGGCGCAGCTCGATCGCGTGCCGCTGCCCGCTGACGTGTTGGAGGCGGTGCGCGCATGCCAGGGTTTCACCAAGAACGCGCGAGCACGCCAGCTGCGCCGCATCGGGGGACTGTTGCGCGCCATCGATATCGAACCCATCGCTGCCGCCGTCCGCGAGTTCCAGACCGGCCGCGGTGAGCGCTCGTGTCGCGAGCAGAGCTTCGAGCACTGGCGCATGCGGCTGCTTCAGGACGGCGATGGTGCGCTTGCGGAGTTTGTGCGCGCCTTCCCTTCGGCTGATGCCCAGGTGTTGCGCACGTTGGTGCGTGTCGCGGTGCGGGAGCCTGAAACCGCACGCGGCAAGCGCTCCTCGCGTGAGCTCTTGCGAGCTATACGTGCGCTCGGTGAGGCCGCCGCGAGCGATTCGGACGCGTCGCCGCGCTGATGCCCTGATCAAGATTGCAGCGGCACGCTTGGGCATTGTTAGGAACTGGCGTCCGCGCTCAGGGCGTTAGCGACGGTCCGTGAAGTGCGCGAGCGTGCGATCGATCCGCGCGAGCACGTCGCGATCCCGGATCGGACGGCGCTGCGGGTCGTTGGCGAAGAACACCAGGTTGAACAGATCGAACAACAGCACGAGGTCTTGCCAGTCGGCAGGGAGTGCGCCGCCGCGGTCGCGGTAGCCGCCGACGAAGCCCTCGACGAACGGCGCGGGCGGATCCCAGCGCAGGAGTTGCCCGACGTCGAAAAGCGCCGGGCCCGCCCACGCGAACTCCCAATCGAGCACGAGAACCCGATCGTCGGGCGTCCACTTCACGTTCGTCGGCTTGAAGTCGGAGTGCACAAGTACCGCCTCGCGTGCCGCGTCGTGCATACGCCCGTCGTAGCGCTCCCACAACCTGTGAATGGCCCGAGCGCGGGTGCCGAGTTGGGCGCCGGCACCACCCTCGAGCATGGCGTCGACATGCTCGCGCAGGCCCCCGATTGCGGACGGCCATGGTTCACACACGCGCAGCTCGGAATTGAGGAGTCCCGCGTGCTCGAAGCGCATCGAGTGGATCGCTGCTGCCGTCGCGCCAACCGCCGCGCCCGGGCGTGGTTCCGCGCCCCCCACAGCGGTGCGTCTTGCCCGTCCGGCAGCTCACCGATATTACTCGGCGATCTTCATGGGACGGCACTATGACTCGGACGACTTGGGGACATCTTGACCTCGAACGCGAACTCGTCGCGCCAGGACTCACCGGCGGATTGCCGGATCTCCGTCAAGATCGTGGTTGTCGCTACGAAAAAATCATCGGTGACCCGACGAACCGCCGAGCGACTTACTTGAGGAGGGCGTCCATGCGAAGGGCTGCGGCAGTTCTATTGTGTTGTGTCGCAGGTTGTTACTCCGGCCTGGGCCTCGGCAACAGCGATGCTTCGTCCGCGGACGCCGCAGAGGGCGGACCGGGCCCCGACGGAGGTGACGGGGCGGATTCCGGCGGCTCCGGCGGCTCCGAACCCGATATCCCTTCGTGTGCCGATCCCGAGGTGGGTCTCACCGATCTGCGGCGCCTGACCGCGTCGCAATACAATCACACGGTCCGGGACCTGCTCGGTTTCACCGACGACGTTGCCGCGGACTTCAGCGCCGACGAGCGAATTGGCCCGTTTTACAGCAACGTCACCGCCCCCATCGGCGATCTCCAAGCCGAACAATACATGGACGCGGCCGAAAAGCTGGCGCTGCGCAGTATCGAGGACCTCGGCACCTTGCTCCCCTGTGATCCGACCGCATCCGGCGAAGACGAGTGCGCTGCGCAGTTTATCGCCGAGTTCGCGCGCAAGGCCTACCGGCGCCCTGTGTCCACCGACGAACTTGCGGACCTGCAACAGGTGTTCGACAGCGGCCGCGCCGTTGCCGACTTTGGCAATGGGATCCGGCTGGTCGTCCAAGGAATCCTGCAGTCCCCCTACTTCCTCTATCACGTTGAAACCGGCGAAGGCGCCGCGACCGATGGGTCGATGGTCCCATTGACCAACCACGAAGTCGCCGCACGTTTGAGCTACTTCCTGTGGGACACCATGCCCGACGATGTGTTGGCGGCGGCAGCCGACGCGGGCGAGCTTGCCACCGCTGACCAGCTCACCGCCCAGGTGGACCGGATGCTCGACGACCCCCGGGCCCAAGACGGCATCGGAAGCTTCCACCTGCAATGGCTTGGTGTCGACGACGCCGATGACGTCGAGAAGAACCCGGCTGTATTCCCCGAGTTCTCGCCTCAACTCGCCGCCGCGATGAAGGCCGAAACGGCCCAGTTCGCCAACTATGTGGTGCTTGAGAGCACGGGCACGCTCACCGAGCTGCTCACCGCCGAGTTCACCCTCACCGATGACCCCACCTTGCTCGCCTTATACGGCGCCACCTTGCCCCCCGATCACGTCGCGGGCGAACCGGTGGCGCTGCCGGCCGGCCAACGTCGAGGGTTACTAACCCAGGCGGCCGTCTTGGCCACGCATGCCCATCCCGACCAAACCTCGCCGGTCCACCGCGGCAAGTTCGTACGCGAAAACCTGCTGTGCCATCTGCTCCCGCCGCCGCCTCCCGACGTCGACGACAATCCTCCCGCCATCGATCCTGACGCCACGACCCGTGAACGTTTTGACCAGCACCGCGCCGACCCGGCGTGCGCAGCCTGTCATAATCTGATGGATCCCATCGGGTTGACGTTCGAGAACTACGACAGCACGGGTGCCTGGCGCACCATGGAAGGCACGTTTGACGTCGACGCCTCCGGCGAGCTTGTTGGCACCGATGTGGACGGCCCGGTCGCGAACGCCGTCGCCATGGCCGACAAGCTGGCGATGAGCGAACAAGTGCAGCAATGCGTGGCGCGACAATGGTTCCGCTTTGCCTTCGGCCGGGCAGAGTCCTCCGAAGACGCCTGCACAACGGACGGACTCGACCGAGCCTTCGCCGACTCGGGCCAGGACGTGCGCGAGCTGATCAAGCAGCTGGCCATCTCGACCACTTTCCGCAACCGCCGCGCCGCACCAGCCGGCAGCTGAGGGACACACGATGATGCGCCGCAAGTATCCTGGAACAGCGCCGCCGAAGGCCAAGAATCCCCGATTCTCCCGCCGAGCGTTTCTCGGCGCGGCCGGTGGCGGGGTCGTGCTCGCGCCGTTCGTGCCCCTGCTCGACAGCGAGGCCGCCGACACCGGCTACCCCACCCGGCTCATCTTGCTCTTCTCGAGCAGCGGGACAATTCAGTCGGATTGGACCCCTTCGGGAAGTGGCTCCAACTTCACTCTGGGCCCAATCCTCGCGCCGCTCGCCCCCTACCAAGACAAGTTGGTGATCGTTCGCGGTCTGGAGAGTGTTCGCAGCGGGCCAGGCGACGCCCACCAATGTGGCATCGGATCTCTGTGGACTGGCAGCCGGCTCTTGCCGGGGCCCTTCGCCGGGGGCGTCCCCAACACCTCCGGCTGGGCTGGCGATATTTCGGTCGACCAATACATTGCCAACACCGTAGGCGCAGAAACGCCCTACAAGAGTCTCGAGTTCAGCGCCCAAACGGCTGGCGACCACACGTCCGCCGGCAACTACACGCGCATGTGCTACGCCGGGCCAGATCAGCCCATCGCCCCCGAGGAAAGCCCGCAGGCCATGTTCGACCGGCTGTTTGGCGATCTGGATCTCGACGCCCAGGCGGTCAACAGGCTCAAGGCCGAGCGCGGCAGCGTGATCGACTTGGTCAAGGGCGACCTGAGCAAGCTGCAGTCACGTTCTGGCGGCGGAGACCGGCTCAAAATGGATGCCCATCTCGCTGCGATCCGCGCCATCGAGACCCGCAACAGCTCGGTCGAGCCCACTTGCGAAGTACCCGAGCTCGATCTCGATCTGGACCCCAACGCCAACGACAATTTTCCGGTGGTCTCCCGACGGCACATCGACCAGCTTGTCATGGCACTCGCTTGCGATCTCACCCGTGTCGCCAGCTTGCAATGGTCAGTCTCGGCGAGCCGAACCGTGTTCTCATGGCTGGGCCACACGGAGACCCATCACGGCATCTCCCATGGAGATGACAACGCCTCGTTCGACCGGATCACCGACATCAACATTTGGTACGCCGAGGAAGTGAAATACCTGCTCGACGGGTTGGCAGCGGTCCCGGAGGGCGACGGCACGCTTCTCGATCACTCCTTGGTCGTGTGGGGCAACGAACTTGCAACCGGCAACAACCACAGCGGCAGAGGTTTGCCGTTTGTTCTGGCGGGTGGCGCCAACGGGATGATCGAGACCGGTCGGTACCTCCAGTCGAGCGGGGTGCACAACCGCCTGCTCGTTTCCCTGTGCCACGCCATGGGCCTCACCGACCAGACGAGCTTCGGCAACAGGGAGCCGCCCAATGACGGTGGCGTGCCGGGGCTGCTGTAGCGCCGACGTCGGGATGCGACGCTACCTGCGGCCGCTTCCGTAAGGGAAGCGCGTTACAGTCGGTGGATTCTCGTGGGCTCACCTGGAAGATGGCGAGATCGTCGCGAGCCCGCGCCACCCGCTCATCCCGGCACCCCGCCGAGTGTCACAGTTGGTGCGCCCTCGGGTAACTCGTCGGCCGACACAGGGATCAGCACTTCGATGATCGCGTTGGTGGGGATCGGTTTGGTCCACTTTACTCGCGCGGGTAGCTGGGCGCGCAGGCACGCGAGCACGGACGCTCGCACGAGCTGGAACGGCTCGACGCGCACACCCGGCGTGCCATCACCCATCGCTTCGGCAAACACTTGGAAGCGAACCACCGAGGTGTTGCGTCGTACGTAGGCGTCGAGGCAACGCCGATCCTTGCGCAAGGCTCGGATCACCGCGCGCCGCAGCGCTTCTGAACCCGCCGGCTCCTTGTCGACGAGGGGCTGCGGCGGGGCGCCGATTTCATAGGGGCGCACCTTGTTTTTGGCCTTGGCAGGGATCGGACCACGCGGAACCTGAGCATCCAGCGTGGTCAACACCGGTGGATCGGCGGTGAGATCGATCTCAATCCGATGAGGAAGCTCGCCGAAGTCCACGATGCCAGCAACGACGGAGTCCGTGCGCTGGACCTCTCGTAGGGGCGTCCCTGGCGGAGGCAGCATCTTGCAATAGGCCGTGTGCTGAAAGTCCTCGACCGCTGTGTCTTCGTTGGGATGCACGAACGGATCGGCGTCGCTGTCGTTGATCCCGTGGATCCCACGCAGTGGCAGACGCACGCGCGCACCAACCCACGTGTGGTCGCCGCCCTTCGCGTGTTCGCACAGGGCGGCGAGCCAGGCGACGGCGCCTGCGGGGTCCCGCGGATCGGGTGACGCGTTGGTGGCTGCGACCGCCGGTGCGGGTTCGGGGGATGCGGGCGCTGGGGATGCGGGCGCTGGGGAGCGTGATTGTCCGGGCGGCGTTGCCGGCCCAGGGGAATCCGCTGCCGGCGATCGGGGGTGCTCGATCGCGGACGCGCGCGGACCTGAGTCGCGCGGAGGTTCGCTGTCGGGGGCGTCGAGAGGTGTACGGTTGGCAAGACGATCGCGCGTGCCATGGCCCGAGCTGCACGCAGACACAGAGCAGCAGAGCAGGAGGGCAAGCGGGGTGCCAACATGGCGATCGAGGTCGACGAGCATGACGGTCGGGGGCAGGGCGGTACGATCCCGCGCGGCAACCATACCGCGTCGCTGGGATCGATCATGGATCTGCGGCCGTGGATTCCCGGGTGCTCTGGCAGGCCGCATCCGGAAGGGGCACAGGCGGTCCAGCCGATCGTGCCAGTTCGTGGTTGGCAGTGTTTCCCACGGCAAGGGTTAGGCGGCTGGAGTCTTAGGCCATGGTAGTGCGGCGACTGACTGCACGCCTGACTCGCACGGACGTCCAGCAAGAGACCAGCGCAGTTCAGAGACAGTTGTCTCTTTGGTCAAGCGGGCCTCCACGAGAAACGCGAGAGTCCGAACGGCATCGGCAGTTGCTGAAGTCTTGCGAAGGAGCCGGGCAAGCAAGTGAGTGAGACCCCTGTGCTCGACGAAGAGTTGCCACTGCTCGTCCGGAAAGTAACGAGCAAAGCACACCCATACGGGCCAACCCTGAACAACGCAAGAGACACACCACCCACAGTCGAGCCAGTTATCGGACGAGACATCGGAAAGGCCTGCGAGGCGGCAGTCTTGTTCCAGCACTCTTGCCAGGTGGTATCCCTCGGGGCGCTCGAACTCCGCGTCATCCGGGAAGCCGGCTTCGAACTCTGCCATGGCGCGAACGGTCATGATCCACCTCGCTGCGTAAGCCTCTTAGCGACCGCCTCCGGCAGAGCCATGGCGTGAAGGCGGCCGGCG
>CADEGN010000142.1:0-3709 GCA_902826865.1 uncultured Myxococcales bacterium
GCGGGTCGATCACGCCCGACGACCCGGTTTCTGAGCACTGGACCTCGGACGTCGCGCGCACGTCCGAAGGACTGCGCGTCGCGATCTGGGTCGCGCGCATGCGCGAAGGAGAGGGCGATCGCGACGCCGCGGTCTCGATCGTGCGGGCGGCGGCCACACGGGCGCGCGCGGCTGGTGTGGCGGAGGCCGAGCAGATGCTGGCCGAAGAGGCGACGCGGGTTCTGGCGGCGGGGCGACCATGGTCCGCGATCGCTCTCGTAGAGGGCGCCAGCTCCGACGCCAGTGCTGAAGTGCGAGCGGCGGCCGCCACCGCGATCCTGTTGGAGGACGCTGTCTGCCCTGAGCCATGCGCGGCCAGCGAGGACGCTGCGATCGGGGAGCGGATGCTCGGTCCGGCACAACTGGTGACCCTGCGGACGCAACTGCGCGACCTGGCGTTCGCTCGCGCGCGGATCGAGGCCCCGGCCACGAGTTGCCCGACGTTGGCTGAGCTCATGGCAGCGGACGCGTCCGGGCCCGTGACGGATCTGCTTCGTCGGCTCGCGTTGGATCGACGCACACCCGGCACAGGCGACGCGGTGTTGGCTGCTATTTCTGGCGACATCGGGCTGAACTGCGCCGGTGCGCTGCTGTTGCCGGTGGTGATCGAAGGGGGCTACGAACTTGGCGCGGCACGGCTGGGCGAGATGCTCGCGCACGGCCCTGAGCTCGATCAGGCCGCCGCGCTGTTACTTCAGGCGGGGCTCGCCGTCGCCGCGGGGCGGCGTCAGCAGGCGGAGCACTACGCGATCGCGGCGGCTGCCGCCAGCGCTGACCCTCGCGCGATCTGGCGCGGACTCTTCGTCGTCGGTCGCGACGCTGACCACCGGGATCTTCAGCTGCAGGCCCTCGCGGAGCTCGAGCGTTTCGGCGATCTCAACCCAGACGCTCCCGCGTCGCGCGAGCGCGTGATCGAGGGCATTCGTGATCTTGTCCGCGCGTGGGGGGCCGGGAAGACACCGGCTGGCAGTGAGGCCATGGCTCGGCACGTGGTCGATTATCTCGAGATGGTCCCGCCGGCGGCGCGGTGGGACCGGCGCGAGCGGCTCGTCGAGGCGATCATCGGTCGTACCTGGGCCACCGCGGATGCACGTCGAGCTTTGCTCGACGTGCTGGTGCCCGAGGATGTTCGCGCGGCCCATCCGGTTGCCCTTGCCCGTTTGCGCGGCGACCCGCTCCCGGGCGACGCAGTCACGGCCAGCCCAGCCCTTTTGGCGGATCGCATCGCGACGCGCAAGCTTGCCGATGTCCCGGCCATGGCGGAGGCGACCGCCAGCGTGGGTGCCCTCGCGCCGGCGCGGCTGGCCCTCGCGCGTCTGGGGCGAGACTGGGCGGCTCGCCGACGCGCAGCGATTGGTCTGGCCGTCGTCGGGCGTCGGACAGATCGGGCTGTCGCGCTCACCGAGTTGTTGACGATGGTCAACAACTCGGCCGCTCGCACCGCTGTTGCGCGCATCATCCTCGGTGGTGCAGCGGCGCTCGATCCAGGCGACGGGGCCGCGCGGCCCGTTGATCTGGTGGACGACGACGCGCTCGCCGTGAGGATCTTGCTCGGCTTACCGATTGCCTCGCTGCTGGCACTCGATCACCACGGACCTCCGCCGGGCGCCGCGCCGTCGCCCGAGGCCCGTCGCG
The DNA here is from genome assembly GCA_902826865.1 of uncultured Myxococcales bacterium. Taxonomy (GTDB): domain Bacteria; phylum Myxococcota_A; class Polyangia; order Nannocystales; family Nannocystaceae; genus Xiheibacterium. The sequence continues at coordinate 1,675 of CADEGN010000142.1, forward strand.
GTGCGGCCGCGGGGGATGAGCGGTGAAACGGCCGCGTCTGATCGGAGCGAGCGCACTGCTCATCACCGCGGCGGCGCTGCCACTCGGGCATCGGTCCGCAGCCGAGCGAGCGGCGGCGACCGCCGCCGAGGTGGAACTCATCGAGCTTGCCCGACTCGCCGGACTTGAGGGTGGCGACGACCGCCGCAGTCCGGTTCCCGTGCGGCTCGACTTCGAAGGCGATCCGTGGGGCGAAGCCGTGGTCGCCCAAGCGATCGGCGACAGCGGGGTCTTCGAGCTCAGGCCGGGACCGCACGCACTCGTCGCACAGTTCATCGACGGCGGCAGTGCGCTGGCGGTTCAGATCGCGCTCGAGCGCCGAGGCTGGTCGATTCGCGCGCCGCAGCCCACGCGTCGGAGGGTGCTCCCAGCTGGGGCGGCCATCGCCGCCGCGGCTGGAGCGGCTGCGTGGCTCCGCCGGCGGAGTGCGCTTCTCGGTTGGTGGATCGCCGCGGTTGGCGTCCAGCTCATCGCCGCCGCCTGGCCGTGGCCCCTAGGATTTCCGCGCCCGAGCGTCGACGATGACATCTTGGGCGGTCCGGTGATGACGGTGCTGCGCTCGCTCGCCAACGATATGCGACAGTTCGAGGTGGCAATCGCAGCTGGTGTGCTCGCGCTGTGCGTCGTGCTCATCGCGTTCGATCACCGTCGCAGTCGCTCCCAGGGATTCATGCCCGCGATCCGCGGACTCCTCGGCGTCGTCGGGGCGATCGTGTTCGTTGAAGGGGCGGCGAGGATCGGCCTTGCTGCGTGGGTGCCTACGGTTGCTGGCTTGATCGGCAGCGTTGCCGCGGCCGTCGCGGTGGCGCTGTTCATGCGCGCACGAACCGGGATCGGGTCGTGAACCGGCTGAGCACGCTGATCGCGGCCGCCGTGACCCTCTCGTGCTGCGGGGGCGAAGCAAGTACGCTCGATCTCCCGGCATCGACGCCCAAAGACATCGTCGGGTCCGTCGACGATCCTCCCGCTCCAACCTCGCGCATCGAGACGAGCGACCAGTGGCTGGATCTGGTGGCGCAGCGGCCCAACGCTACGGTCGGCGATCGCGGGCGGCTTATCGTCGATCTCGGCCACATCGCCTCGCGCAAGCACTTCGCGCTGACCGAGCCGGGGGCCTGGGACCCTGGGCACATGGTTGAGGGGCGGGGAGCGGCGTATGTACGTGGACGGAGCGCTGCCCTCGATCTCCCGCTCGACGGCGGACTCGCGCCCGCGCTCCACCCGGACAAGGACGGCCGCCCCGATCTCGCCGTCGCGATCACCTTGCTTCCGCTGGCAGAAGGACAGGTGATGACGGTGTCGTGGAACGAACGCACGCTCGCCCACCTGGCCGTGCGGCCGGGTTGGGAGCGGCGGACGTTGTCATTGCCGGCTGACCTCGTGCGCCCGGGCGACAACCGCCTGCGTCTGGTGTTTCGGCGCGTCACAGAGTCCGGCGAAGGAGCACACGCGGCGGCGGTCGCTCGCGTGGAGGTTGGATCGCACGAGGACATCACCGATCCGCCGCCTGATCGCGACGTTCCGGCCATCCGAACCGTGGCGACGGACGCCGGCAGCGCGCTCGAACTCGCAGATGGAGCTCAGCTAGCCTTCTACTTCGAGCCGCCCCGACGCGCGCGGCTCGAGCTCGAGCTCGCCGGTGCTGGCGGATTCGAGGCGAGTGTCAGCACGAGTGAAGATCACCGGCACGGTCGAGCGCCGACGGTGCTCACCTCCGAGGCGATTCGACCGACGGGCGACCGACGGTCCCTCGATCTGTCCGCCTGGGGACGCATCCCGATTCGCCTCGAACTCCGTGCCCGGGCCACGCGGGGCGAGGACGCAGCGATCCGTTTGCTCAGCGCGCGGGTCGTCGCCAGGCGCTCCGTACCGCTCGACCGTCGACCGCGCTCGAATCGCGATGTGATCGTGGTGGCGATCGAGGGCGCGCGCGCTGATGGCTTCGTCGTCGGCGCGCGACCATCGCTCGGGCCGATCGCGGATCTCCTCCAGGAGT
>CADEGN010000142.1:3719-5944 GCA_902826865.1 uncultured Myxococcales bacterium
TTCGAGCGGGCCTACGCTCCGTCGCCGGTGGCGATCCCCACCCATGCGAGCTGGCTCAGTTCGGTGGTGCCGCCGGCGCATTTGACCGTGCGGGGTACCTTCGTCGCCGATGGCCAATCCCTCTTTCCTGAGGCGCTCGCGCGCACGGAGCATTTCCGTGTGCTCGTGACATCCAACACGGACGTCTCCGCCGAGCGAGGGCTCGCGCAGGGCTTCGACGACGTCGTTACGATCGCTGGCGGCGGACAGGAGACCCACGCGCGCGCGCTGACCAACGTGGCGCTGCCCCGGCTCCTCGGCCACCCAGGGCGTTGGATGCTCCTGCTCAACCTAAGCGACCCTCAGGCGCCGTACGAGCCGCCGCGCGAACTCCTCAATGGCGAAACGACACCCGTCGGCGGTCCCTTGGCCCACCTCACCCATCTGTGGGTGGCGCGGGTGCGTCGCGGAAAGGTCATCCCCGACGATACGCAACTCGCGTGGGTCAAGCGACTCTACCGCGGCGAGCTACAGATGGTCTCGGCAGCGATCGGCGATCTCGTGGAGTTCTTGCGCCAACAGAAGCGGCTCGACTCTGCGATCATCGTGGTGGTTGGCGTTCATGGCGAGGAGTTCCTCGAGCACGGCGGCGCCGGCCACGGCGTCACGCTGTACGAGGAGAGCTTGCGTGTCCCGTTGGCGATCCACGCCCCCGAGCTGCTCGCCCCGGGGCCGATCGCTGCACCCGTCGATCTCATCGATCTCGCCCCAACGATCGCCGACCTATTGGACGTGCCTCCGCCGCAGCAGTGGCAGGGCGAGAGCCTCCTTGCGATCATCGACGACCCGCAGCCGCCGCCGCGCCTGGTGGTTTCATATCTCGGCGATGGCAGTCGCGCGGCGCTGGTGGGTGATTCCAAGCTCTGGCTCGGGCCCGGGACTGCCGAACGTTTCTTCGATCTTCGGCGCGATCCGAAGGAGACCACCGATACGCTTGCCGCCGGGGGAATCGGTGTTCGAATCGTGCGCAGCGCGCTCGCTTGGGAGATGGCGTACGAATCCCGCTGGCGACGGGCGCGTTGGGGCACCGGAGCCGCCTTGCGGCCCGCGTTTGCGCAGGATCTGGGGATGTAATACAACCCGCGACCAGATGTCTCAGAGCGCCGACCTGCTAACGTCGATCCCGAAACTGCTGGAGTCGCGAGATGCGGCCAGGCTCGCCGCGTTGCGTGACCACGCCGACAAGGACGTCCGCAAGGCCGCGCGCAAGGCTCTGCACACCCTCAAGAGCAAAGGGGTCGACGTCCCAGACGAAAGCGGCAAGAACTGGTCGCTTGGCGACGGCCTCCAGGCGATGCGCGGCGATCTCCAGGCGCAGGCGACGGTGGACACCCGCTCGCTCCCGGGGGCGCTGCGGTTTGTGATCAGCGAGCCTGACCCGGAGGGTGGGGCACGTCTGTTCGTCGGCATGCTTGGGCCCGATGATCGCGTGCTGGAGTTTTCGGCGTACCGGCAGACCGACGGGCAGCGAGCGCGGATGCTGCGGGACTGGGGACGCACGCACGCGGATCGGGTGCTGCCGGTGGAGTGGCTGCGCGGACGGATCCGATGGGCACGCGATAAGACGATCGCTGGCGGCTTCAGCGTCGCGCGGGCGTTGGACGAGAACCTCGCGCGGCTTGGACCCGCTCCGAGCCAGCGTCCCGGTGCGTTCGTCGCGTCCCTGGTTGCGGGCGAGCCGGCGTTCGAACCCTCGAGCGTAGAACAGGTGATGGCGCGGGCGCGCGTCGATCAGTGGCCGCCGATGGCGAGCCTCGACGGGATGCTGCAGAAGGCGGCGGAGATCCACGGCGATCGTCCCCAACCGACGGACGACGATGCTCGCGTTGCGCTCATCGCTCAGGCGGCGAAGGGGGATGCGGCGATCCGAGAGGGGCTGGCGGGTCCGATCGCGAACGCGCTTGAAGATGCGGCTGTTGGGGCGTGGATCAGCGGCGACCTTCCGCAGGCGCGCGCACTGGTGGACATGGCGGAGGGGCTGCGGAAGAGCGATGCTCCGGATGAGATTGTGTGGGCGCACCGCGTGCTGGGCTACCAGGTGGCGAGTTTGCTTCGCGTGCTCACGCGCAACGGGCAGGTTCAGCTTCCGAATCGGAACGAGCACGAGCACGAGCACGCGCACGCGCACGCGCACGACCACGACCACGACCACGACCACGACCACGACCACGACCACGACCACGACC
>CADEGN010000142.1:6044-19990 GCA_902826865.1 uncultured Myxococcales bacterium
GACCACGACCACGACCACGACCACGACCACGACCACGACCACGACCACGACCACGGTCGTGGAGGGTGAGGCGGGTTATTGCAGTAGGCCGAGGCGCTCGGCGACGCCGAGGAAGTCGTCGGTAAGAAGGCAGGTCATGAGCTCTTGTGCGCTTCGCGAGCGGTTGATCCGCTGCTTGAGGCTGCCACCGATGACGCCGTCGAGCGCACACGCTGCTGCAAGTGTCGCCGCTGGATCGCCGCAAAGGGCCGTCGCAAGCCGGAGATCGCTTGCTCGGGTCGCGCGCGCGGTACCGCCGGGATCGAACACGTGACTCGCGAGTGACTTGCACGCATCCTCGACGGACTTCAGATGCCGGCGAGGCAGGAGGTTGCGCAGTTGAGCGACGAGGTCTGCCAGCATGCGAGGATCGGGGTCGGCGGTCATGGGATTGAAGACGCCGGCGATCTCGAACGAAGCTGCGAGCAGTAGGTCGATGCCGGCGGGAGGTAACGCGCGCGCTCGGGGAGCGCCCCAGATGAGTCGCGCCAAGGCGACCGCGGCGAGCCCGCGCAGCGCGGTTTCATCCCCGAGGTTCCACAGGTTCACGCCGAGTCGGACCGTGGGCAGCGGGTCCTGCAAGAAGATGACGGTGTTGTGGGTGGCCGATGCTTGGAATCGCGGCGGCCGAACCCCGACGAGCTCCGACATCCGCCGGACCGCTTCATTAAATACCGGTCCGCCCTCGCCCCTGGGCACGGGTGCAGCATCCGCGGGGCCAACGATGGGAAAGTCGTGGGCGAGGCGACCGACCGCGCCATCGAGCGAGATCAGCAGGTTGTGGAGGACGGACGGCTCGCCCTCGGCGAGCACCTGCTGGCGAAGCTCCGCGGAGTCCAGCATCCGGCGAAATGCCGCCGGTGTGGGCGGATTGAAGCGTTGCCCCTCCTGGCCGGATTGCTCGATCGCGTAGACGAGCACGTCCGCCATTCGCAACAGTAGAGGGCTTGCCGATTGTGCGACCTTCGCGAGTAGCTTGAGGTCGCGCAAGCTGACCGCACCGCGGTTGATATTGGCCGAGACCGCGCCGCGAATCGGCGCGAGGTATCCCTCGATGCGATCCGTCAGGCCGGTCCGCTGAAGCTGGTCGACAAACAGCGACACCGTCTCGCGGTTGCCAGGGTTTAGCGCAGCCGCGCGCTCGACCGCTTCGAGCGCCCGCAATTCCTGGCCGGGGACGGTCGACAGCAGCTTGGCCCGACGGAGCAAAAGATCGTGAAGACGCTCGCGGTTGCGTTCGCGAGCAGCCAGGCGGTCGAGCAGGTCCGCCGCCTGGCTGGCCTGGCCGGCGCGCTCGAGCAAGTCGGCCATGAGCTGGAGCGCACGTGGATCGTCGGGCCGGGCCTCCAACACGACCGCGGCGTGGTCGATCGCCCGAGGCAACGTCTCGGGCGAGCCCGACAAGAACGTTGCGATCCCGACGCGAAGGTCGATGGCCGACGGTTCGCTGGGGTCGAAGAGCTCGAGCAGACGCTCGGTGGCGGCCGCGGCGCGGCGATCGTCACCCATCTGGCGATAGCTGTGGACGAGCCCACGCAGTGCCCGTCGCCCGGTGGGCTTCGTGGTCGCGGCGGCCTCGTAGTACTCGATCCCGCGTTCGAGCGAGAGCGAGTGTTCGGCGAGAAACAGCGCGAGCTCGTAGCGCATCGTTGGCTCGTCGATGCGTTGCCAGGCGTGCTCGAGGACGCTGACGACCGGCGCCGGATCCCCGAGCTGGCCGGCGATGGTGCGGGCGAGCGCGATGGCGTCGCGATGCTTCGGATCGCGCGCGAGCACCTCGCCGATGAGCGCGAGTGCGCGTGTGCGCGAGGTGGCATCGCCGCGACTCGCCCGCAAGGCGGCATCACGGGCCTCGGCGAGCAGCACGTGGATCGACTGGCGAGTCTGGGTGGTGGCAACTGCCTTGCGCGTATCGTTGGCCAGGCGCGCCAGCCCGAGATCGGCGGGAGCCAGGTGCGCCATGGCTCCCTTGGCCGCGAGGTAGGCTCGGCGAGCCTGGCCCCAAGCACCGACTCGTTCGAGCAACTCGGCGCTCTCGACGTAGAAGATCGCGCGCTCGGCATCGGACTGCGCGCGCACGGCCCGTGCACTGACCGCGTCCTTGATCACGAACGGTGACTCCGGATCGCTGAGCAGCCGCTCGAGGTGACGGACTGCGTACGGATTGCCGGGGTCGACGCGGAGGGCGTCGAGAATCGCGTTGCCGGCGAGGTCGTGGTCCTCGGCTTCCCCGGTGGACAGCAGGAGCTCAGCCGCTTCTACGAGCAACGTCGCTTGCAAGTGTTTGTCGCCGGTGTCACGCGCGGATCTGAGGTAGAGCGCGGGCAAACTCTTCCGGTCGCCGAGCAGGCGCAGCAGTGCCTCGAGCTCGTGGCGGACGATCGGATCCTCAGGCGAGGCCTCAAACGCCGTCTCGTAGGCCCGTCGGGCGGTCTCGAGGTTGGCCGCGTCGGCAATGTTCAGGCGCGCGAGCTGAACCCACAACACGGCCCGCTGCGGCCCCGTTGCAGACGATGCCATCGTCTCAAGCATGCGCACAAGGTTGGCAACGTCGTGGTGGCCGACGAGGAGCCGTCGCGAGCGCTCGAACGCCAGGCCATGGTCGCTCTGCTGCATGAGCGCAGCGCGATAGTGCTGGAGGGCCGCATCCTCGCGCCGAAGTAACTCGGCTTCGTCGCCCGGAGCTTGGCGTGCCGCCGCCTCGACCAAGAGTCCCAGCCGATAGTGGTGATCGGCGGCGGCGGCGGCACTGCGCGGCGGCTCCTGAGCCCGGAGGAGATCGTACGCCTCGGAAAGACGCCCGTTCGTCGTCAGCAGCGAAAGCAGCATCTCGCGGGCAGGCAGTAGGTCCGGGTTCGTGCGGTAGGCGACCCACAGGCGCTCGATCGCGCCGTCGACATCTCCGATCTCGTCGACGTACACGCGGGCGGCTTTCAACGCGAGCACCGCTGGATCGGTTACCGGGTCGAGTTCGGGGCTGAGCAGCCGCACGAGTTCGCCAAGCTCGCCGTTGTCGCGGTACAGACGCCCCAAGGCGGCGAGCGCCGGCGAGTAGCCCGGCGACAGGGCCAGCGCCTTTTCGTAGCATGCCCGTGCGAGCGGGCGCTGCTTGAGTTGCAGCTCTTGCACCTCACCTAGCTCGACCAGCAACGCGGTGCGGGCGACGTCGTCTTGCACGCGCTCGGAGAGTTGTTCGAGCGCGGTGACCAACACCGTGGGCCGTCGCGCGGCGCGGCTGAGCTTCGCGAGTTGATATCGCGCGAGGAGGTCCTCCGGAGCAAGGCGCGTGATCTCCTGCAACGCCGTGATTGCCAGATCGACGTCGGCCAGCTCCTGCTCCGCCATCGTCGCCAGGCGCCGCAGGCCCGTCAGTTTGTCCTGCTCGTCCTCGACGCCGTCGATCTGGCGGCGAAGGCAATCGGCGGCCTGCGACCAGCGCCGCAGGCGTTCGTAGCACGCGCCGAGCGCCCTCAGGCAGTTCGGGTTGTCCGGATCTTCGGCGGCGGCGAGCTCGTAGATCTCGGCGGCTCGGCCCGGGTCGCGACGATCCTCTTCGTGCACGCGCCCGAGGCGAAGCAGGATCGCGGCCCGCCCCGGCCCGGCGGACTGGGTGCGCGCCCACTCCTGAAGGTGCAAGACCAACGCGGGGAGGTTGCTCTGAAGCCGCAGAAGCTCCGCCAAGGCCTCGCGGACCCAGCGGTGCTCGGGAAGGTGAACGAGGCAGAACCGCAGGTCGGCGGCGATGGCTTCGGCGGCGGCTGCCGTTGCCGGGTCGGAGGCAAGAACGTCGGGTCCGGCCCGCTCGCCGATCTCAGCTTGCAGCGCTGCCAAGCGTAGTCGGGCGAGCTGCTCTCGCACGAGCGCCTGTTCGCGCGGGTCGTCCAGGCAGCGCCACAGCCGATCGAGCACGCGGAGGTTGGCCGGGAGGCCGCGCGCGTCATCGCCGGCCGCGATGCGTTGCTCGACGTAGAGGGCCACTTCGGACAGTGGCGCGAGCATGTCGGTGGCGTCGGCCCGCGTCGCATCGCGCATCGCGAGCTCGAGAACGAGGTCCGAGGGCGGGCGCCCGGCCTCGGTGAGCGTAAGAAACGCGAGGTGGAGCGCCGTGCTGGCCGAGATCGGGTCTTCCGAGACCTGGGCGAGCTCGCGATACATCTGGGCGAGGTGATCGGGATCAGTGGTGCGGGACAGCGCTCGGATGTAACGCCGCAACACCGTCTCCTCGCGGGGCTCGGTGGCGTGGGCCTGACGAAGCAGGTCAGCGCGCGCATGCAGATCGGGCTCATGCTCGGCGAGGTCGAGCAGGAGCGCGGCTTTCTGACGCGAGGAAGTGGCCAGTTTCAGTTGGGCGATGAGCGCTTTCTTGACCGCCGGCGTGTCTCCAAGATCGCTGGCCGCCTCACCCGCGAGCGCGAGGGCCACGGGATGCTCGGGTTCGAGTTCGAGCGCACGCGCGAACGCCTCGTAGGCCCTGCGCCGGCTCGGCGTACGCTCCTCGCAGGCGAGTCCGAATTCGATCCACGCCGCCGCGCGTTCGTCGATCGGTTGGGTCTCGTCGCGGGCCGTCCGCTCAAGCGACGCGAGTTCGGCTGCGAGTCCGCGGGTGCTCGACGGCCGGACCGCGGCGCGCATCGTTTCGGCCACGGGGGACTGGCTTCGTCGCAGGAGCAGCTCCCCTTCGTCTTGGCGACCGAGCCGCTCAACCAAGATTCGTCCCGCCTCGCACAACATGGCGCCGGACAACGCCACGTCCGAGCACAGGCGACTCTCCTCGGCGAGTTCCTCCACAAGGGCTTGCCAGGCTTCGGCCGTTCCCGAAGGCGTGGCGACCGAGAGCAGGCTCGTGTGCAACCCCCCATGGGGCCAAAGCAATGACTGCTCGTCGACTAAGCTCGGTGGCGTACGTTCGATGCCGCCCCACTCGAGCGGCCGTGCCAGGTCGCTGAGATCGATGGGCCCGCTCCCTTCGCCGGCCGGAGGCGACGCCGCCGCGGGGCGGAACAACGCTCCAGAAAGCTCGACGTCTTCGCTCATGCTTTCACTTCCTGGGCGCGGCGTGCGGGCACGCCGAAATCGAGCTCGTAGCCGAGCGACCGGCGGAGCGCGACGTGATCGTCGGATAGCAAATACCCGACGAGGCTCGTCAAACGGTCGCCACGGGGGTCGCTGGCGAACGCGATTTCCAGCGCCGGACGAGGATCGACCGATGCGATCACGCCTGCCCGATCTTCTGCCATGACGAGGGTGTGCATCAGGGCCGCGGGCTCAAGGGTCTCCGCCGCGGCCTTGAACGCGGACGCTGCGTCGTGCAGGTGCGTGAGCGAGTCCGTCGCGGGCAGACTCTCGATCACGTGCTGGGAAAACTTCCAGTCGAACTCCTGCGGCAGATCGATGTGCACGCCGGCGGCGCGACAGAGGGCGGCGCATAGACCGAGCCAGCGCATCGGATCCGGCGCGCGGTGCAACGTGTCGCCTCCGGTTGCCAAGCGCAGCAACCCCCGACCGAGACGGTCGCGCGCCGCCGGCCCAAACGGCGCGGCCGCGAGACGCCGGCCGACCACCAGCGCTGGAGCGGTGCCGATCCGCGCGTCGACCGTATCCTCTTGGCTGTGGTCCACGAACACCAGGGGCTGGGGAACACCTAGGGCGTTGGCGAGCGCGCGGATCACGACGACGACGGGTGTGTTGGGCGCAAGGCTGCGGTTCGGCGCGAGGTCGATCGCGGGTGCTGGGACGTCCGGGAGATCGCCGAGGTAGAACACCCCCTCGCGGAGCAGGTCGAGCACGGCGGCGTGCGGCAAATCGCCGACGAATTCGTCGAACGCACGCCCCTCGATATGCCTGGGCAGCGGCCATGGTTCACCGACAAGTTCCTCGCAGCGTCGGCCGACCGGAATGGCGCTCGGCGCGAGGACGCTGAGCACGGCGGCGCACAAGTACATGCCATCGGTTTCGCCGAGCGCCTCAAACAGGCGCAGCAAGCCCGCGACCGGCACGGTCAAGGCGGAGTGGGTCTCGTCGGTCCCGGCGGTGGCAGAGCGCAGCCAGGCGCGGTGATGGGCGACACCGGCGAGCAGCGCCGCGTTGCCCTCGTCGCCGCGATGGAGTTTGTCGAGCAGGCGGCGGAGCTCGACGGCGACGTCGACGTCCGTCGGTCGGAGCAACAACAGCTCGCGCATCAGATCGACCGCGACGTCGGGTTGGCCAAGCGCGCTTCGGTGCAGGTCCGCCAATGCTCGCAGGCTTCGCGCGCGCTCGGGCCCCTCGCCAAGATCGACCAGCAGCTGCAACGCATGGGCTCGCGACGTCACGTCACCGAGGTGTCCGGCGACCCGTTCGGCTGCGAGGAACGCGTGGTGCGGGAAATATCCGCCCCGGCCGGCCTCCAAGTAGTGAGTGAGGGATCCCGCCAGATCGTTGGCGTTCTCACGCGCATCGGCGCAGAAGAAGTGCAGGGCGGCGCGGCGTTCAGGCAGAAGTTCGTGGGCGAGCGCGATCTCGAGGTGCGTCACGACCTGCGGCCACTGTTGCAACCTCGCGTGGGCCTGGGCGAGGTCCGTGGCGATCCCCGGATCGGTGGGGAAGCGGTTCTTTGCCCCGTCGAGCAGCTCGATCGCGCTCGCCGGGCCGGCGGCGTCGTTACCGAGGCGTGCCAGCTCGCGCAGACCGATCGCGGTGAGTTCACCGTTTTCTAGCGAGGTCCGCAAGCGCGCGCGCAAGGCCGGCATCAGGCTCTGGTCGGCGAAGGGACCATGACGTTCCCGCGTGCGTCGCAGGCCGATCATCGCGCGGTCGCAGCTCGGGTCGATCGCCAGGGCCTCCGCGAATAGCGCCCATGCTGTCGCTCCGGCGTCTTCGGCCGGGTCCATCACAAGGGCGAGGGCGCCCGCGCGGCACAACGAGCGCGCGCGGTGTCCCGGATCGCGTTGCAGAACCGATAGTCGGCGCAGGGTGTCGATGGCTTCGGCGCGCGCGATCGGATCGCCGTTTCGCTCGAGAATGCGGGCGCGAGCGTGCCACGCCGGCAAGTAGCCCTCGCAGGCCGCGATCGCCTGATCGAGGGTCGCCAACGCCTGCTGAAACGCGAGGCGGTGTTCGTACCCCTCGGCTGCGATGGTCAGCAGCGCAGCGCGCTCAACCGGGTGGCGCGCAGTCTCGGCGGCGGTGTGCAAGTCGTCGGCGCTGCGGGCCGAGGCCGCATCGCGACGTCGTTCCTTGATTCGTAGGCGTCCGCGCCGTGCGAGCACGTCGCCGGGTTCATGATCGAGGATGGTCGCGTATCCCTGATCGGCGGCGTCGAGGTTGCCGGCGGCTTCCTCCGCCCGGGCCGCGCGGAAGCGTAACGCTGCGAGCGCGGGGTCGCGAGTCTCGGTCGACGACTCGAAGCTGGCGAGGGCGGCCCGCAAGGCACCCGCTTGGCGCGACGGGCGACCGGCCAACGCGCACGCGCGCGCCAGTCGAGACTGGGTGATGTAGTCATCGGGCCGGGCCTCGGCGACGGCGCCCAGGTACTGGATCGCCACCACAGGACGGGGGGATAGCTCGGCGAGCTGCAGCGCCATCGCCCGGCGATCGTCGGCGCCACGTTCGGCCGTCAGGCCTTCCTCGGCGAACGCCTGCAGCTCGCGACTTCTCCCCAGCTGTTCGTAAAGTCGCAGGAGCCGTGCACGCGCGACGCCGAGCTGCGGCCACAGCTCGAGCGCGCGCACAAGGTCACGAATTGCGCCCTCGTCATCGCCGGCGGCCGCGCGCCGCGAGGCCACGCGGTGGAGTAGGAGCGCGCGCGTTCGCGGCCCCGACACGGCACTGATGTGCTGACCAAGGAGCGTGATCAACGTATCGACGCGACCCGTCGCCGCGGCCAGGCCCTCGGCGGCGTGGAGCGCGGGTAGGTGCCGTGGCCAACGGGCGAGCAGGCCCTCGAGCTCGATGAGCGCGTCTTCCGGTTTGCCCAGGCGATAGGCGAGAAGATGGGCAATCTCGAGGGCGATCGCCGCGTGACGAGCCCGGTCGTTGGCGCAAAGCAGATGCTCTTTGCGGAGCAACTCGACCAACGTGGCGTGATCCCCTTCGTCGCGGACCAACCGGCTCAGGCTTTCGATCGAGGGTTGGTGATCTTCGATGGCCGCAAGTGCGCGGCTAAACAGCGCCCGGGCTTGCGCGCGGTCGCCGAGGGCGAGGGACAGCTCACCCGCGCGATGGGCGAGCTTCGCAACCCGCGCGGGCGATCGCGTCAGTCCTATCTCCTGCTCCGTAACTTTGAGCAGCTCGCGCTGTTTGCCGAAACGGGCGAGCTGGCGCGCGAGGAGCTGAATCGAGGGCAGGTGGTCGGGTTGGGCCTTGATCAGGGCGATCAGGTGTTTCGTCGCGATGCCGGCGTCGCCGTCGCTGGCGTGCAAGCGCGCGAGAACCGAGTGGAGAAACGCCTTGCGTGCGGGCGTGCGCGCGGCCTCGAGTTCGGCCGCATAAAACTGTTGGAGTCCGGCCGCGTCGCCGACCTGATGGAGCAGGCGCTCGAGTCGATCCCGCGCGGGCCGATACTTGGGCGCGATCGCGATCGCCGACTCGTAGTGGCGACGCGCACCGTCGAGCTCGCCAAGGCGTTCCTCGAGCAACTGACCCGCACGGAGGTGGGAGAGCGCGAGCTCCTCGCCCGAGGCGCCAACCGTTCGGACCGCCGCGATCTCGATTCGCACGAGCTCGAGCAGCTGGGCCCACATCCCGCCGGCGCCGAGGTAGCGGCAGGCGTCTTCGATCGCCGGGGTGTGGCCGGGGCTGAGGCGCAGGGCCTTGCGCATCGCCGCCAAGCCTTCGATCGGCCGATCGATCCGAAACAGGCACAAACGACCGGCGCGGTAGAAAAGCTCGGCCCGAAGCGCCGACTCTTCGCCGTCGCCCACCGCGCGGATCTGGCCGATCACGGCCTCGAGCGCCACGTCGAAGCGGTTGGTGCCCATCGCGAATTCCTCGAGGCTGCGCCACAGCGAGAACGCGTGGGGCTGCTCCCTGGCGGCGGCGTGCAGCAACTGGAGGGCGGCGGCGCGCTCGCGGGCATCGCGGAGGGTGAGGCTCGCCCGCGCCAGGGGCATCGAGCGTTGGCCTTCGGGCCGTGCACCCGCTTCGATCTCGAGCGCTTGCAACATCAGCTCGGCGTCGCCGCCGATCTCCGCCACGCGAAAGAGGTCGCTCGCGAGGATCTGGTGCGCAGGCACGAGTTCGAGCGCGCCGAGGAGCAGATCGCCCGCGAGCCCCAAGTCGCCACGGTGACGCGCCTCGAGCAACGCAAGGTCGTGGAGCACGGCGGCGGTCATGCCGGGATCCTGGAGCACCTCAAGCTGGGCTTCGAGATTGGCGATCAGCCAAAACACATCGCCGCGCGCGAGCGAAACGCGCTCGACCGCACGCAGAACCGCGAGATCGCGTGGCGTCGCTTTGAGCGCGGCTTGATAACACTGCTGTGCGGCGCTGAGGTCGTGGAAAAACGCTTCGACCAACAGACCGCGCTCGCGGTAGAGTGCAGCGGCTTCGCGCGGGTGCCTCGTCGCGCGAATCTCCTGATCGAGGTACATGACCGCCGAGCGGATGTCGTTGCGGTCGAGGTAAATGCGGTACAGCAGCCGCATCGCCGGCCGCAGATCCGGAACCATCTCCAGCGCATGGCCAAGGTGACGTACGGCCTCGTTCGCGTCGCCGCGCAGCAGGTGCCAGCGCGCGCAGGTGGTCGCGAGCGCGGCCCGCAGCTGGGGCTCCGTGACGGGCGTCCGCGAGAGTGCTTGCAGCACCTCCGCCAGAGGCATCTCGTCGACCGCCGTCACCGGCGCAAGTCTACACCCTCGGGCCGGCTCGCGATCGGTTGGTCACGCCCCGGCGAGGTCGTCGACGTAGTCGGCGAGGCCGTACTCACGGGGACTGCGGCCTTCGCTCGCGTGCTTCGTCGCGAGCAGCTCGAGCACGAGCTGCAGCGTCTCGAAGCGGCACGTCAGCGTGTAGTATTCCTCGGACGTGACCTCGGGCAGCTCCGCCAGTCGTTCGGCGATCCACGAGGCATCGTCGGGCGAACCCGAGGTCCGGGCGTGAAACGCCACGTCGAGGGGTTCGTCGGCGTCGGCGACCGGGACCGCATCGTCGTCCGGATCACGCTCCGGTTGTGCGATCCAACGCACGATCTCGAGGGCCTGCGCGACCGGGGCGAAGTAAAGAAACTGCGGGCGCACCAGCAGTCGTAGGCGGAGCGGGTCGACCCCGTCGCCGATCCACGTTGCGCCGACCTCCTCGCGTACGACCTCACCGAAATACGCGCCGGCCTCGGCAGCTACCAGCGCCTCGACGTCGGCGGCGCTGCGCCCGGCGTGGCCCGGGTCGCGCAGAACCTTGAGGTAGTGATCAACGAATGCAAGGGAGGTTGCCGAGTCGTCGAGCGGGGTGCCGATGGCGCGGCGAACGTGCTCGCGGAAGGCTTTGGCGAGCGCAATCGCGAGGGCCTCGGCCGCGCTTCCATCCGCCGTGGAAACCGCGCCTGACGGTGCGTCGTCGCGCGCGGTCACCAACCGCGCGGGTACGCTTGTGGACGGCGGCTTCCCGGGGGGCGTCACGGATGCACGACAAGCATGGCGGCGAGCGTCGTTCCGCACAAGTCCAACGATCGGGTACGAAGGCGGCCACGTCGCCCTGCGAGGGCGACCCCGCGCGCGCACCCATGGGGGCAACACGCGCGGCAACATCCCACAGCGTGGGGGCAAATGCGTCCGTCGTCGCGCGCGGGGCGTGCCGTGGGTTCGGGCGAACACCCGCCGCGCCTCGCCGCTTTACACAGCTGCCGCGCGGCCGCTATCGTGCGTGCTTCGGCTGGTGACGACCCAAGACGCGACCCGCTGCGAGACCATCGCCTTCGCGTGTCCCTGCGGAGCGACATATCCGGCCACGCGCGTCGTGATCATCGACGTCGCCGCGGCCAAGGACCGCGCGCGGAGGCTCCGCGGCAGCGGTCCTTTCGAGGGCGTGTGCCCGATCTGTCGGCGCGCGGCGTGGGCGTGGGCGCCATGGGTTGAGGTCGATGGCCGGGTAGCCCGAGCGACCCTCCTTCTGTCCAGCGAGCGCCGGGGGGATCTGCGCGAAGTCTTGATCGCACACTTGCAGGCGATCGCACGCTGGCCCGAGATCGTCGACGCGTCCTTGCTGCATCCGCAAGTCGAGTGGATTGATCCGGAGCAGCGTCGTGAGGCCAGCGACTCGCAGGCGCCTGCACCCTCGGAAGTTACGGCCCGACGGGCGGCGCCGAGCGAGTCTCCCCCGGCCGAGCGAACCGGTTCAGTGCCGCGCGGCGGCGACCCGCATCCGGTGCGTGAGCTACACGACGAACCTGGCACACCGCAGGCGATTTCCTCGGCTGGAGTCCCGGTGGCAATCGGTAGCGACGGCGCCGCTCCGGGACTACCCCGCGCGCCGTCCATCGGCGCTTGGATCGGCTCGATCGAGTTACACGGCGGCGTTCCGACGATTCGCGCAATCGTGGATGCCGATGCGCTCGACCGCTGGCGCGCGGCCAAGCTCGACGTCAGGCCGGTCCACCTCCGCGGCCGCGGTTATCCTTTGCTCGGGATCCGCTTGCTCGGCGCCTTCATGGGCCAAGCCGGCTGCATCGATGGGATCGTCGACGCCGGTGCGCCGAATGTGGTCGATATCTTCCGGATCTTGGCCGAACGCTTCGAGGTGCGGGCCGAGATCACCGCCGGCGGTGAGGCGTTTGTCCGCGACCTGGCCGCGGTGGGGCTCGAATCGAACGCCGCACTGTGCCTGGAGTCGGCGCGCGGGGCGTTGGCCCACGGCGATCACCCTCCCGCTGATTTCGAGGCGGCGCTCAGCGTGCTGCGCGGCGAAAGCACGGAAGAGCGCATGACCCCGACCAAGGTCTCCGTCGCTGTGGGCGCGTACCAATACATCGTCGGCGCCGCCGAGGCGATGCGGGCCCTTGAACACCTCGATCGGGTCTCGCGCAAGGAGACGCTGGCCCGTTTGCTCGAAGTCGAAGGCCTGCCGATGGGGGAGTACGACGCGATCCGGCGCCGCGTGCTGGCCGGCTCGATCGAACACGGGATCGTGGCCCCCCGCCGGTTCTGGCGCCGCGTGATCGCGTCTGGGTTGGCCGACGACCTCAACGACTACGTGGCCAAGTTGGCGCAGGCCCGCGCGGAGCACGAGGGCGAGGAGGGGGATCTCGATCCCGAGCAGGCTCGCGCGGCTTGGGAGGGCATCTTAGAGTTGTGCGTGCGCAAGCAGCTCGCGATTCCGGAGCAGCTGCGGCGGGCACTGGACCTGCCGGAGAGCGATCCACGATCCCACGTCGCCCCGCCGGCTGCGGCCGCGGGGGTCATCGACGTGAGCGACGACGGCAACAGCGCCCCAACGTCGAGCGTCGTCACGCGTCTCGCCGATCCGCGCACGCGCCTAAAGGCCGCAACCGAGATCGCGCACGCCCGCGCCAGCGAGCGCGAGCTGGCCAACTTGTTTGACGCCCTTGAACAGTTCGATGGCGACGAGCTCCTCGCGCTGCTCCCCGAGCTGTCCGATCTTGGGCCGCGTGCGGTCACCGGATTGGTCGCCAAGCTCCGCTCGGACCGCCGCGAGCTGCGCCAGGCCGCCGTGATTTTGCTGGGAATGTCGCTCAATCCCGACGCGCTCGGGCCGCTTTCCGATCTGCTCGTCAGCGAGCCGACCAGCGTCTGGCAGGACGTGGCGCGCGCGCTCGGTGGCTTCGGCCCGCTCGCGCTGCGGCGGTTATGTCAGCTGATCCGCCGCGATAGCGGTACAGCACGGGAGTCGGTGACGATCGAGCGGGTTGCCCGCGGCCTGGCCGAGATCGCGTTGTCGGAGGGGGGACTCCCGGCGGCCGGACGGGGGCCAGCCCATGACGCCGTCGCGGCCCTGGCCGACGCAGCCGATCCGCGGGTTTCGACCGCGGCACGCCGCGCGCTTGCTACACTGCGGGATGTGAGGGAATCGGGGGCGGCGATCCGCGGCGAGTTGCCGCTCACCGACGTGACGGAGGTGCGAGGGTTCTCGCGCCGCGCGTACGAAGCCATCATGGTTCCCGAGGTCGAAGTCGAGGCCGAGGGGTAATGCGCTACGGGATCTTCAGTGATACGCACGCGAACCTCGATGCCCTCGAGGCCGTGCTGCGGAAGTTCGACGAGGGCAAAGTCGACTGCCTGGTCTGCATCGGCGACACAGTCGGCTACGGCGCGCAGCCCAACCCCTGCTGTGATCACGTGCGGACCAAGGCTCGGTTCACGATCCTCGGCAACCACGATGCCGCGGTCGCCGGGCGGATGGACTACAGCTACTACTATCCGGCGGCTCGCGAGGCGCTCGATCATCACGCGTCTCAGCTCAGCGAGATCAACCTCGAGTGGCTGCGCAAACTGCCGTACAACGTCAACGATGGCGAGACGCACTTTTGCCACGGCTCGCCCGTCGATCTTGAGCAGTTCGAGTACATATTCACGGTCGATCAGGCCTCGACGTGCCTGCCGATCTGGAGCCGCCTTGGGCAGGTGACGTTTATCGGTCACTCCCACCTGTGCAAGTCGTACGCGCTGGGGCGCGAGCGGGTTTACGAGGTCATCACCAAGCGCTTCGAGATTCACCCGGAGTTCCGCTACGTGATCTCGGTGGGCTCGGTGGGCCAGCCGCGTGATCACGACCCGCGGGCGAGCTACACGATCTACGACGACAACGAACGCGTGTTCGAGTTCAGCCGGGTCGAATACGACGTCTCCGCTGCCGCGCAAAAGATCTTCGACGACGCGCGACTGTCCGACAGCTTTGGCGCGCGTTTGTTCGCCGGCGTCTAGTATCTAGTGTGGTGAGTCAGTGATCCGTGATGCTCAGAACGCCGTCATCGGCGACCA
>CADEGN010000143.1 GCA_902826865.1 uncultured Myxococcales bacterium
CGGGCACGGGCACGGAGGAGCGAGACCCCTTACGGGGTCACGCTCCTAGCGGCGCAATGTCGGCTTATACTGCGCGCGCTCGCGGCGTGAGTTGCGCCTCGCGACGCAGGTGCCCAGTGTCGAGCGAAGAACGTACTCCGCAGTCCGAGTTGATCCAAAAAGTCCTGTTTACCCGCGACGTGATCGCCCAGCGCGTCGGCGAGTTGGCCGCTGCGATCGAGCACGACTATCGTCGACGCAAGCCGCTCGTGGTCGGCGTGTTGTCGGGCTGTTTCCCACTGATGGCCGACCTCGTCCGCGCGATCGACATTCCGCTCGAGGTCGATTTCATGGCCGTCTCGTCCTACGGCGCGGGCACGACCTCGTCGGGCGTGGTCCGAATCCTCAAGGACTTGAATCAGTCGATCGAGAACCGCGACGTGCTGCTGGTCGAGGACATCGTCGACACGGGTCTCACGCTGCGGTATCTGCTCGACAACCTCCTGACCCGGCGTCCCGCCTCCCTCGAGATCTGCACGCTGCTCGACAAGCACGACGCCCGGCGCGAGCGCATGGAAGTGAAGTACGTCGGGTTTCGCTGCCCCAACGAGTTTGTTGTCGGCTACGGCCTCGACTACGCCGGCCTCTATCGCAACCTGCCGTATATCGGTGTGCTCAAGCCGGAGGTCTATCGCAAGTGAACGACGACGCGCTCGTGTTCCAGGGTGGCACCCTGGTCAGCATGGATCCCGAGCGGCGCGTTCTTGAAGCGGATCTGCGGGTGGAGCACGGTCGGATCGCGGCGATCGGTCGCGGCCTGCCCACGGACAATGCCACCTTGGTCGACGCGCGCGGGCTCCACGTGGTGCCGGGATTCATCCAGGGCCACACGCACCTCGGTCAGGCGATTTTTCGCGGGCTCGCCGAGGATCGCGAGCTGCTCACGTGGCTGCGCGAGCGCATCTGGCCACTCGAGGCCGCCCACGACGCCGCGAGCGCGTATTGGTCTTCGATGCTGGGCGGCGCTGATTGCCTGCTCTCCGGAACCACGACGATCCAAGATATCGGTCTCGTTCGCCACATGGACGACGTGTTGCGCGCGGTGGTCGATCTAGGTCTGCGCGCCGTTGCTGGCAAGTGCCTGATGGACGAGGGCTACGGTGTGCCGGCCGGCCTAGTCGAGCCGGCCGATGCTGCGCTCGCCGAGGCCCGCGCACTTCACAGCGCTTGGCATGGCGCTGCCGACGGGCGGATTACCACGCTGCTGTGCCCGCGTTTCATTCTCTCGTGCTCGACTGAACTCTGGCGAGGTGTCGTTGCGCTGGCGCACGAACTGGGTCTGCCGGTTCACACCCACCTGCTCGAGCACCCATCCGAGGAAGATGAGGTCAGGGCGCGGTTGGGTATGGGGCAGCTCGAATACCTCGACAGCCTTGGCGTGCTCGACACCCAACTATCGGTCGCCCACGGCGTGCAGTTCGACGCGCGGCACCGCGATTGTCTCGCCGGACGCGCCCTCGGGATCGTCCATTGTCCTTCGGCCAACCTCAAGCTTGGTTCGGGCATCGCGGATCTAGTGGCACTGTCAGCGACGCCTGGAGTCACTGTCGGGATCGGATGCGATGGCGCCGCCTGCAACAACGACATGGATGTCCTCGAGGAGGTTCGGCTCTCGGCACTGCTGCAGGGCGTAAAGAATGGTCCGGGGCGCTGGCGAGCGGAACAGTCGTTTGCGCTGGCCACGATCGAGGGGGCACGCCTGTTGGGATTGGCGGACAAGATCGGCAGCCTCGAAGTCGGGAAGGCGGCCGATCTTGTGGTCTTGGATCTTGAGCGGCCGGCGAGTTTTGGCCCCGCAGGTGTCGCGGTATACGACCGGATCGTCTACTCCGCCGCGCGGGACCAGGTGCGCCGC
This sequence comes from uncultured Myxococcales bacterium, assembly GCA_902826865.1. Lineage (GTDB taxonomy): Bacteria > Myxococcota_A > Polyangia > Nannocystales > Nannocystaceae > Xiheibacterium. Next base: position 1,895 of record CADEGN010000143.1, read on the forward strand.
GTGTACGTGGCCGGCCGCGAGCGCGTCCGCGATGGCGTGGTTCTCGGCGTGGAGCCAGAAGCGTTGCGGCGGCGGCCGGCAGAGGAGATTCGCCGTCTGTTGCCGCGCGCAGCGCTAGGCTGAGGGCATTCGCATGGCTGGACGCCACGTCACGCCGAGCGTCGGGCCACGCTGTGCATCGCTTCGCTGAGCCACATGGCAACCGCGTTGGCGCCATCCGGCGGGCGCGAGCGTTGGGCGGCCGCGCGCATGCTGTCGCGTCGCGCAGCGTCGCCGATGAGTGCGAGCAACTCGCGACCGAACCCCTCGAGGTTGCGCTCGGCCTCGATCCGATCGACGACGATTACTGCGCCCCCGACGTCGGCCATCGGTTGCGCGTTGGCGCGCTGGTGCCCATCGGCGTGGTAGGGGTTGGGCAGAAATAGGGTGGGTACGCAGTTGGCCCAGGCTTCGGCCACGCTGCCGGCGCCAGCACGGCTGACCGCGAGCTCCGCGGCGCACCAGGCATCGCCCATGCGGTCGAGGTAAGCGACCACGCGCGCGGGAATGCCAGCATCGTCGTAGGCGCGTTGCAGCACATGGGGTTCGAAGCCGCCACATTGGTGGAGCACTTGCCAGCGCGCGAGCGCCTCCGCCAACGAAGGAACCGCAGCGATGGCCATCATCGCGCGGATCAGCGACTCCGCACCGTGGGTCGCCCCGGTGACGAACAACGTCGGCCGATCAGGCGAGAGTCCCAATCGAACGCGTGCCGCGGCCATGTCGCCGTCGCCCTGGGAGATCCTCCGGAGGGGAAAACCGACGTGTTCAGCGCCCGGCAGAAGGGGGCTCGGATACGTCGTGAATACCTTCGTACAGTCGCGGTACAGGCGACGGTTCGCACGGCCGGGTACCGCGTCGAGGTTGACCATCGCGCGCGGAAGACCCAGTCGCCGCGCGGCGACGAGCGCGGGCCCGGAGACGAATCCTCCGGTTGCGACGACGGCCCGAATGTCCTTACGACGGAGCAAAGAGATGGCCTCGGCGATCGCTTGCCTCCACGCGATGTAAAATCCAAGCGCGCGCAACGGGCGGGTGAGCGGCGGCAATGGGCGCACACAGCTGACCGAATAGGGCAGCGATAGTTTTGTCATGGTTGCGCTGTCGCCCGGCCGATTGGAGACGAGGAAATGAGGGGCGAATTCAGCCGCAAGCCGCTCGGCGATCGCGACATTTGGGTATATGTGCCCACCAGTTCCGCCGCCGGCGAGCACCACTCCGGCGGCGCTCAAGTCCTCGCGCGCGTCCACTGGCTCGCGATTGTAGCAGGGCCCGTCGCTTTACGCGCGTATGCCCATGCTTCTCGCGAACGGCGATTTCGTCCTCGCCGCGGCCCCGGATCGACGAGTTCATCTAGTGGAAGCCCCGACGTCCGCGTGCGAGGGCAATCTCGCGACGATTGTCGCGGCGTGGGGTCCGGCCGAAGATCAGCGCCACACCGAAGCAAGCGAAAGCAGCGGCGAGGGGAGCGCGGCTGCCCATCCAGGGCGGTGGTGTTCGCCCCGTAATCGCGCCCACCAGAGATCCGCGCTCATCTGCGTCGTCATCTCGTCGAACGACACGCCAGGGCCAACGCCCGATTCACTCAGACGGATCGGAAGTTCGCCGCAGCTTGTCGTGATGGTCGCGTGTCGATGTAGCATGGGGCGGGGTACTCGGTTTTGGGCGAGCCGTTCGATGTCGCGATGGGGGCGTTCCTCGGTCAACTTCCGTTGCCGCGGCGCACCGCCTATGAAGGCCTGACGGAACTCGCACAGCTGCTCGCGAAGCTACTAGTTCAGGCATCCGCTGCCTGGCCGACCCTCTCGATCCCGCAATCGGAGTTCCTCGCGTTTATCGCCGAGCGGCTCCCGCCCGGGATCAGACCGCGTGACGCCATCGGCGGTTTGCATGTCGGAGATCTCTACCTGAGTTGCGGCTGCGTTCGTGGGGAGCGTCGGGCGTTGGAGTGCTTCGAGCAGGAGTTTGCCGACGAGATCGATCGAGGCGTGTCGAGCATGGCTGGAGACCCGATCCGCGCGGAGGACTTCAAGCAGGAGGTGCGGCACAAACTGTTCGTCGGCACGTCTCCCGCCGGCCCCAAGATCGCTGAATACTCGGGGCACGGAAGCCTGCGCTCGTGGGTTCGAGTGACCGCGCGGCGGACGTATGTCGACCTCATGCGGGTTGAAGACCGCGATCCCGCGGTGTTCGCGGGCGATCACGTCGTGGATGCTCTTGCGGGCGAAACGGATCCCGAGCTCGAGTACGTCAAACACCGCTATCGCGACGAGTTTCGGGCGGCTTTCACGTCCGCGTTGGCCAGCCTGAACGCGCGTCAGCGCAACCTCCTGCGCCATCACTATGTGCATGGCTTGCGCTTCGACGAAGTCGCGGGGATCTTCCGAGTTCATCGGGCCACCATTGCGCGCTGGATCGCCGAAGCTCGCGAGGTGCTGCTCGAACGCACGCGCGCCGAGCTGCGCGAGCAACTCGCGATCGACACTGACGACGTCGACGACATCATGCGTGTGCTCCAAGCCGACCTCGGCATGAATGTCACGCAGCTCCTCAAGCCCGCGCAGCCGTGACGGATCAGTGCGTGGGCCGGAGGATGGTGACTGTGTTCGCGCCGAAGGTCCCGAGCACGAGCTCGCCCGCGCCATCCCCGTCGAGGTCGGCGACCGCGACTTGCTCGATGCCCGTTTGGTCGGTAGCGACCGACTCGGCGTCGGGCCACGCGTAGATGTCGCGGGCCAAGCGAACCTCCAACGTTTCGCGCGCGGGGTGGAAATACACGAGGTCGAGCGCGTCGTCGCCGTCGACGTCGCCACTCGTGAGTCGGTGCTCGCGGTGCCCAGAGACGTCGGTCCGCCCCCATCGGCGCAAACCGCCGAGGCGCCCGCCGTAAACTTCGAGCACGTCGGGATCGCGGCGGATGGCAAGCGCCTCCGGAGCACGGTCGTCGTCGAGGTCGATGAGCGCTACGCCAACCGCGGGTGGCAGCTCCGTCCACGGCACACCGGGGCCAAACGAACCCGGCCCGCCGAGCCCCAGCAGTGGTGGGGATGTCCCGATACCGTCGAACAACACCGCGTCCGCGCGACCATCCGCGTCGATGTCGCCCGCCGAGAATCCGACGATGTCGCCGGGCGAGTCAGCGGGGCCGACGGTGTCGATCGTCGGCCCCGCGAACCCTCCGCGGCCGTCGCCGCGGGCAACTGCGAGAACCACGCTGCCGAGGCGGTCGAGCGCAAGTGCCACGACGTCGGCGAATCCGTCGCCGTTGGCGTCGAGGATTGCCGACGTTCGCGTGATTCCCCCGACCTGCACGCGTATGGGCGCCGCAAACGTCCCATCGCCCCGGGCGAGGTAGACGAGCATGCTGTCGTCGCAGTCGTCGACCAGAAGATCGACCGCGTTGTCGCGATTCAGATCCCCCGGTATGGGGTGGGCGCTGCAGCCTGTGACGTCGAGTCGCGTGGGGGAGGAGAGGTTGCCAGCACCGTCGTTGAGGGCGATCGCGGAGACGACGATGCCACTGGAATCGGTCCCGAGAACCAATACGTCCGGGCCGTGAACGCCGTCGAAGTCCGCGACGCGCAGGGCCACCGGGGTGAAGTCGAGCGCAAGCTCTTCGCTTCCCGAGCCGAAACACACCTCGCCGGGGTCGGCCGAGCCATCCTCGCAGCGACCGTCGCCGATCAGTCGGGCGTTGCAGCCGGTCAGCAACAACGCCACGAGGACGACGCGCGACATCCCGGCGATGTTAGCAGGCGGCGGGCTTGGCCCGCCGTTTTCGCGATCCGTGGCGGTGCGCCGAGGCTTGGTCGCTCGGGTGTGCAGGCGCGAAGGGGCGCTGTCGCCCGGGCGTCGGAGCGCCCGACGCCGACAAGCGGCTACGAGCACCAGAAGCCGAGGTCCACCGCATCGACCTGCAGGCCGACGCACTGGGTTTCCGCCGGACAGCTCGTGTCATCGACGCTGGCGCACGCTTGGCGGCAGCCGCCGAGGACGCACGACAGCGGCACATCGCAATTGCTCGCGGCAGCCCCGCATGAATAGGGCGGGTCGGCGTTGCAGGTGCACGAATCGCCTTGGGCCCGGGCCGGAGGATCGACCGGTCCTGAGCCGTCGGACGAGGCGGCCGTCGCAGCGCCCGTAGCGCCTGTGCTTGCGCCCGCACTGGTGTCGCTGGGGGCGCTGGCGTCGTCCGAACAGTTCGCCGACGCGGCGAGGGCGATCAGCAACGTGAGGGCGAGAGGAGCAGGGGGCAGCCGGAGAAGCATGCGAGGAGGATAACGAATCTCGAACCGCAATAGCGAAACCATCAAGGTCGAGGTCGTGCATTTGCCCGAGTACCTGCCACGGGTCGCCGCCTCGCTTGCGCACCATCTCGAGTCGTCGAGCGAGTGCGGTCGGTCGCGACCTGCGGGGCCGCGATCCTGCACTTCGAGGTGGTTTCACGAGGGCAATCGTCCCACGTTGCGCGACCCGTCATGCCTGACACCCGCGTCGCAGTCACGACGATGCCGTCGTAAGGGCTTTCTGCCAGCCCGCGGTATCCCGCAGGCCCCACCGCTGGCCTTCGGTTTGCATTGCCGTTGGCGGTGCGCGGCGGGACCCGGGTCGGTCCGGCGCTGGGTTCAACGCGGATCGGAGTTGGTGGAATCGATGGCACATGTGGATGGAACTTCCGTTGAATTGAATCGCTGGAGCTCGCGCCGATTCGTTGTGGCGCTGATGCTGGCAGGCGGCTGCGCAGTGCAGGACGGCGACGCGGGGGAGCACGCGGGCACGGAGAGCGGCCCTTCCCCCACCCATGACGACAGTGGCGGTTTGCCCGACACGGGTGGCTTCGATGACGGAGGCGCCGGGACAGGCTCCGGTGGCGCGGGCGGTGACGAGGGCGGCGAGGAGCCACCCGACGACATGGACCCGGGCACGTCCACCGGCGACTCGTCCACCGGCGAGCCCGCGTGCAATGCCGCCGATCCGGTGACGCTATTCCTATCCCCCGACGACTCGAATTCGATGTCGTCGCCGGTGCAGGCCCGCGCCGCCGTGCTCGGAAACTTCGGGTCGCTGTCCTACGTTGCGCTACGGACCTGGGAGTTTCTCAACTACTACACGTTTGCGTATCCGGCCGCTGAGCCGGGCACCGTGGCAGTTACGCCGTCGTTGGTCGCCCTCGACGGCGCTGCGCCCGGTGAGTATCTCTTGCAGATCGGGGTGAGTAGCGAGCATGTCGCCGAGGAGAGCCGCGCGCCCCTCAACCTCACTTTCGTGCTCGACACGTCGGGCTCGATGTCGGGCGAACCCATCGAGCTCAGCCGTGAGGTGTGCCGTACGATCGCATCGCAGCTGCGTGACGGTGACGTGGTTTCGATGGTCACTTGGAACACCGAGAACGCCGTGATGTTGTCGGGGCACGCGGTCTCAGGGCCCAACGATTCCCAGCTGCTCTCGGCGATCAACGGGATGGAGGCGGCCGGTGGCACCGATCTTCACGCCGGCTTGGTGGCCGGGTACGAGCTTGCCAACGCCGCGCGCGAGCCTGGCGTGCTCTCACGCGTGATTCTCATCAGCGACGGCGGAGCCAACACCGGCGTGACTGACATCGACGTGATCGCTAGCAACGCTGGGGCCAACGACGAGGATGGCATCTATCTGGTTGGCGTTGGTGTCGGAAACCCCGACACGTACAAAGATGCCCTGATGGACGACGTTACCGACGCAGGCAAGGGTGCGTCGGTGTTCGTGGCCGAGGTGGCTGACGCCACACGTCAGTTCGACCACGCGTTCCTCTCGACGTTGGCCGTCGCCGCCCGCGACGTTCAGGTCGAGCTCCAGCTGCCGCCGGGGTTCGAGATCGTGCGCTTTAGCGGCGAGGAGTACAGCAGCGACCCGGCGGAGATCGAACCCCAGCACCTTGCGCCCAACGACGCGGTGGTGTTCCACCAGCACATCCGCACCTGTGCGCCTGAGCTTGTGGGTGACGAGACGGAGATCGGTGTAATCGCTCGGTTCAAGGACGCGGTCACGTTCGAGCAGCGCGAGGTCGCGCGCACCATGACGTTCGGCGAGCTCATGGCCGGCGACCCGGCGCTCCTCCGCAAGGGGGCAGCGGTGTTCGCCTATGCCGAGGCGCTGAAGGTCGCGCGCGGCGGCACGAGCGCGGACAAGGCGGCGACGATCGACGCCGCTCTCGTCGCGGTGGCGCTTGCAGAAGCCGGGCTGCCAGGCGATGCGGATCTTGTTGAGATTCGTAGTGTGCTTGAGTCCCTCTAGATCGCGATCTCGCGCGCGGTCGGTCAAAGTCGCGCGCTAGCGGGCGCGTCACGACGGTGTGGTCGTGACGCGCCCGCTAATCCGTGATGAAATGGGGAGTTGGGGCGATGATTCGTCGCATCGAGGAACCGCGCAGGATCAAGGGCGTCGCCGCAGGCGAACGCCGGCTTCACCTGGGCGCGCGTGCCACCCTTGCGGCAGCGATTGGTCTAGCGGCGGCATGCAACGCCCCGACCGACGAGATAGCAACATCGATGATCGGGGGCGTAACGACGGACGTAAGCACGTCCGTCGCCGGCGACAGCGCGTCGACCTCCACCGAGCCCGGCAGCGACTCTGGACCTCCTCCGGCCTGCCAAGCGCAGGCAGACTGTGATGACGGGGATGTTTGCAACGGTGCCGAGGTTTGCAACGCCTCACACGCGTGCGAAGCGGGAGAACCGCCGCAGGAACCGACGGAATGCGGGATCGGGATGATGTGTGCCGACGGCGAGTGCGTCGCGGCCGTCTGCGGTAACGGCGAGCTTGAGCCAGGCGAACATTGTGATGACATGAATCTCGATCCCTTCGACGGGTGCGATCAGGTCTGCCGCTACGAAGCGTTTTTCCGCTTCTACGAACTGACCCTCATGAAGAGCCCCGCCGCAACGTTCTGCGAGCGCCCGACCAGCGCGCTCGGCGACGCGCTTTCGTCGTTTGTCCTCGGTTCACAAAACGCCCAGACCCAGGCCGACATCAATCAGGGAATTCGCAATTCCCTGTTTCAACTGGTCGGTGTCGACGATTTCTCGGGCATGAGCGAAGAAACTATCGAGATTCGCCTGGCAGGATCGATCCCAGATCCGGCCCGGGGCACGTGGCCGACCGATGCCTCGAATCCAATCGACTGGTGGTTTCTCGTTCACGGCTGGGACGTGGCGCCCGACGGCGATCTCGGGGTTCGCATCCAGGACGTCGCTCTCGAGGACGGCTTGTTCATAGGTGGGCCAGGGGAAAATTCCCCGACGGACCAAACCGTGTACGACGTCGCGATGCGCGCCAGGTTCAGCGACACCGTCGATCCGACGGTGCCCGCGGGTCCGCCGGATGTGCTGGCGGATGGGATCAAAATACCCCAAGAGATCATCGGCGACGGCCCCGACGACGGGATCTGTTCCACGCTTACGGTTGGGTACTTCGTTGACCGGCCCGTCAGCGAGTTGTTCGCCGATTGCCTCGAGTGTCCCGGCGTTTCGCACACCTACACCCCGTGTGCAGACGGCCAGGTCACCGACGCCTGTAACTCGCTCCTCGACTCAATTGTCGGTGGATGCGTGTTGGGCCTGAGCTGCGACTCCGGAATCACGCTGATCACTCCGACGCAGCCCGATGTGGATCGCGGCGGCGTGGCGGTCCTAACCAACGATCCCGCCAAACTTAACAAGATCCCCCCGACCCAAACCGACGGCAACCTCAACGGTTACTCGACGTACTCGCGGTTCCGTGCGCGCCGCGCCCATGCCACTGGCGTGCATTGATCTCCCGAGCCGCGGGTGCACTCGGACCTGCGCGAATGGGGCGCGGTGGTTGCCGTCGCCTAGTGACAGGTGAAATGGACGTGTGGAACACGTCGTTCGGCGGGGTCTGCATACGTTCGAAAACCCCCGCGACCCGTCACTGAGACGACTCGCAACGGAAGAACGTCGACCGCCCGAAGCCGCGGGCGTCGTTGTGACACTATCGCCTTGAACATGGCGGAACTCGATCTCTGGATCATCAGCAATGATCTCGGTGTGGATAGCGCCATCCTCGCGGGATTCGCCCAGGCTGTTCGCTACGACTACGTTCGCGCAAACGACCTCGAGCACGTGGTCCACCACATCCTCGAGCGGCTTGGCCCCGACGGACGCGTCGGCAAGTTGCACTTCCCCGGTCATGCCTACTTCGCCAGCTCGCCTGAGGATGAGGCGCGGGGCACGGGTGGCCACGGGGCGCAACATGTTGGTCGCTCGGAGATGAGCTCGCTTGAGGGCACGGGCTGGTTGTCGCGGGTCTTCGCGCCGCTGCGGCCACGCTTCGCCCCTGGGGCGCAGGTGATTCTCGAGGGGTGCCAGACCGGAAAGGCACACCGGTTGTTGGCGGCACTGTCGGCCGCGCTCGGCGGTGTCCCAGTGAGCGGCGGCACGAGCAACCAGCGCATTTTCCCGGGCCTCGAGGGTGCCGTTCGCACGTGCGTGCAGCTGCCCGGGGGCGCGCCGGCGTGCGGCGTCACGCGTGAGGCAACCGAGTTCGGTGCCGCGGCCGGGTGGATCGACGACAATATGGTCGTTCCCTTCATCCAGGATGTGAGATCGGCGTGGAGCAAGCACGTCGCTCCGCTCATGATCCACTTGCGCTGAACCAACTACTGCGCGGCCCGAGCGCGACACTGACTGCGCCTCGCGAGGCGCCCGCGTCAAAAGCGGGATTCGACCTCAAACCACAGCCAATGCTCAGGGTTCGGCACCCGAGCTAGCGTCGATTCTCGTCGGTCGAGGCGCAGGAACATGTCATAGCGCACCCGCGGGGTGAACCAGCTCGCCACCTGATACGAACCGTCGAGCTGCCCCCAGATCGACTCCTCGTAACGTCTCCGATTGGCGATATCATCGCTGCGATATCTCCAACGCATTCGCACGTGCAGGCGATCCAATGGGTTCGTCGCGACAGTTACAAGCGCGTTGGCGTCCTGTCGGAAGTTCCCTGGGTAGTCCGGATCATCGACAAACTCGTGCATGTACTGCAGCGCGAAGTAGGTGCGCCGGTGCGGATCGACGCGCGCTCGCGCGGTCAGTGCGTGACGCTCCCCAGTGCAGCTCACAGGGGTCACCTGGTCGTCGCTCGCGAGGTTCCCGGTATCTGCCGGCACCGCTGAGTTGTTTTCGTCGATGTCAGCGTCCGTGCCAGCGACTGCGTAGAAACACTCGCCGCGATGGCGATTCGCGAGGTCGCGGTCCTGGAGTTCCAACCAAAGGCCGGGGCGGAGCCACTTGGTCGCTTGAATGTCGTTACGCACGTAGAACCGCAGCTTGGGCTTGGCATTGTCGACGTCGCTCCAGATGTCGAAAAGTGCGCGAACACTCCACCGATCAAACGAGAGCGCGTTGTAGCGGATGCGGGTGCCGGCCTCGTTACTGGCGCGCACGCCGGCGTTCTGGTCGAACGCCCCAATCGGGCGGGCAAACGGGTTGTTGAACGCCTTGTCGTAGTAACGCGCGCTGATCTCGAGCTCATGGTCGCCAACGGTCGCCGTGTGACGGACGATGCCGGCGTAGCCGCCGCCGTCGCCACCCTCGTTGTCGAAGCTGCGCGCGAACTCGGCGAAGATGTCGGCCCAACCGCGGCCCCACGATGCGTCGGCACCGATGGCGCCGAACGGTCCGCCGAATGGGAACGGCGACCATTCCTGAAACCCGAGCGCGGCCCCGTCAACGTTCCAGATCGGCGCAGCGCCGTAGGCAGTGACACCTACGTGGGTGCGACGCCTGCGAAACCACGAGACGTTGCCGCCGCCAAGGATCAGAGCGAACGCGTTCGGCAAGCTTGTTGACGCTAGTCTGGTCGTCGCGTCCAGGGGACGACGAGGGGTCTTGTACAGAAGTGGCGCAGCGCAGTTGGGATCGGCGTCGTCTTTCGGGTTGTCGCAGATGCTCGTGTCGTAGACCTGGTACTGGTAAATGCTGCGTGGCTGCAGGTTGAACAGGCCGTAGATCTGCAGCCACCCTGCTGGCAGCGCGATGTGCTTCGCGCCCGCGGCGGCGCCGAGAAGGCCGTAGCGAAACGAATAGTCGGGGCTGCCATAGCGGTCGCGATCACAGGTGGCCTCGATCTCGCCGTCGCTGTCCTTGCAGATCCGCTCCGACTTCACCCGGCCAACATATGCGTCGTCAAGATAGAAGCCGTTGGGTGTCTGGCGGCCGCTGGTATCGAACGTGAGCTTCTGGCCGAACCCCGCCCGATAGCTGCCCGCAATGATCCCGTAGCTTGGCGTGTCCCACTGAATGAACGCCTTAGGTAGCCATGGTCGAAGGCTAGGGCCCTTCGCACTCAGTGCGTCACGGTTGGGGTCGTAGTGGACTCTGCCGATGCGGTTGTGCGAGAGCGCACCGGCCATGCCCACTGTTAGGTGCTGAAGTGCCTGCAGTCGTGCTTGCAGCACCATCGGGGGCGCCCTCCGGTCGCTTGTCAACCACACCGTCTGGTACTGCACGAAACCATGCAGGTTGCCGCGGATCTTCTCGCGCCTTTCGACCACGAGAAAGGGCGCGATTGCGGCGAGCTTTCGCTGGCTCAGAACTCCGGCGACAACCAATGCCGACGGTTCATGGATGTTCCCCACCTTATCGCGATACGCCAAGGCGCGATCGACCTCTGCGTACGTGAGATTCGGGAGCGCGTGGAAATCTTCGCGTTCTACGGTGTTGAGATCGGTGCCGCGGCGAAGCAGCTCAACGAGAGTGATGTACGAGGCTTGACTGATTTGAGCGTTGATGTAGAGCTCGTAGAGGTCGTGCTCGTCCTTGACCTCGACAAATACTTCGTACTCGGCTGCCTCCGCGTGTTCTGCCGCGATCCACACGGGCGAGGCGAGGACGGTTGCGAGCGCTCGCGCCAACCGACTAGTCACAGCTGACCTCGTCACACGCCCCCCATAGGCCGATCTTTCCGGCCCGGGCCGTGCGCTCGAGCTCGGTAAACTCATCGACCTGGTCGTCGCCATTCGGTGAGGTGTGCCGCACGCAGGCGTATCCGCGCTCGACCATCAGGAGGTTGAGATCGCGGCCGTTGATCTCGACGTACGCGAGGAGGCGGCCGTACGTATCGCGGCAGACTTCGTCGTAGCGGAGCGCGACGGTCTTGCCCAGCACTGCATCCGTGGTGAAGGCGGCCGCCTCGTCGCCAAAGCAGTCGGTCTTCCCGCCGGTCGTTTCGGGCGTGTCGATCAGCAGGTAGCGGACGATCTCCCCCGACGCGAGATCGATCGTGTCCCCGTCGATGACCCGTTCCACCTTCGCCATGTGCGGACCGCATTCGTCGTCGGCGTTGGCACACGCGCCGACGACGAATGCGCCACAGCCGAGGCCGCACAGAGCGACCGCGATGTTGTGCTGGTGTGTCACGGGCAGCCGTCGTTGGCCGCCGCCGGAGTTCCGCGATCGCCGGCCCCGTAGAGCGACGTCGCATCGCACCAGTTCGCTGCGGCGTTGTTGGTGGCAGGATCGGTGGCCGCGGGGCTAAGCGAATACGAGCTTCCCGACGCCACGGTCGTCCAGGTGATCGCGTCGAGTACGTCGTCGGCGACTCCTACGGCCAGACCATAGTTGGTATTCGTCAGCGCGAACGTGACCACGAAGTCCACCTCCGAGACGCCGCCGTTGCTCACTTCGTCGGCGGTGCGCGCAAACACGACCCGCGTGCCGGCGGCGATTGCCAGGCAACTCGACGCGTCGAGCGTCTGCTCGAGGTTCGGAACGCCGTCTGGACTGGAATACAGCTGCAGGCCGTTGAGATCGACATCGGCATTGACCAACACCTCGAACCATTCCCCAGCTGCGTCGGGTACGGTCGCGGGGTTCACCATCGCCTCGGTGATCACCAAGTCACCGGCGCCGGGTGAAACGATCGAACGGAGGCTCCCGTTGTCGTCGCACATTCCTTCCGCCACACCGCCCCTGCAGGGCAACCCAACCGCCGCAGGTGTGCCGAGATCACCGGAGCCGTACGGAATTGTCGCGGGGCAGAAGTTGCCGTGGTCGTCGTTGGCGACGGTGTCCTCGCTGCCGGGGTCCAAGCTGATCGCCACACCGGCCCGCGCGGCGCCCCAGCTAATCTCGTCGAGGACCATGCCGCCACGACCGACGAACAGATTTCCCCCGCCATTGGTGAGGCCGAAATCGAAGGCAGAGAACGTCTGACCAATGGCGCCGTTTTCTGCCGACGCCGTGCTGCGGGCAAAGACGATACGCGTTCCTGCTGCCACGGCGAGGCAGTCCCCGCCCGCAGGCAGTGTGACATCGACGCTGTCGACCTCGGTGCCGAGCTCGAGCCCGTTGAGGTCGACGTCTGCACCGACCAACACCTCAAACCACTCGCCGCTCGCGTCGGTGACCGCGGCTGGGTCGGGCATCACCTCGGTGATGACGAGGTCGCCGAGCGCGGGAGCGACGACTATCCGCTCGCTCTTTCCGTCGGTACAGATGCCCGGCACCGCGCCCGCGCATGCGGAATTGGCGACGCCTGGCGTGCCCAGATCGCCATCGCCGTAGGCCGCGATCGCGGCGCACCAGTGGGTCTCGTCGTCGTTGTCCGCCGGGCCAGAAAAAGAGGGATCCAGGGCAGTGGCCGTACCCGCGCTCGACGATGTCCATGCGACTTCGTCGAGTACTTCACCGCGATAGCCGACGACGAGCGCGCCGTTCGCGTTGGGAAGGGAGAAATCGAAGACGAAAACAGCGGGCGGTAACCCGCCGTTCTCGGTTGGGTCGGGCTCGCGGGCAAACACGACGCGGTCGCCGACGTCCACGCGCACACACTCCGCAACCTCGACAATGGTGGACAATGTGTCGGAGGCACGACCGAGCTCGAGCCCATTGAGATGAAATGGCGCTCCTGCGGTGATCTCGAACCACTCGCCCGCTGTGTCACCCACGGCCCCGGGGTTGGACATGAACTCACTGATCCACAGCTCGCCTACCGCCGGTGAGTCGACGTCGACGAGCACGGCGCCGTCGAGACACCGACCGGCCGGGGGCGCGATCGTGCACTGCGTATCGTTCGCGGTGCCCGGCGTGCCCAGATCACCGTCTCCGTAGGGCGTCGTCGCGGCGCAAAAGTGGCCCGGGTCGTCGTTGCCGGCTGGGTCGATGAAGTCGGGATCGAGGCTCGATGCAGCGCCGTCCGCGGCGGTCGTCCACGTGACCGTATCGAGCTCGGTGCCGCCAACGCCGACCCACAGGGCGCCACTGCCGTTGGCAAGGGCGAGGTCGAACACCCCAGCGACCGGCGGTAGCCCGCCGTTGCTCGCGGGATCCTCGTCCTTGGCGAACACGAGGTAGCTGCCCGCGGTTGCGCGGACGCAATCGAGGTCGGCGATCACGACAGCCGCGTCGTCGACCGCCTTGCCGATCGCGAGACCGTTGAGGTCGACATCTGCGCGGACGTAAATCTCAACCCATTCTGCGTCCGCGTCGCTTGCCGCGGCCGGGTTGGCGAGGAACTCCGTAATCACCACGTCACCGGGCGCAGGCGTCAGCGCATTGCGGACGACCCCGTCCTCGCGGCACCTGGTCGGGGCCCCACCGGCGCAGGGCTCGTTGGTGGCGCCCGGGGTGCCTCGGCTGGGGGCGTCGAACACCGTGACGCCATCGCACCAGGCGCTGAGGTCGTCGTTGCCCGAGGCGTCGGGCACCCTTGCGCCGTCGTACGAGCGTGACGCCGCTTCGGTGCCGTCGTAGTAGAGCACGCGGTCGACCACGGAGGATCCACAAGCGACGATGAGCTCGCCCTCCGTGCCGCGGAGCTCGCCGAGGTCGGCGCCGTAGCCGTAGTCGACGTATTCGGGGCGCACCGCCGGATCGTCGACCACGCCGCCGACCACGGCGTAGCTGTGGCGCTCCAGGGTCAGCGTGGTCACAACGTGCTGTTTGCTCGCGCTTCCGTCCGCTCGGCTCGACTGCAGCGTGATCCCGGCGAGGTCGGTGGTTGTGTCCGTAGCGTTGTAGATCTCGATCCACTCCCGGCCGTCGTCCTCGCTTGGGGCGTCGGCGAAGGCCTCCGTGATGACGAGATCGCCGGCAAGAACGGCGCTGCCGCAGCCGTCGTCGGTGCCCGCGAGGCTCGAACTGCACCCAAGCGCAATGCTGAGGGTGAGAAAAATGCCGAGCAGGAGCTTGGGATGCGGTGCGTTGGGCATGTCATCCTCCGGGCACGGGGTGTCGCGGTCGAACTGGTCGACAACATCGGCACGGGCGTTTCACCATGCCGGCCGCAGCCGGTCGCCCCGGTGGTGCCTGTCGGTTGGATCCCAGATGCCGCGGCGCGCGCTCTTCACACGGCGTCCGCATGTGGGCAGCGGATCGCATCGAGCGACGGTGCGATCAAGGATGTCCGTGGCCCAGCACGAGCCCACCGCCGGACTACGCGTCGATCACCCGCAGCGGTTGGGCTCTCCTGGTGTCCCCGGCGCACCCAGGCCGGTGGGACCCGATTCGATCGCATCGCTGCACCACGCGTCGTCGTCGTCATTTCGGGCGCCGTCGGGTGGCACTCCCATGAGCGAGCGACTGCCGACCGCAGGAAGCTCGTCGTAGACCACACGGTCGATCACGTCGCCGCACGCAACAATGGTCACGTCCGCGCGGGGGTAGATATCCGCGCTCTCGCCTTCGAAGTCGAGGAGTCCGCCATAGTCTATGTGTGGCGGTCGCTGCTCGTCCTCCACCGGCGCAACGGTGAAGTACTTCCCCGCGGCGACTGTGATCCTGCGCCGCACGATAACGTCTGCGTCGCTGCCATGGCTCGGCGTGGCCACGACAAGGTGAAGGCCGGCCATGTCGAGTTCCCGCGCGCTCCCGTTGTAGATCTCAAAGAAGAGCGGAAACGTGTTGGGGCCGTCCTGGCTCCCGCGAATTTCGCTCAACACGAGCTCCCCGGTTTCGACCGCGGGGCAGATCGTCGACAGCGCGTCGGAGTCGCACGCGCCGGTCGACAGCGCGGGCACCCACGGACACATGCGCGTCGCTGCACGCATGCACAGCTCGACGGCGGCGCGTCCCGCCCGGCCCCTGCGCGCTACCAAGCCCATCTGCGTGGCGCCAGTCTATGGCAGGGGCGCGCAGATGGTCTACCCTGACCTTTGGGTGCCGATCGCTTGTGCACGCCCGGTCGTTGCTACCGTGGTCGCGCCCCGGTGACGCCATGGAAACACTGCCGTATTCCCTGTTTCAGCGCCTGCCCAAGACCGATCTGCACGTGCACCTCGACGGCTCGATGCGTCTGGAGACTGTGCTCGATCTTGCCAGGCAGCAGGGGGTCTCACTCCCGGCCCAGGATCCCAGCGGACTACGTGCGGCGATGCACGTGGGCGAAAACACCGGCTCCCTGGTGAAGTATCTCGAAGCCTTCGATATCACCCTCGCCGTTCTGCAGACCGCCGATGCCCTCTATCGTGCGGCGTATGAGTTGGCCGAGGATGCGGCCGCCGAAAATGTCCGCTACATGGAAGTGCGGTACTCGCCCATGCTGCATACGCGCAATGGGCTACGGTTGACGCAGATCGTCGAGACCGTACTACGCGCCATGCACGACGCCGGACAGGCGTTCGGGATCGAAGTGCGTTTGATTCTGTGTGGAATCCGCAACATTTCTCCGCAGTCGTCGCTCGAGATGGCGGAGCTCGTGGTCGCGTACAAGAATCGGGGTGTGGTGGGTTTCGATCTCGCTGGCGCGGAATACGACTACCCGCCGAAGGATCACCAAGAGGCGTTTGCGTTGGTCCGGCGCAACAACATCAACGTCACGATTCACGCGGGCGAGGCCTACGGACCCGCCTCGGTCGCCCAGGCCCTGCACGTGTGCGGCTCCCACCGTATCGGCCACGGTTGCCGCCTGCGTGAGGATGGCGATCTGCTGCACTACGTGGTCGATCACCGTATTCCGCTCGAGTGTTGCCCCTCATCCAACGTGCAGACCGGGGCCGTGCGCTCCCTCGACAGCCACCCCATCAAGCTCTACTACAACCTCGGATCGCGCGTGACGGTGAACACCGATAACCGGCTCATCACGGACACAACCGCTTCGAACGAGCTGTGGATCCTGCATAGCAAGCTCGGTTTTTCCCTCGCCGACATCAAGCAGGTCATTCTCAACGGCTTCAAGAGCGCGTTCTTGCCGTTCCACGAGAAGCGTCGCTACCTCGAGAAGATCAGCGAGGAGCTCGCGCAATTCGACGCGAACACGCCGGCGGAAGTCGTGGCCCTCGGCGGGCGCGCCAGCGTGGCGTAGCGGCCGCGGCGAAACCACATCCGACCTGCTAGTCTCCAACGGACTAGGCTCCACGCTCCATGACCCGCGCACTGGTCTTTCTTGCGCTGGCGATCTGCGCCGCATGTGGGCGAGGCGCCGATGGCACCCGCGTCGAAGCTGGCGCCCGAATTGCACCGTTCGAGCTCCCGAGGGGCGGCACCGTACTCAGGCTCGCGCAGCGGAGCGCCGCCGTGGTCCCCGGGACGGGTGGCAAACTTAGGATCGAGGCGGGAGATGTGAGCGGTCGCGGCGTCGCGCTGAACCTGGCCCGCGCCGACGGTGGCGGCGTGCTCGTCGATCGCACGGTTCGCGCGGGCGACGTGGTGCCGTTTCTCGTCGATGACTTCGGATATCGCATGGTCGTCCTTCAGGTGGAGAATCTGTTGGTCGGTGACGATTGGGTCGAGATACGCGTCGAGGCCGACGAGCCAAGCGCCACCGCGCCCGCCCCCGATCACCACGCCCGTATCGAGGGGTTACTCGCCGTGCTCACGGTTGCGGACGTGGTCTTCATCCGCAATGGCCGCGAGCACTCGGGCCGGGAGGCTGCGGAGCACCTGCGCAGCAAGTGGCAGCGCGCGGGTGATCGCGTCGGCACTGCCGAAGAGTTCATCGAGGTGATCGGGAGCCGGTCGTCGCAAACGGGCGAGGCCTATCGCGTGCGCGCGAGCGATGGCAGCGAGCGCGCGGCCGGGCCGTGGCTTCGCGAGCTTCTTGCGGGCGTCGACGCCCGGTGACGCCCGGCGACAGGCGCAGCAGCAGCCGTTTGTCTGTCCGTCGCACGGGTGATACTCCGTACCGCCGATGGACCCGCTGCAACTGGTTTCAGCCCTCGGCGCGTTTGTGATGATCGGCCTCGCCATCGCGCTCGGCCGCCGCCACCGTGAGATCCGTTGGCGGCCGGTCCTATGGGGCGTGGGGCTGCAGTGGGCGGCGGGCGTCGTGCTTCTTCGGCTCCCGGTTGGCCGTGCGCTCCTCGATGCCGTGGCCAAGGCGGTTCAAACCGTGCTCGATCAGAGCTACGCCGGCTCCACGTTCTTGTTCGGTGCCCTCGGGATGCCGCAAGGTGGCGGCAGCGGGCTCGGGGTCGTGTTCGCATTTCAGGTCTTGCCGACGATCGTGTTCGTGGCGTCTCTGTTCGCGGTGCTCTACCACCTCGGGATCATGCAGCTCGTGGTGCGCGCGCTCGCCTGGGTGATGATGCGGACGATGGGGGCGAGTGGCGCCGAGTCGTTGGTGGTCGGAGCCAGCATGTTCATGGGCCAAACCGAGGCCCCGTTGACGGTCCGGCCTTTTCTCGATCGCCTCACCGAGTCCGAACTATTCACGATCATGGTTGCAGGCATGGCGTCGGTTTCGGGGGCGATCCTCGGCGCCTACGTGACCATCGGTGGCGTGGCGATCGAGCACCTGCTGACCGCGGTGGCGATGACCGCACCGATCTCGCTGGTGATTGCGAAAGTCGTGGTACCCGAGCGCGGGTCGCCGGTCACGGCCGGGACGGTGCGCGTAGACGTGCCAAAGACCGAGGCGAACATCCTCGATGCGGTGGCCACCGGCGCCAGCGACGGGCTCAAGCTCGCGGCCAACGTCGGCGCGATGCTCATCGCGTTCATTGCGTTGGTGGCGCTCCTCGATGCGTTGCTTGGTCTGGTGGCCGTCGCGGGTGCGCCGCTATCGATGGCGCGGGTG
>CADEGN010000144.1 GCA_902826865.1 uncultured Myxococcales bacterium
TCTCGGAAGAGGAGACCCGCATGCAGGTTGCCGTGCTCCGTCCCGCACACGATTGCTGCCGCGATGTGCTCCGGCTGGAACGGTGTCTCCTTGTAGCTTGAAAAGTTCACAGGAACGGCGGTCGGGGACGTGGAAATTCCGAGTATCCGGCCAAGAACGCCACCGAGTCGGCGCAGGGGGCAGAGCACAACCGAGCCTGCGCTTCGCTAGCGCACTCCGGCAAGGAGATGGTCGGCACGTTTGGGCGCGTCGGCGCGAAGTGTCGTCTCGATCCGATGAACGAGTTCCTCGCGTCGGCGAAGGCTCGCCTTCGCCGCTCGCGTGATCGTCAGCAGCGCGACCATGAGATTCGAGTCGAGTCGCTTCACATCAACCGCGGCCAACGCTTCGTCGGCCTCCCGGAACTTGCGGGCGTGCAGGAGTTCGTCGAACTGATCGAAGATCAGGTCAACGGCAGCATCAACGTCGCGGCTCGCAACGAGCGAGTAGGTCTTTGAAAGCCAGGCTAGCTCCGAACGATGTCGGGCGTTCTCGCTCCAGGCGATGGTCGACTGTTCCTGCAGCTTCTCCATGATCTCGTCGGGGACGAGACGCAACCGTCCTTTCCATCCCCTCGAATCGACAGCAAAGTCCTTCGGTGCTGCAGTCATTGGAAGAGCTCCCTAGTTCGGTCCGTGATCGACTCTTCGAAGATCTCGCGCTGGCGTGTGTGAAGGCCCTCGACCGTCGGCTTCCAGGACTCTAGCTGAAAGCTGCAGAGAGGCTGACCAGCTCGGCGGAGGACCAGGTCGTACGTCAGCGCAGCGCTCCCACTTTGGGCGCCAGGCGCGCTAGCAACGGTAAGTAGTGCGAAAGTCCCATCTTCTGGATCTGTCGCTTGTGTGGCGTAGTAGCAACCCGAGAGCACGTTCGGCATCTGGGCAGGCCGGGGCGGCATGACCGTGATGAAATCCGCGAACCCGATATTATTGTCTGCCGGCAACTCGATCCTGTCGATGTAGCGCACGCTGACCGAGAGCACTGGGGCATCGGCCAACGGACCGGGCAACGCCCCGACCGCCTCCTCGGCTTGAGCGATGAAGCTCTCCCAACCGGGATACGGGGCGAGCGTGTGAACCGAGAGGCTCCCTGGTCCGCAGCCGAGAAGGCGATGACCGCTGGCTGACTGGAGGAACGTAACGTGGGGCGTCCTCCTCGCAGCGGCCGCGACCCCACCGTCCGCCACGGAAACCTCTGCCTCGATCCAATCCTGGGTCCGGGTTTGGTCGGCGTCGTAGGTATCTCCGAGCGCCTTCCGCAACGTCTGGGCGAGGTCAGCAGCGTCCCCCCGCGGTTCAAAGCGGAACTCGATGACCGCCTCGACGATGGGCGGGTTGGGGTAGATTCGTCGCGTCACGGCAGCCTGCTCCCAGCGAGCCTGATTCGATGGTACGGTCTCGCGCTTCTGGCGCCCAGAACGTGGCGGATCGCCGGAGACCGGATCGTAGAGTGTATCGCGCGGCGGGTCTTCTGCAGTGCGCGTGAGGCGCGGCCTCATGCCCTTGCTGTCTCCTGGGGCTTGGCACCCATGTCGACGCCGAATTCTCTACGGCGCAGGGCGGTGTTTCCACGTGATGCGGATCCCCCAGCCGCCGCCCGGGCCAGGACGCGATGCTGCGCCAGGCCCGGCACTTTAAGCGGGCCACCGGAGCTCCAGCACACGCGCGATCTCCATCCACGCCGCCTGGTCGATGTGGATCGGAAATCCTGTCGCGGTCGTCCGCGTGTTCCCAGACGAAAGAGCCAGGTGCACGACCCCCTCCAGCGCGGGCGGAAGCAAGCCGGGTCGAGCGGCGAAGTGCTTGCGCGCCTTGGCGAGCCGGTCTCCATCGATGGTCGCCACCTGCGGCGGCTGAGACACGTAGAGGAGCAGGAACGGCGTGTCCACCTTCTGCGCCTTGGCGGCCGCATGCTCGACGATTCGGTCGGCGACCTCCTGCCATCCGTCGCCTGCGAAGTTGGTGCGCACGTGGACCAACGGGAGGCGACTCACGACGACCTCTGCGCCTCGGCATCGGCCGATTGCGGAGCCTAGCGGAGCCTTGAAGGTCAGTTCACGATGGGCCGGGAGCTCTGGAGCTCCCGCCACCGCCGCCATGATATCCGCCATGACCGACGAACGGATGGGCCCCCACGCCTCGCGTGTCGGCCGTTCGCCCAGCCAACGAAACTGGCAACGAACCTCGTCACCGAACCGAGCCCTGAGCGCTGGCCGGAGAGCGTCGGGGCTGCCCTCGAAGGTCCCCTCCATGACCTCTGACTCGAACGCGTCGTAGTCGGACTTCACCTCGACTCCGAGCACGCCGCCCGCGAGGCGAGCGTGAACATCGATGACCCCGTGCGCCGGCTCGCCGCGGTCAACGAGAACGGAGCGCTCCGCCAGCCAGGACGCCGCGACGAACTCGACAAGCGCATCCAGACACTTGCGCGGCTTGGACTGACTCGCGACGTGCAGCAGGCGCTGCTCGAGAAGCCTTCGTGGGTCCCCATGCTCCTCGAAGGTCTCGACCACGTTCATCGCTCGTTCCGCAGAGTCGAGGAACGCGGGCGTGAAGACCCACCCAGCATCCTTCAGCAGTCGCGCCAGACCTCCGGGGTGGCGATGTAGTTCGCACATCCGACGGAGTCGTGGCCAACGCAGTTCCTCGGCGTGGTCGCCCTCGCCCTCGGTGACGGTCATCCGAAACAGTCTAGCGCGGTTGGACATGCAGACCCCCGCATCCCCCTAGCATCGCCCGTGGTGACCATCCTCGCCTACCTCGACCAGACCCACCTCGGCGCATGAGCGAGGAACAGTTCACGGTGCTCTCGACACTCGTCGAGGCCGAGCTGGTGGCCTTTCCGATCTCGGACGTCCACCTCATCGAGACGATCAAGCAAGCTCGCCGCTACCGCCCCGAGACCATGCATCGCGTGGCGGGCCCGCGGCGCGGCCTCGTCCTCATGCCCGAGTCCACGGTGCTTGGTCTCGAGTGGCTCGCGTTCCATGGCCTGGCCCGAGTGCGCGACGAGATCGTGGGTTGCAGTCCAGGCATCGGCGTCATGTGGGATGGCGCAGCCGCAGACGCGCTTCCGCTTGCTGCGGAGATGCTCGAAGACGACGCCGGGTCCACGATCGCCGCGAGCACGAGGGAGTCGTTCGCCGCCGCCGCGGCCAGTTTCGCAGCACTTAAGGCCATGCCCATCGACCACGTCCGCGAGCAACTCGTCGCCGGTCTACGCAAGCAGGAGGTTTCCCCGGAGCCGAATCTCGAAGATCTGCCAGCGACGGAGGAGGGCTTGGCGTCGATGTTCCCCTCGGTCGGTCTGCGACGAGCCTTCTACGGGGTCGTGACCACGCTCGAGGCGAACGACATTGCGGACCTGAGCTTCGTCTGCCGGACGGTGCCCCACGTCGACGTCGTCGCCGTCGATCGGCGGATGCATGATCGACTGCATGAGACACGCACGAGCATCGCGCCCGAGATCGCCCGTCACGTGTTCCATGCCAGAGTCGTTCGCAACGTCGAGCAGGCGATCGACGCGATCCGGGAGCTGACGGCGCGGGGCGCCTGAGCGGAGGAGGTCGCTCCCGACAAACGCGGACGGGCTACGGCACTCGGGCGAGCTCGTTGATGACGCGGCCGGCCGGGGCGAAGTGGACGAACACGATCGTTGCCGTCCTCATCCACGTCCTGCGAACGGCGCAGATGTGGGAGATCATCGACAGGGTACCGCGTGTGCGGCCACTCAAGGTCCCTCCACAGGACTTCGACCATCTCGACCAGGCGGATCAGGATCGTCTCGTCGAGACCGCCCGCCTCGGCCAAGACCCCTGGCTGCGATGATCGTCACGGCGTTGCGAACCGGGCTTCGGCTCGGTGAGCTTCGCGGACTAAGATGGCGTGACGTCGACCTTGCCGGTGGGCGTATCGTCGTGCGCGTTGCGGCCGACGAGCTCGGCGAACTACACCCGCCCAAGAGCGGCACGCCACGTGAAGTCCCTCTTGGAAACGACGTGGTCGAAGAACTAAGAGCACATCGCCACAGTCGGGTTCACGTGTTCGACAGCGAAGACGGAGCGATACTCACGCCGTCCGCGTGCCGGAAGGCGCTCGATCGGATCACTCGCCGCACGGGCCTCCGCAAGTTCGGTTGGCACGTCCTACGCCACACGTTCGCAAGCGAGCTTGCGATGCGCGGGGCGACCATGAGGTCGATTCAGGACCTCCTCGGCCACTCGACGGTGGTCATGACCGCGCGCTATGCGCATCTAAGCCCGGCGGCGCGACGCGAGACAGTTCTTCTTCTCGATTCGTGGCACAGTTTGGGCACGGTGCCGAAAATCCGAAGCTAGCTACTTGAAATTGTGGTCGGGGCGAGAGGATTTGAACCTCCGACCTTTCGGTCCCGAACCGAACGCGCTACCAGACTGCGCTACGCCCCGAGTTTTCTCGCCCACGCCAGCCCTGCGGGCCGGAGGGGCGCGTCTAATACCAAGAGGACCTCAAGCCCGTCAATCCTCCGCGTTCTGCGCCTGCCAGCACCGCGCCACGGCGCCGCGGGCACGGCGGGGCCGGGCGCGGAAGACCGGTCAGTAGCGCAGTTCGAGGGTGTACGGGCGGCACTCGGCCCGCTCGTCCGCCACGGAGACGAGCACGTCGGTGCTGTCATTGCCGTCGCACTCGATCTCCATGACGAGGTCTCCCTCGCCGCAGCATCCATTGCCCTGCGTTGCATCGGGCGTGGCGTCGTCCGGGCAAACGACCGGACAACTCGCGGTGCTCCAGATGCACACGTACAGCGGCTCCCCGTCGCTGACGTTGACCTCAGGAAACGCTTCGTTGTTGCACTCGCCCTGGGGCACGATGCCGGAGTACGCCCACAGATCCGGGCTCGTCGGACCATCCATCACGCCCATGACGACAACCGGGTCGCCGCCGCACACGATGTCCCCGAGCGCAATCGGCTCGGCGCCCTCGTCGGGATCGTCGCAGCTCGGCTCGCCCGTACTCGTCGACCCGCCACCTCCGCTCGACTCCAACGCGATCGAGGTCACGCCGGACTCGCTGGCCTCGCCGGTGCTGCCGGTGGCCCACACGCCCATGCCAGTGCTCGATCCGCCCGCGCCCGTCGAATCGCTGGAGCTGCCCTCCGTGGAATCCTGGGCGCCCGAACCGGTGCCGCCGCCGGTCTCCGTCGAACCAGCAGGAGCCGTATCCGCGGCGCTCGTGCCCATCGGTCCGGTCCCCTCCGAAGCGCTGCCCCCACCCTCAGGGAGCAATCCGCCCTCGCCGGGCAGGCCGCCGCAGCTGCCCAATCCAGCGATCGCAACGACAATCCAAGCCCGAGCCCGCATTCATAAATCTTAGCCGATGCCCCACGCAGACGCCCGCAATGCGCCGCCCACGGAGGCGCCGGCGCCGCAATCGGCATCACGACCGCCGCGGCACCAGCTCGTTGCGCAAACGCTCCTTTCCACGCTCGAACCGCTTGCGCCACCGCGCCGCGGGCCGCTCGGTGCCTTCGACGTCATCGCCCATGATCTTGCGATGTCGCGCGCCGATCCATCCGCAACGCGAGCGACGTGCGGTCGCCTTGTTCGAGGGCAGCCGTTCGAGCCAGGCCCACACCCGCGCCGAGTAACTCCGAACCAGCACTGCGCTCGCTCGCCCGCAGCCACCGCAACGCCCTCGCGCGCACGCGGTGGCCGCTTTGGGGCGCGTTTGTGGGGCTTTGTCGCGGCCTGCTACCCTGCACGCAACATGGCCGACAAGAGCATCAGCTTCATGCGCTCGCTATGCCTGGGCGACATCGAAGAAGACGTCATCGTCCCCTATCCGAGCTTGCCCGACCCCGAGCGCGAGACGCTGCGCAGCGTGTGCACCTCGGTGGATGAGCTCCTGACGCCCAACGCCGAAGCGTTCCGCGAGTGGGACGTGGCCGGCGAGCTCCCCGACGAGTTCCTCGGGCAACTGCGGGACTTCGGCATGTTCGGCCTGGTGATCCCCGAGGAGCACGGCGGCATGGGCCTGCGCGCCGCGGCCTACTCGCGCACGCTGCAACAGGTGGCCCGCCACGACGCTTCGGTCGCCGTTACGATCGGCGCGCACAGCTCGATCGGCATGCGTGGGCTGCTGCTCTACGGCACCGAGGCGCAGAAGGCCCGATGGCTGCCCAAGCTCGCCTCCGGGGAGATGATCGCGGCGTTTTGCCTGACGGAGCCCGGCGCCGGGTCCGACGCTGCGGCGATCAAGACCACAGCAACCAAGGATGGAGACGGATGGTTGCTCAGTGGCAGCAAGCTCTGGATCACCAACGGGGGCATCGCCGACTTCTTCACGGTGTTCGCCAAGAGCGGGGGCACCGATGATCGCGGCAAGCTCTCGGGCTTCATCGTCACGCGTGACATGCCGGGCGTCAGCGTGGGTCCGCACGAAGACAAGATGGGGATCCGCGCCAGCTCGACCACGGCGGTCTACCTCGACAACGTCCGCGTCGGCCCCGAGCACCTGCTCGGCCCCGAGCACGGCGGCTTCAAGGTGGCGATGCACATCCTCAATAGCGGCCGCACCGGTCTCGGCGGCGGGATCGTGGGCATGATGAAGCGCCTGGTCGAGCTCACGACGGCGCAGGCGACGAGCCGACATCAGTTTGGGCGCCCGATCGCCGACTATGGCCTGATCAAACAGAAGATCGGGCAGATCGTGGTCGAATGCTACGCGGCCGAGTCCGTCGTCAACATGGTCGCTGGCCTGATCGACCAGGGCTACGAGGAGTATGCGATCGAGGCCGCGATCTCCAAGGTCTTCGCATCGGAGGCACTGTGGCGGGCGGTCGACGAGGCGTTGCAAGTTGCCGGCGGCAACGGGTTCATGCGCGAGTACCCATACGAGCGTATCTTGCGCGACTGTCGGATCAATCGCATCTTCGAGGGCACCAACGAAGTCCTTCGCCTGTTCATCTCGCTGTCGGCGATGAATGATGTCGGCACCCAGCTCAAGGAGCTCGCCGCTGGCCTGCGCGGCGTGTTCGATCATCCGATCAAGGGCTTTGGCGTGATGTCGGCCTATGCGCTGCGTCGGGCGTCCTTGGCGACAGGTCTGCGCCGGGCCAAGGGTGCGTTCACGCGACTCGAGCCAGCCGTTGCGGCCGAGGCTGCGTTGTTTGCCACCTGCACGCGCGACCTGGCCGCCGCGGCCGATCGAATCCTGCGCAAGCATGGCAAGGAGATCATCGGCAAGCAGTTCGCCTCGAGTCGGCTGGCCGACATCATGATCGACATGTTCGTGCTTGCGTGCGTGCTGGCCCGGGTCAACGCGGCGATCGTCCGCCTAGGTCCGGCCAACGCGGCCCGAGAACGGGAGATCCTGGCCGTTTTCGCCGGCCAGGCGCGTCGCCGGATCCAGGCAAACTTCGAACGGATCGACGACAACGACGACGAGCTGATCAAGGGCTTGGCGGACCACGCGATCGAACAGCGCAAGTTCTCCTGGGACAATATCTGATCCGAACCGGCGGCGCCGGACGCCGCCGGGGCGACGGCGAACCTCTCAGCCTGCCCGAGCACGGTCGGTGTTAGCATCCCCGTCGCGGGCGCGTTCCCTCGATCGCGCTCGCCCGAGGCTCCGCCATGCTCCAGCGTCCTGCCCGCTTCGCCCTGGTCTCGTTTGCCGTGGTCGCCGCACTGTCATGCCGCGCCAAGAAGGGTGCCTACTCCATGGATGCATCCGACACCGCACCGCCGAAAGCCACGGGCGCGGCGCCCGGGCTTGTCTTCAGCTTGACCAACGCCACGCCCGAGCGCGAGCGCATCCCCGTTGCGAAGGCTGCGGACGCGACGGCGTTGTCGGCGGGCGACACCAAGAAGGTGTTGTCGCGATTGCCGGCACTCGTCGAAGAGGTCGACGACCAGAAGGACTTCGCGCTGCGCGAGCGCTCCGCTCCCCCGCCCTTGACGGGTGCCACCGTGCTCGGCGCCTTTCCACCCAAGCCCCGCAAGCCTGGGCCCGTCACGGCGCCCAAGGGCGCGCTTGAGGTCGTGCGCTTCGCCCCCGAGGGCGAAGTACCGCTCGCCCCCGAACTCAGCCTCACGTTCTCCCATCCGATGGTGGCGGTGACCTCGGTCGACGTACTTGCCAAGGGCGAGGTGCCGGTGACGCTTACGCCCGAGCCCAAGGGCAAGTGGCGCTGGATCGGCACCAAGACCCTGAAGTTCGAGCCCGATGGGCGTTTCCCGATGGCCACCAGCTACGACGTGACGGTGCCGGCCGGCACCAAGAGCGCCGTTGGGACCAAGAGCGCGAAGGCGCGGCGTTGGACGTTTTCCACCCCGGCGCCGAGCCCGGAGCTCGTCCATCCCCAGGGCGTTCCGACGCGCCGCCAGCCCCTGGTGTTCGTGTCGTTCGATCAGCGGATCGATCCGCTCGCCGTCAGCAAGACGATCGTCCTCAGCCACCGCGCCAAGGAAACGAGCGTGCGTCTGGCAAGCCCCGAGGAGATCGCTGCCGACGAGGCCGTCGCGCCGCTCGTGGCGGCCGCCCAACCGGGTCGCTATGCGGTGGTGGTTCCAAACGCGGCGTTGCCTGCCGACGCAGACATCACGATCACGATTGGGCCTGGCGTACCTTCGTCCGAGGGTCCGCGGAAGAGCCGCAGCGCGGCGACCTTCAAGTTTCGCACCTTCGGCCCGATGAAGGTCAGCGAGCACCGCTGCGGCTACGAGCACAACTGCCCGCCCGGGACGCCGTTCGAGATCGTCTTCACGAATCCGATCGATCCCGAGAAATTCGATCGCGCGATGGTCACGGCGGACCCGGCGATCACGGACATGCGCGTCGAGGTCCACGGCGATCGCATGTACGTCAGCGGTCCGACGCGCGGTCGCACCAAATACGGAATCAGGGTCCGCGGGGACCTTGCCGACCGCTTCGGGCAGCGTCTGGGCAAGGACGTCGATCTCACATTTCGCACCACTTCGGCGCCCGAGTCCCTGTGGTCCGCGGCCGCGGGCCTGGTGGTCCTGGATCCAGCCGTGGGTCCGGTGTTCAACGTGATGTCTACCAACCACGAGCAACTCCGCGTGCGCGCGTGGAAAGTGACGCCCGACGATTGGCGCGCCTACCTCGGGGTGCTGGAGAACGCCGGCCGCGATCCGCGGGCGTTCTCCGCGCCCGGCAAGCTCGCGTTCGACGACAAGATGCGACCGGCCGGAAAAGCCGATGAGATCGTCGAGACGGGCATCGACCTCTCGCGGGCGCTGAGCAAGGGTCTCGGCCACGTGATCATCGCGATCGAGCCGACGAAAGCCCCCAAGGAGCCGTGGCAGACCCAGCGCGTCGTTGCGTGGGTCCAGGTCACGCGGCTCGGACTGTCCGCGCATCTCGACGACGACACCATGTGGGTATGGACCAACGCCCTCGCCGACGGCGCAGCGAAGGCTGGCGTGAAGGTCGAGCTTCGGCCCACCGCGACGGCGGGAAAAAGCGGCGCGGACGGCCTGGCCAAGCTGCCGCTGACGAGCAAGTCGGCGCAGATCGTGGTCGCGCGCGATGGCGACGACGTGGCGTTTTTGCCCGAGTCGATCGGATGGTGGAATCCCGACGGATCGTGGAAGACATACGACCGCGGCGCGGCGCTGCGCTGGTTCGTGTTCGACGACCGCCGCATGTACCGCCCCGGCGAGGAAGTCGCGCTCAAGGGCTGGCTTCGCGACATCGACAACCGCAAGGGCGGAGACGTCGGCGGTGTGCCCAAGGGGCTCAAATCCGTGGCCTGGGAGCTACGCGACGCCGTCGGCAACAAGGTCAGCGACGGAACGCTATCGCTCAATGCATTTGGCGCCTTCGACACGCGGATCGCCCTGCCGAAAACGATGAACACCGGCGGGGCCCAGCTCACCTTCACGGCCAAGGGGCGGAAGTCAGAGGACAACCAGTGGTGGCACGGATTCGAGGTCCAGGAATTCCGCCGCCCCGAGTACGAGGTTAGCGCCCGCCTCTCCGAGGGACCGCACCTCGTCGGCAGCCACGCCGTGGCGACGGTGGCCGCAAAATACTACGCCGGCGGCCCCCTACCCGGCGCGGAGGTGACGTGGCAGGTGACCGCGAGCCCGGGCCACTATCAACCCCCCGGGCACGATGGGTATCAGTTCGGCAAGATCGAACCGTGGTGGTGTTTTTGGCGCCACTGGGGCCCGTATCAACCCGACCCGGCTGACGAGCCGCGCACCCAGGGTTTCACCGCCACCACCGACGGCGCCGGCGAGCACGCCCTGCGCGTCGACTTCGTCTCGGTCTCCCCGGCGCGCGCGATGGGCGTGTCGACGCAGGCGACGGTGATGGATCGCAATCGCCAGGCATGGACGTCGTCCGCCGCCACCGTTGTGCACCCCGCCGACGTTTACGTCGGCCTCAAGACCGATCGCGCCTTTGTCCAGGCGGGCGATTCGCTTGAGATCGACGCGATCGCCGTGGACATCGATGGCAAGCCCCGCGTCGGCGTGCCGATTCACATCCGCATCGCGCGTCTGCAATGGGAGCAGAGCCAAGGCAAGATGATCGAGAAGGAGCTCGATCCCGCGACCTGCGATCGCAAGAGCGAAGGTGGTCCAGTGCGCTGCAGCTTCGCCGTGGCGAAGGGCGGTTCGTGGCGGGTGGTCGCCACGGTGACCGATGCGAAGTCGCGGATCAATCGCACCGAGTTCGAGACGTGGGTCGCGGGCGGCGAGCTTCCGGCGCCACGCGACGTGAGTCAAGAGCAGGTGCTGCTCATCGCGGACAAGACGGACTACGCGGCCGGGGAGACCGCGAAGATCGCGGTCTCTGCCCCGTGGCCGGGTGCCCACGGACTCGTGACGCTGCGCCGCTCGGGCATCATCGAAGCGCGCCGCATCGACCTGTCCGGGACATCCACAACCATTGAAGTCCCGATCAGCGACGCGCTCGTGCCCAACGTGACCGTTCAGGTCGATCTTGTCGGCAGTGCGCCCCGACGCGATGACCACGGGAAAATCGCTGCCAAGTTGCCCAAGCGGGTTGCCTTCGCCTCGGGCACCGTCGATCTGTCGATTCCCCCGCGCCAGCGCACGTTGTCGATCGACGTTGCGCCGGCGGTGACGAAGCTCGAGCCCGGCGGCACGACCACCGTCGCCCTCGACGTGCGTGATGCGACCGGCGCGCCCGCCTCGGGTGTCGAGGTCGCGCTCGTCGTGGTCGACGAGGCCGTGCTCGCCCTCTCGGGCTATCGCATCGAGGATCCGCTGGCGGCGTTTTACGGCCCTCGCGATCCGGGCGGACGCGATCATCACGTGCGCAGCCAGGTCGCGCTCGCGCGCTCGCAGGACCTCGGGCTCGGGGATGTCAGCGTGACGACGGCGACAGATGGGGGGCGAGCGCTCCCCATGGCCGCGAAACCAGCCTCGCGCGAGGCCGCCCAGGACGACGACGAACAGGCCAATCAGCGCGGCCCCGCCAAGCAGGCCCGCGGAGATTCGGATCGATCCTCGGGCCACGCACCGATCGATCTCCGCACCAACTTCGACGCGCTCGCGCTGTTCAGCCCGAGCGTTCGCACCGACAGCCGCGGCCATGCCGAGGTCCCGCTCAAGCTCCCCGACAACCTCACGCGCTACCGCATCACCGCCGTAGCGGTGGCCGGCGAGCGCTCCTTTGGCCGGGCCGAGGCCCAGATCACCGCCCGCCTGCCGCTGATGGTCCGCCCCTCCGCGCCGCGGTTTCTCAACTTTGGCGACGCCATGGAGCTTCCGGTCCTCGTCCAGAACCAAACCGACACCGAGATGACCGTCGACGTCGCCGTTCGGGCCGCGAACGCCGAGCTCACCCGTGGCGCCGGCCGCCGGGTGAGCGTGCCCGCCAACGATCGCGTGGAGCTGAGGTTTACGGCCAAGGCCGTCAACGCCGGGACGGCGCGGTTCCAAGTCGCCGCGGCTTCGGGTCGATGGGCCGATGCCGCGGCGTTTGAGCTCCCGGTTTGGACGCCCGCCACAACCGAGGCGTTCGCCACCTACGGCGAACTCGACAAGGGTGCGCTCCAGCAACCCGTGCAGCCGCCACCGGGGGTCTTCCCGCAATTCGGTGGGCTCGAGATCACGACCTCATCGACCGCCGTCTCCGCCCTCACCGACGCCGTCTTGTACCTCGTCTCGTACCCGTTCGAGTGCAGCGAGCAGGTGGCGTCCCGCGTGCTCGCCATCGCCGCGCTGCGCGACGTGCTCGATGCGTTCGACGCCGAGGGCCTGCCGCCGCGCAAGCAGCTCCAGGCGACGGTCGATCGCGATCTCGCCAAGCTCGCCAAGCTGCAGACCGACGACGGCGGCTTTTCCTTTTGGGGGCGCGCCTGGCCGTCGTGGCCCTACCTCTCGATCCACGTGCTGCACGCGCTCGAGCGCGCCCGACTCAAGGGCTTCGACGTGCCAAAGGCGATGCTCGATCGGGCCCGCGAGCATGTGCGGGCGATCGAGCGCCATATTCCGCCCGAGTACCCGATCGAGTGCAAGTGGGCCATCCGCGCCTACGCGCTGTACGTCGCGCGCCTGGCCGGCAAGGCCGATCGCGCCAAGGCCGTGGCCCTCATCGACGAGGCGGGGATCGACCGGCTCTCGCTCGAGAGCCTCGGCTGGCTTCTGCCCAGCATCCACGAGGGCGGAAAGCACACCGCCCTCGTCGAGAAGATCCAGCGTCGGTTCGCCAACGCCGTCAGCGAAACCGCGGCCGACGCCCACTTCACGACCGCCTACACGGACGGCGCGCACCTGCTGCTCGCCTCGGATCGCCGCGCCGATGCGATCATCCTCGAAGCGCTGATCGATACCGACCCGCGCACCGACCTGATCCCCAAGCTGGTGCGCGGGCTCCTGGATCATCGCACCGCCGGCCGCTGGGAAAGCACCCAGGAGAATGCCTTTGTCCTGGTGGCGCTCGATCGGTACTTCGGCGCGTTCGAGAAGGCCACCCCTGACTTCGTCGCCAAGGCGTGGCTCGGCAACAACTACGCCGGCGACCACGCATTCCGTGGCCGCACGACCGAGCGCCACCATATCGAGGTGCCGATGGCGTGGATGCACGACAAGGCGAAGGGCACCACCGATCTCGTCTTGACCAAGAACGGGCCGGGCCGCATGTACTACCGCATCGGCATGCGCTACGCCCCGCGTGATCTCAAGCTCCCGCCCTACGACGCCGGCTTCGTGGTGCAGCGCAGCTATGAGGCGGTCGATGACCCCGGCGACGTCCGGCGCGATGCCGACGGCACCTGGCGGATCAAAGCGGGCGCGCGGGTCCGGGTCCGCCTCGGCATGGTGGCCGAAAGCAGGCGTTACCACGTGGCGCTCGTGGATCCGCTACCCGCGGGCCTCGAGCCGGTCAATCCGGCCCTCGCGACCACCGGCGAGCTCCCGCCCGATCCCAAGGGAGAAGCCACCGGTCGCGATCGTTGGTGGTGGTGGTGGCGCCCCTGGTACGAGCACACCAACATGCGCGACGAACGGGTCGAGGCGTTTACGTCCCTGCTTTGGGAGGGCGTCTACGACTTCGACTACATCGCCCGCGCGACGACGCCGGGCACCTTCGTCGCGCCTTCGCCGAAGGCCGAGGAGATGTACCATCCCGAGACCTTCGGTCGCGGGGCGAGCGATCGCGTCATCGTCGAGTAATCACGCGCACGGCCTCACCACCCCGGCCGCGCGTCGCCGCGACGGCCGGGCAGCATGCCGCGGATCCACGGCGGCCCATCGGTGAACAGATGGTCGCGGACCGCTCGCACGGCCCCGCCGACGCCGCGAGGGAACGCGCGCAGCACCACATCCACGTGGCCGTCGTCGGACTGCACGCCCTGCACCGTCAGCACCGAGGTCACCAGTCCCAGGGCCCGGCGAAGCGCCTTGTTGCGCCCGATCTTCGGGTGCTTCATCAGGTCGATGACGAGGCGGTTGCCGCTCGACTCGCCGAGCAATGCGCCGAGCCTCGGCATGTTCGCGGCCAGGCTGCCGCTCTTGGTGAGATCGAGGGCGCCTGAGCGAATCAGCGCAGCCACCGGAGTCTCGGCGTCGCCGACCACCCGCAAGTTGGTGCCCTCGAGGCGAAGTTCGAGCCGCGCTTCCTCGGCGGAGATGCGGATCCGTTCGATGAAGATCGACGTGGTGGCACGCACGGTCGTGCCCATCATCTCGAGCGTCGCGGCCATGCGAATGCCCGGCGGATCCGGATCGATCTCCACATCTTGCGGGCCGCTTTCGCCGGCGCGACCGGCCAGATAGCGCAGGCCAGCGATCGGCACGCCCACCCGCAGGCCGAGGGCGTTGCGGAGCGCGCGCAGAACTTCGTCGGGGTGACTGCGGAGGTAGGAGGTGGCAGCTTCGAGGATCGCTTGGCGGGCAGCCATCGCCGGGTAGCATACGCCCGCGCCCGTCGGATTGCGGTCGTCGGTCGCTCGCCGGGCATGGCGGCTTGCTCCGCACATCTGGCGGGGGCGCCGGGGTTCGCCATGAGCGGTTGGGCCACGTGCGCGGCGGGCCGCGGAGCGCCTTGGTACGCCGCAGACAACGCCGGCGACCCGCTCGCGGACGTAAGCGCACGTCCTGCTCCGCTTTCGGGTCGACCTGCTGGGCTGCTGTCGACCGGCGTGTTAAACGAAAATGATGCGGATCGTGTGCGTCGTGCCTGCGGCGATGACGGCGATCTCGCTCGCCTGCACCGGACCATCCACGCTCGGACCACCGCCGCTCGGCACTACCGTGGGTGGCACCGCCAGCGACAGTGGTGTCGACGGCGGGTTTCTGCCGCCCACGCCGGACCCATGCTCCCTCGCGGTCAACGGCCCGGGCGACACAACGAGCGACGACGGCGGCGCGGTCGATGGCTCCACGGGTGGCGCATTCAAGTTCGATGTCGGCGCTCCGGGTGGCGCGATCGGGTTCTCGCTTTCCTGTGACGACGTCGCCAACGCGCCGAGCAACCTCGGCTGCATCTTCTGGGCGGTGGATCTTCCCAACGACGAGCGTGGCACCCACATGAGTCCGCCCGCCTCCACCCAGGCGTTCGCCGTCGTCGTCGCCAACGTCTCGGCGCTGCGCGACGCCGAGGTGGCGATCTACAGCGGCGACAGCAACGAAGCCGTGGCCACCGCAGTCGTCGCGCCGGCGCAGACCCAGGTGTTCGACCTCGGCGAGGCCAGCATTTCCGCTTCGTCGAGCACCACCGGCGGCACTGCGTTTCGGATCGAGAGCGACGTCCCGATCGCCGCCTACCAGTTCAACCCCTCGACCAACGTCATCGAAGTCTACTCCAACGATGCCTCGCTGCTGCTCCCCGAGCAGGCGCTGGGTACGGACTATACCGCCGCGACCGCCGACGGGATCCTCCTCGGCATGAGCGCGAATGACCCGATGCCGATCAACGCCGGAGCGTTCGTCGCCGTGGTCGCGACGGCCGACGATACCACCGTGGAAATCACCGCCAACACCGAGCTCGTCGGCACCCTGCCGAACCCGCTCGTTCTGCGCCGCGGCGTAGTGGCGACCATCCTCTCCAACTCGTTGCACACTGACGCCGGCAATCTGTCGGGCACAACGGTGCACGCGAACAAGCCCGTCGCCGTGTTCGCCGGCAACGTCGCCACGGCGATCCCCGCAGCGAATGACGTGTGCTGCGCCGATCACCTCGAGCATCAGCTACTGCCGGTCACCGCGTGGGGCACCCGCTACGCGGTGGCCCCGTTGCCAGGGCCGGACGACGGTCGCGACGCACATACGGTGTACCGCGTGGTCGCTGGCGACCAGGGGGCGGATCTGATCTTCTGCCCGGAACAACCGCCGGGCGCGCCGACTTCGCTCGAACCGGGCGAGAGCGTCGCGTTCGCCACAGACGCCGCATTTACGGTCCGCAGCGATGACGACGACGAGTCGTTTTCGCTGGTCCAGTTCGCGCACAGCAACACCGAGGTCTCCACCGAGGGGCTGGGCGACCCCGCCATGGCGATCGTCGTACCCGCAGGTCAGTTCGAGCGCCGCTCGGTGTTTCTCGTCCCGGCTGGCTACGCCGCGAATTGGGCCACGCTCGTCGTGCGCGGCGACGGTGAAGTTCGCGTCGACGGCGTGCTGATCGATGCCGATCGCTTCGCCGAGATCGGATATCTGGCGGGCGAGAAGCACCGCTACCTTCACCTCGACGTCCCGGCTGGCACCCACGCGCTCGAAGCCGAGGCTCCCGCGGGCGTCACCGTCAGCGGCGTGGACACGGCGGTCGGCTATGCCTTCGCCGGGGGCACCGGCGTGCGCGTGCTCTCGCTGCCGCCGGCGGCGGGCTAGCAGCCCGTGGTGCAACGCGGGCTGCTAGGAATCAACGCGCTCTACTGGCTCTGGCTCGGCCTCGGGCTCGCGCCGCTCAGTCAGCCGCCGCGTGCCGACGGACGCGCCGCCCGTCGTTCGCGATCATGGGGCACGACGTACTGCTCGAGCCACTCGATCTCCTCGGCGAGGAGATGCAGGACGCTCTCGCGGGCGACGTAGCCGTGGGCTTCCTTGGGCAAAACAAGCAGCCGCGCTGTCCCGCCGTTGCCGCGGATCGCCTGAAATAGGCGCTCGGACTGGAGCGAGAAGGTCCCCGGGTTGTCGTCGAGCTCGCCGTGCACGAGCAGAATCGGCTCATCGATCCGATCGGCGGTTTGGAGCGGCGACACGGCCGCGTAGGTCGCCGGCGCCTGCCACAGCGTCCGACGTTCGCTTTGATACCCAAACGGGGTCAGCGTGCGATTGTACGCGCCCGACCTCGCGATCCCAGCCCGGAACAGGTCGGTATGCGCGAGCAGGTTGGCCGTCATGAAGGCGCCGTAGGAATGCCCACCGATCGCCACCCGCTCGCGGTCGATCAGATCGTCCTGCGCAGCGGCATCGATGGCGGCGCGGGCGGCGGACGACAGCTGGTCGAGCAGCGTGTCGTTCATCGTCTCGGGGTGGCCGACCACCGGCATTGCCGCGTCGTCCAGCACCGCAAATCCACGCAACAACAGCGGCAACATCGACGACGGTGCCGGGCGCACGTAGCGGTTGGGCGCCGCCCGAACCTGGCCCGCCGTGTCCTTGTCGACATACTCGAGTGGGTAGGCCCAGATCACAAGCGGAAGCTTCGACCCCGGACGCGCACCCGCGGGAAGATAGAGCGTGCCCGAAAGCTCCACGCCGTCATCGCGCCGATACTTCAGCAACTTGCGAGTGACGTCCCGCAGCTGCGGGTATGGATCGGGCCAGGTGGTGAGCGGCTGCCAGCGATCACCGCTCACCACATGGAGGTTTGGCGGTTCGCTCGGTGACTCCCGTCGAACCACCAACCGGCGGGCACCGGCGGAGCCAGCGAGCGCGACGAGTTCAACGTGGGCGCCAGCCGGAGATCGCAAGAGTCGCTCGGCGCCACCCGTGGCCAGATCGAGCCGATCGACAAACGGGCGATCGCCCTCGGGCGTCGCCCCTTCCCCGGCCAGAAAGATCGTGCCTTCGTCGACGAGCACCGCGCGGTGGCCCGTCGGCAGCATGGTGTGGACCGGGCGTCCGGGGTCTGCGTAGTCGTCCCGTGCCGACCGGTCGAACAACTTGCGCGGCGCCGGACCCCCGCGCAGATCGATGATCCACGTGGTGACCCAGCGTCGATCGCGGTCGTACTCCGTGACGAGCGCGCGGGCGCCGTCCCCCAGCATATCCACGCTGGTGATGCGCTCGCCCAACGCGGCTCGCTCCGTCGGCGCAGCCGTGAACGGGGCCGCGAGGCTGAAGATCCGGTCGCGAACTTCCGCGGGCGCCCGCGGATCGCCACCATCGCCGGCCGCCACCCAGATGAGGGTCGACGGATCGGTCGGCGACCATGTGACCATCCGTGGGCCCACCCGCACGCCCTCGATCGGGATCGTCTCGGCCGCCTCCTGATCATCGAGGGTCGCGATAACCTCACCACGCAGATTCCAGACCTCGAGCGTCCGCGCAAACCGCTCGACCGGTACTGCGTAGGAAAACGGTCGACGCACGCGCTCGACCAGCAAGTAGGCGCCATCGGGCGAGGGCTGTACATCATCGAAGATGCCTGGGGCACCGATGGGCTCCGCGGCGCCGGAAGGGCCAAGCAGCGCGACCCGACCCGTCGCGTAGTGCTCGAAGCGATCCTCGTCGTGGGCGCTCCGCAACAGATCCTGCCAGGTGCGATTTTGGGCCTGCTCGCCCCGCGCGTCGACGATGACCGGGCCACTTGGCACCGCCGGAGCGGCCGGCGGCGGCGCGTCTGCCTGGGGCACGATCACCACCCAGCCTGCATTGCCGGGGCGGGGACGAAACGCGGGTGCGAGAAGATCAAGTACGCGGGTACGCGCCTGCGCATCGCTCCCGTCGCGTTGCGCGGTCCACAGGGTGACGCCATCACGCTCGAGCACGAGATACGCCACGCTGTTGCCGTCGGGCGCCCAGGCGCCACTGGCGATCTCCGCGCTCCCGGGGCTTGCGATCGTGATCTCGCGCCCGCTGGTGGTGTCGAGCACGGCAAGGCCGTCGAGCGTACGCAGCCGGCGACGGCTCCCGCGCTCGGTATCGACGCGAATGCCGGCCAGCGGTGCGAACGGTCGAGCCACCGCCGCGAGGGTAGGAAGCGCCGGTTGCGATCCGAGCAAGATCGCGGATCCATCCGGGCTCGGCGTGACCGTTGGCGGCGGTCGGGCATCGACCAGCGCCACGATCTCCGGCGCTGGCTCCCGATAACTCGTGGCCTGCGGACGGGGTTGGGCCGGGGCAACGTCCGGGCCCCGCGTTGGCGTCCCCTCCGCGACGACAGGCGCCGGCGGTGGACAATCGGCGGGTGGAGGATCGCCCGAGCGCGCGCACGCACAGGCGACGAGTCCAACGAGAAGGACGCAGCATTTCACCGCACGCATCGCGCCCAGGATATGCCGACATCGCGGCGTGCGGCGGAACAACGTCGGGGGCGCGGCCTCACACGCCGGCAAGGGCCGAGGCGAAACCCTGGCGCATCGCAGCGAGTCCGAGTGTGAATCGGATCGCGTCGCCACGCCGGATCACCAGCGCCGCCGGCTCGTCCGCGGTCGAAACCCGGCCAATACGCGCGGCAGGCATCCCCGCCAGCCGCGCCGCCACCTGATCGCGATCGGACGGTCGCGCTACAAAGAGGAATCGGCCCGTGCTCTCACCGCAAAGCCCGGCGACATCGGACAACCCCGGGGCGAACGCATCGAGATCGATGTGTAGCGATAGTTCGCTGGCAAGCACCATGTGAACCAGGGCGATCGCCAAGCCGCCGCGCGCCGGCGCGGAGGCCGAGGCGACCAGGCCTGCGTCGCGGAGCCCGACGAAGGCGCGCGCGTTGGCCACGACCCCACTGAGATCCGTCGCGGGGACGGCCCCGTGGCGCATCCACCCCGCCTGCCGCGCCGCGGAGCTCCCACCGAGCTCGTCTTTGGACGCACCGAGCAGCCACACGTCGCTGCCGGCGATCGGTCGCAGCTCGAGCGCATGGGCAACGTCAGGCATCTGCCCCATCACGCTCACCAGGAGCGTCGGCGGGATCGAGATCTTCACGCCGCCGATATAGGCGTCGTTCTTCATCGAGTCCTTGCCGCTGATGAGCGGCACACCAAACGCCAAACACGCGTCGTGCAACCCACGGCAACACTGGACCAGCTGGCCGAGCTTTTGCGCACCATCGGGTGTCCGTTCGCTCTGCACGGGATCGGGCCAGCAGAAGTTGTCGAGCGCAGCCAAACGGTCGATGCGGGCCCCTGCGCCCAGGACACGTCGCACGCC
>CADEGN010000145.1 GCA_902826865.1 uncultured Myxococcales bacterium
TTCATAGTCGGGCACGGAGGAGCGTGACCCCTTACGGGGTCACGCTCCTAGCCCCGCGCCACGCGTCGCGGATTCTGCAACGATCCGCCCGACCCATGTCACTGCATGGGCGGTCCGCCGGTCACGCGGATCGAAATGCTCGTCCAGGTTACGCCCTGACGGTCGTCGCGCAGGACATAGACAAGCCGTGCGCGCGCGGCTCCGTCGCTGGCCATCGGCGGGAGATCATCTTCGTCCTGCGCACCCCTGGCGAGGGTCCAGGTGTTGATGGCCTTCGGGTCGTTGCTATCCGGCCCGAGCAAGTCGCCCCAGGTGCGAAACCACCGCCCGGCGTAGGTTTCCTGGCGCGCAACGTACGTACCATCGTCGTTCGGCACCGCGTACGTCTGCAGGTCGGTGGTGGGAGCTTCGATCTCCACTTCGAGCCGCGTACCCCACGGTAGCTCGAGTTCGTCACCATCGCTCGGCGTGAACGTCCCCACGAGGCTGTCGTCGCTCTCGTCGGCGTAGGCGGCGAGCTTGATCGAGGCGATTCGCGGATGCGTGTCGGGATCGGGGACTGGCTCGGGCTTTGCCGGCAGCGCGCTGTCGGGGACGCCGAACTGGGAAGCGAGGGCGATCAGGTCACCATCGGGCCCAACGCTGACGCGCTGGACCACGAAGATGCAACCGGCGTCGGGATCGCCATTGTCGGCGAGCAGCACGGCGAGGCAGTCATCGGTGTCCACGTCGGCGTCAGGGGCGTGCGCGACCATCGTCACCTCAACGTCGCTGCCGAGCAAGAAGGCGCCGTCGAGCGGGACTTGGTAGCGCGGCGAGCTTGGGCTGTCGGTTTCGATCTGGCACGGGCTCGGTATCGAGGGCGGCATCGTCGGATCGATCGGGCCGACCATGGGCGGGGGGCACACCGGCACGTCCGCCACCGCGAGGGGCCGCGCCTCGAGCACGCACCCACCGAGTCCCTGGGTCGGCGCCAGCACACACGCCAACCAAATCGGATCGAGCTCGTCGACGATCCTCTCTTCGCTCCAGAACCCGTTGGGGTCCATGAAAAGCGGGTGGAGGCGCACCGTCTCGAAGGGCATGGCCTCGGCGCGGGCGGGCGCCTCAGGATCCGCCCCGGCGTCTTGCACCACCGCACGCACCGCCAGCGGGCGCAGCGAAGCGATTCGCTCCACGAGAGGCAGATCCCCGCCGCAACCGCTCAACCAGAGGCACGCGCTGATGCTGCAAGGGCGAAACGGGGTAGGCATGGTCTAAAACTCGAGTTTGGTCCCGACCGATGGGATGATCGGCAGGCTGGCGATCGGTTGCCTTGAGCTGAAGTCGAAGGCGTAGTTCCAGAACTCCGTGTTTTGTTGGTTGTACACGTTCTGGACGTCGACGTAGAGCGAGAGCTGGAGGCGCCGCCACACCCAACCCTTGTCGATGCGGAGGTCGAGTTGGTGAAACGTGGGCATCCGAGACGAGTTGCGCGCGCCGAGGATCGGCTGGTAGCCGCCCTGTGACGCGTCGGCCACGGCGCCTACCACCGGGGTGTACGGGTTGCCGGAGACCAGGCGAAACCGGCCGCCGATCTGCCAGTTGCGCGGTAGTCGCCACACCCCGACGATCGTGAGGATGTGGGTCTGATCGAAGTCGAAAAGAGAGTACGACTCGCCCGGGCGAGCACGTCGCTCGCTGCGGTTGAGCGTGTACGCAAGCCAGCCGAACACGCTCCCGGTGAGCTGCTTGCGGGCCAGGATCTCCAGGCCGTAGGCGCGCCCAGTCTGGGTGTTGGCGAAGCTCTCAGGACCGACGCGTCCGTCGGGCCGGCGCACGATGTCGAGCGATGGTGCGATCTCGTCCCACAAATAGTTGAAATACACGGTGCCGTCGATCGTGATCGCACGCGGAAACGAATGCGAGACGCCGATGCTGTTGTGGACCGCGTACTGGAGACCAACGCGCGGATTGCCGAACGCCGCGCTTGCCTCTTGCGGTTGGGGCGAGTCGGCGAACAGACCGACGCCGGCCTTGAGCGTCGTATTGTCCGCGACCTGCCAAGCGGCGCGAACCCGCGGCTCGACGGCGCCGCGGTTGGCGAGGCCGGAGTAGTAGCTCACGCGGACGCCCGGCGAGACAGTCAGCGTTTCCGTCGGGGTAAACGTGATCGTCGAATATAGGGCAGGGATCACGATTGTCCCGGCGACCTGCGTGCGAATCTGCGTCGCAGTGTCGCCGCCCGCCATTGCGGCAAGGGGAGGGGCGTCTACGTTGATCTCGAAGAACTGGGAGCGGAACTCGGTGCCGACCCGCAACTCTGCCCGTTGCGACAGGCGGCGCTCGACCTCGGCGCGGAGAGTGGCGTTGTGGGAGTTTAGGTCGAGCTTGAGAAAATCGGAGAGCCCGAGCTGGAGTTGGTCGTAGCGATAAGAAGGCGTGATCAAGAACCACCACGGCCCGTGGCGCTTGGTATAGACGATGTCGGCGCGGTGAAAGTACTGCTGGGTTTCGAATCGATTGCGCTGGTCGGTGTCGATTTCGTTGGGGTCGGCGGCAACAAGCCGCAAGCGGTCGCGCGAGCCGAAGACGCGCACGGAGAGGTTGCCTCCGCCGACGGGATAGTCGAACAGGATCTGATCGTCCCAATAGCGTGGCGCAAGCGTAAGGTTGATTCCCGCGTCCTTGGGGATCACCGCGGGCAAGATGAGATCGATGTAGCTGCGTCGCCCGGCGATGGCAAACGACCCCTTGCCGAGTTTTCCTTCGACGAGAACGCCGGTGTCAAACAGGTCGCTGTCGACGTAGCCGTGGTAGCCATCGCGTCGACCGGCTCGCGGTTGGACGTCGACGATGCCCCCGAGCGCGTCGCCAAAACGCGTGTCGAAGTTGCCCGGCACGAAGTCGATGCGTTCGAGGATGTCGGAGTTGAAAACGCTAACCAGCCCACCGAAGTGGAATAGCTGTGGGATCTCGTGCCAACCGAGGAACACGGCCGAGTTGTTGGGACTCGTGCCCCGGATGGCCAGGGCGCCGAGGCCGAACGGCGCGCGCGCGACCCCTGGGAAGTTCTGGATCGCCTTGAGCGCGTCGCCCTGGGTGCCGGGCAGGTTTCTGATCTCCGCCGGCGTGATCGTGCGGCGCGCGACCTCCTCTCGCTCGGCGGCCTGGGAACGTACGACCGTGCGGTAGGGATTGGTGGAGCTGCGTTGGAGGTAGTACTTGACCTCGAGGACGTCGCCGGTCGAGAGCTCCTCGATATACTCAGCGCGCTCGAACCCGGGCGCGACGACGACGACGCGAACCTTGCCGACCGGGGAGCTCACGGCGAAGCTGCCGGTGTCGTCGCTGCGGACCACGCGTTGCCAGCGTGGCTGCGGCGGATCCCCGTACTCGCGCCTGCGCACGGGGCCGGCCTTCGCGCCGGGCGGCGCGGGGATGAGGGTGATGGTCGCCGCCTCGATGGCGGTGCGCTGGCCGGCCTGCAGCACGAGGCCGCGTAGGCTCACCGGGCCACGCACCTCGTCGCCCTCCGGCGTGTCGTCGCGTGGCTCTGCGGTGGCGTCGGGTGTGGGCCCGGGTTCGTCGGGCGGCGTCGCCGTATCCGGTGCTCGTGGCGGCGGTTCGAAGCGGATCGCCAACTCGGTCTCGATCTCAACCGCCGCCCCGTCAAGGCTCGCCGGACGATAGCGCAGGCGGGCGACGGCGTCGGTTGCGAGCGCGTCGAGTTGCGGATCAAGTCCGCGCACAACGGCGACATCGCGGGTGGTGCCGTCGGTCATGATGACAAACCGCACCAGGACGTCGCCCCGCGGCGGTTCGTCGCGTGCCGCCAGCTCCGCCGGGTATTCGACGTCGACCCGGTTGATGGGCTCGGGCGGGACGATGCGCGCA
The DNA here is from genome assembly GCA_902826865.1 of uncultured Myxococcales bacterium. Classification (GTDB taxonomy): domain Bacteria; phylum Myxococcota_A; class Polyangia; order Nannocystales; family Nannocystaceae; genus Xiheibacterium. The sequence continues at coordinate 3,877 of CADEGN010000145.1, forward strand.
ACGGGATCGTCCGCCGGTTGCGAGCGTATGGATGCGTGCGCGATCCCACCGCTCGTCGCCAGGACCGTGGCCAGGAACACGGGGGCCAACCGAAGACGGGAGGAGCGTTGTTGGGGGGGCACGACCGGGCGCCGGGGAATCTAGCGCGAAATCCCGGATCTTGCGGGGGCCACGGGAAAGGCGTGTGCGGCAGCGCCCGAAAAGTCGAGCGCGGGTCGACCGGGCGCCTCAGGCGCTCTTGTGGCCCGCCGGGCGCTGATCTAGAAGCTGCCGATGCCCCGCCCTTCGATCGCCTTGGCCCTAAGCTTCGCCTCCATCTCTCTCGCCGTGGCGTGCACCACAGACCCTGGGCAGACGTCGGGCAGCACGGGGATGACCGGCATCATGGACGATGGGGGGCTCGACTCCACCAGCAGCACCCCGGCGGAGTCCACGACGACGGAAGCAGGCGGCACGGACACCGGCCCCGGTGGCACGTCGGCGGGTACTGGCTCCGAGGGCGGATCCGACGAGGACACCGACGCCGCCTGCAACGATGATATCGACAACGACGGCGACGGGTTCGTCGACTGCGACGATTTCGATTGCACGATGAGTCCCGGCGTCACCGTTTGCGGGGGAGACTCTACCGCGGGCGAAGCCGAGGATAGCGATGCCACCTGTATGGACGGGGTAGACAACGATGGCAACGGTTTCACGGATTGCATCGACTTCGGATGCTCGATGAATCCAGACGTCACAGTGTGCGACGGGCCCGAGGATAACGACGAAGCCTGTGCCAACGGCTGGGACGACGACGACAATGGCTTCACGGATTGCATGGACTTCTCGTGCTCCATGAGCCCCGATGTCACCGTGTGCGGGGCCGAGAACACCGACGATCTCTGCGGCGACGGGCTGGACAACGATCGCGACACCTACGTCGATTGCGACGACTTCGATTGCGAAGGCCTCGGGCGCTGCCCCGGGATGGCCACCACCACCGACGGGGGAACCACCGGCGGCGAGATGGAGAATACCGACGATGCCTGCGGCGACGGAGTCGACAACGATGGCGACGGATTCGTCGATTGTGACGACTTCGACTGCCTGCTCAATCCCGAGGTCACGGTGTGCGCTGGCGAGAACACCGACGATCTATGCAGCGATGGCATGGACAATGACGGCGACGATTTCGTTGACTGCGAGGACTTCGACTGCACGCTCAATCCCGCGGTCACCGTGTGTGGCTCGGAGGATACCGATGCCCTGTGCAGCGATGGCATGGACAATGACGGCGACGGGTTTGTCGATTGCGACGATTTCGACTGCTCGATGAACCCGGACGTTACGGTCTGCTGAGCGTTCAATCGCCGCCCGCGAGCGCGCGGAGTTTGCCCTCGGCTTGAATCACCGCGGTGCGCGCGAGCGCTGCCGCATCCGCGCAGGCGTTGAGGTCCGCGGCCGCGGCCGCGAGCGCGGCCTCGGCGATCGCGAGGCGTCGCTCGACCTCGTCGAGGCGCGCGCGCTGGGCCGCGTGCTCGTCGGCCGTGCGTACGTGGGTGGTACGGGCACGTTCGAGGTCTTCGTCCCGTCGAGCGGCGGTCGCTTCGGCGAGGGCGAGCTGTTCGCGCGCCCGAGCGATCTCGACCGCGTCGGTATTCGTGTTCGCGGCGGGCTCGCGAGCGTGCTCGGCTGACGGCTGGCCCACGACCAGCGGGGAGGCACCGAGGGCCTCGAAACCGGGTGGGTCGAGGTCTTCGGCGAGGCAGCCCGGCCCGGGCTCGGGCCACGCACCCGCGGCGGCCAGGGCCTCGAGCGTGGCGGTGATCCGCCGTTGGGTCGGAACGGGCACATTGGCGCCGCTCTTGCTGAGGATCGCGCTCGCTCGTGCTGTCGCGCGCGCGACCGCGTCGCGGTAACCCTGGGTCGGGCCGCGTCGAGCTTCGGCGTCCCCGGCCCCGTGCAGTGCCCCGCGTAGGGTGATCGCGGCGGCAAAGAGCTCGTCGATGCACGCGGGCTCGGACCACCACAGCTGATCGCAGGCCCAGGCCGCTGCGCTCGGCTTGGGCAGGGCGGCAACCGCCGATGCAAGCTCGCGCAGACCGGCCGCACGCAGCGCCTTGGTTCGAGCGTTGCGCGCGGCCACGAACCCGTGCAGCGGCCCGCGATACAGGGCCGCCGCCTCCTCCTCAAGCTCGCGTGGCGCCTTCACCTGGGAGATCCTACACTTGGCCGCCGATGCAGGCGCCTGTTGGCGCCCGCTGCGCCCCGCGTTGCTCCAACCATGTCTCCGCGTCTCCTCATTGCCACCGGCTTCGTTGCCGTCGCGCTCGCGGTCACCGGAGGCTTCATGTTGTTACGCGACGACATGGGCGAGCTCATCGGGGAGTTGCCGACCGGTCCCGACGGGCGGCCGCTCGACGAGCGGATCGTGCAGCGCCGCCGACTCGAGGACCGGCGGGCCCAGGCCCGCAACCTCGCCCCCGACGATCGCGATCGGGCGCAGGATCCCGTCGCGGCACCCGACGACGACTACGGGTCCGGCACAATCGATCGCAGGGCCGCTGCCGAAGGCTTCGCCTACGCGATGGGGCAGCTCGACGCGGCGCTCGAGCAACGCAAGCGGCTCGAGCAAAGCGAATGGCGCGAGCTGTACCGCCAGGCCAACGATGCGTTCTCGGCCCTTTCGATGCACCTCGATGCATCCGAGCCCGGCGATCGCGAGGAGCTCGAGCAGGCCCACCAGCGACTCATGAGCGGGCTGCGGCGGGTCCGCGTCCACGGCCGCAAGTTCGCCTCCTACTGAATCGCGCACGAAAGTGGCCATCGCAACCGTCCGATCCCGAGTGGTGCTTGCGCTAACCTGCGTGTTCGGGGCCTGCAAGCACACGGTCGCCAAGGATGACGAGTCGTTCGCCGATCTCGGGGTTGGCGGCAACGAAAGCGATGCGCGACCGATCGGGATCCACGCTCCAATTGCCCGCGGCGACCTTGCCACGATCGGCGAACTGGGGCGCTGGACGTGGGACGCCATGCGCGCGCTCGAGCTGGCACACGCCGCTGTGGTCGAGCGCATGGGCGCCACTGCCGGCGACGTCGTCCTGCCGATCATTGACATCGATCCGGGCGGCAAGTCCGCTCAGGTGGTGATGCTGCGCTGGCAAGGACGAGGCGCGGGTCCATTGCGGGTCTCCGATGCTCGGCGCTGGGTCATGGTCTCGTTGCTGCTGACACCGGATCGCGTGCTCGACGTCGAGCTACTCACCGGCGAAGTCGTGCCCGGCAGCGTGGAGGCCCGTCGCGCTGAGGTGCTCCTGGTCGCGGCCGACGCGTTGCAGCACACGGTCCGCGATCAAGCGTTTTTCACCGTCGACCGTTTCGTCGCCGAGCCCAGCGGCGACAAGCGAAGGCGCGAGCGCACCGTCGGCGTGGTTCATGCCCTAGCGGCCGGTGGCGACGGACCCGACATCGAGATCGTCGTCCGCGAATCGACCCGGAAGCAGGCCGCCGCAGTGTTGCGCAGCTTCGTCGTTCATGCCGAGGGTGTCCCCCAAAAAGACCCCATCGAGGTCGGTCTCGACGACCCGCATCCGATGAGCGTGGCGCGGGCGCTCGAGCGGGGGGGAGAGTCCGTCGTACGCGCACGCTCGGGTGAGTATCTCGTCACGGCCGAGGCCACTGTCGTTCGCCGCGGTCGCTGAGTGCGAGCGGTGGGCGCGGATCGGTTCAGGACGGCGTTAGCGGCGCTTAAAAGTGGTAGCTTCGTACCCGGTGACCGACGAGACACGAACGGGCGGCATCGACCTCGCGCCGGGGACCGTCATCACCTTCAACAAGCGATTTCAGGTGGTCGCGCCGCTCGGCGAGGGCGGCATGGGTAAGGTGTTCAAGGCCTTCGACCCGCTCATGAACCGCTACGTCGCGCTCAAGGTGATGAAGGCCGACGTGCCGGAGAGTGAGCAGCGCCGGTTTCGCCTCGAGGCCCGCCTGTGCGGCGGGTTCGCCCATGCCAACCTTCCGCGCGTGCTCGACGTCGGCACCATGCGCGACGAGGGCCTGTTCTGGTTCGCGATGGAGTTCCTCGAAGGGCGTGACATCGGCGGGGCCATGGAAGGCGGGAGCACGGTGCCATTGCACGTGCTGTGCGAGATCTTTCGCCAGGCTCTGTCGGCGCTCCACTACATCCACGTCCGTGGCATCGTCCACCGCGACATCAAACCCGCCAATATCTTCGTGACCGGTGACCCTTTCGATCCCGATCTGCGTACGGCCAAGGTGATCGACTTCGGTGTTGCACTGGATCGCAACGACAGCCGGCCGGAGGATCCGACGCTGATCCTCGGAGATCCGCGCTACATGCCTCCCGAGCAAACGCGCGCGGCAGCGCGGGTCGACGGGCGGGCGGATCTCTACGCCCTGGGCATGAGCTTCTACGAAGGAATCACGGGGCATCATCCCTTCGAGGACGTTTTCGACCAGCATCCGCGCGAGCTCATGCGCTGCCATCGCGAGCGGACGCCGGCCCCTCCGAGCACCTACCTCGACGCCGAGACCTCGAATGAAGTGGCTGAATCGATCGATGGTTTTTTCTTGGCCGCATGTGGCAAACAGCCCGATGAGCGTTTCGTCGACGCCCGCGTGATGGCGCGGGCATTGGGCGAGCTCATGCGCTTCGCCGATCGCCGCGGACACTGAGCATTCCCCACTCGAGCATTCGGGTTTGCTCGAGTTGGGCAGCCCTCCTGGCCACGCACCGAGAATTGGTCCGGCACGCTCCTTGCGAGGTGGGCCGTCATGCCGGTTCGCCTCTTTCAGTTGTCTGCCCTGGCCCTCACCACCCTGGTTGCGGCCTGCGCCCCTCGGGTCTTCTCCGACGCCACGGCGATCGCTGTGGTCGGAAGTGCCCCGGCGGTCCCACCGCCGCCGGAGCGCATCGAACTACGCGAGAAGGTTCAGTTCGCCCGCGGCTCCGCGCAAATCCTCGACGTTTCCCACAGCGTACTCGACGACGCGGTCACCGAGATCAAAAAGGATGCTCGGATCAAGCGCATCCGCATCGAAGGGCACGCGAGCTCCGACGGCAACGACAACCACAACCTCGACCTGTCGCAGCGGCGCGCAGAGGCCGTGCTCAACTACTTCGTCTCCCATGGCATCAATGGCGCGATGCTCGAGGCACAGGGCCTTGGTGAGAGTCGACCCATCGCAGACAACGAGACCCCCGAAGGGCGCGAAACCAATCGACGCGTCGAGCTGCACGTGACCGAAGTTGGCGAGGGTCCGGACGCCGCCGCCCCCTGACCGGCAACCTCGCGGCGGCATGGACCCCTCCGATCTGCTCAGTTGTGTGGATGGGCGGGGAGATCCTACACAGCGCGTCGCGAGGGGCCGGGTCGGCCCGCGGCGGTGGGCACCGAGGATCGGTCTCCGGGCGCGGGATCGGGCTGTAGAACGTTGTAGTTGCCGTCGAAGGGCGTGCTTGCGGGGGGGACGGGGCAGTTGCAGCGCGAGCACAGCCTCCGGATCCCCTGGGCTGGGATTGCGTACAGGCGGGCACACTGCGGCGATCGAGATCGCGACGTCCTTCGCTGACGACGCCCCGCTGGCTCATTCCAGCTTGATCGGCGACGACTGCCGCGCGAAGATCGGGGCGACGCTGACGAATGAGCGTGGTCCAAGATGTGGTCCGGAGGTTCACCGCATCAGTCGGCCCGAACCGCGAGAAGGTCGCGGTAGAGGCCGCCGACGGCATCGCCACGTACGGTGCGTTTGAGCGTGCGACGGCCAGGTTGGCGCGCCGGTTGTGCCGCCTCGGCGTCGGCCCCGATGTGCCCGTTGGCGTCTCACTGCCGCGTGGACTCGGCGAGCTTGCAGCCCTGGTGGCCGTGTTGCGCGCTGGCGGTGCGTACGTCCCGCTCGTGCCCAATCACCCCGTCGATCGCCTGCGACTCATCCTCGAAGACGCCGTACCGCGGGTGTTGATCACCTACGAAGGTTCGCCGCTCGCACGAGAACCGATAGCGTCGGTCATCACGCTCGATACGGCTGCGATCCTCGCAGACGCGACCGAACCAGATCCAGATGTCGCGATTGATCTCGATCCCCAACCGGATCAGCTCGCCTACGTGATGTTCACGTCGGGCTCGACGGGGCGGCCGAAGGGCGTCGAGGTCCGACGTAGCGGCGTCGCCAATTTCCTGGCGTCGATGACCCACACGCCGGGATTGTCCGCTGCCGATCGCGTGCTGGCCATCGGCACCTCCGGGTTTGACATCTCCGTGCTCGAGCTGTTCGGGCCTTTGGTTGTCGGAGCGACGTGCGTGTTGGTCGACTCGGACACGGCCCGCGACCCGCGTTCGCTCAAGCCGCGCGTCGAAGCAGCGCGGTTGACCGTGATGCAGGCGACACCGGCGACCTGGCGTCTTCTGTTGGAGGCCGGTTGGACCGGCGGCAGCCATCTAAAGATGCTGTGCGGCGGCGAAGCGCTATCAACTGCGCTTGCCGATCGCCTTCTGGCCACCGGGGGCGAGTTGTGGAACATGTACGGCCCGACGGAGACCACGGTGTGGTCGACCGTCGAACGCATTGAGGCCGGCTACGATCGAATTACGATCGGTCGCGCAATCGACGCGACCCAGATCTACATCTTGGGTGACGACCTCCTGCCGGTCGCCCCGGGCGTCGAGGGCGAGCTCGCGATCGGTGGGGCAGGGTTGGCCCGCGGCTATCGCAACCGCCCGGAGTTAACCGCGGCCCGGTTCGTCAGGGATCCGCCGGGCCGCCCCGGTGATCGGATCTACCGGACGGGTGACCTCGCACGCATGCTTGCCGACGGTCGCGTCGAGTGGCTCGGCCGCTTGGATCATCAGGTCAAGATCCGAGGCTTCCGGATCGAGCTCGGTGAAATCGAGTCGATCTTGCGCGAGGTGGAGGGAGTCTCCGATGCCCTCGTGGTGGCCGAAAAGCGCCCGGACGACGACCCGCGTCTGGTCGCCTACTGGATCGGCCCTGCGCGGGGTGAGGCGCTTGTCGAAGCCGTCAATCGGGCGCTGCCCCCGTACATGCGGCCCGGCGCATACGTGTCGCTCGCCGCGTTCCCGTTGAACACAAACGGCAAAGTCGATCGCGCGGCTCTGCCGGCGCCGGACTCCGCGCCGAGCCCGGACGATCGGGTTGGCACCCTTCCGCGGACCGACAACGAATCGCGGATCGCCGCGATCTGGCGGGATGTGCTCAATCGGGCCGAGATCTCGATCGAGCAGGACTTCTTCAGCCTGGGCGGCAACTCAGCGTTGGCGGTGGCCGTGGCCACCCGCATCGAGGCCGAGTTCGGGACGGCCTTGCCGCTGCAGGCGATTTTCGCGGCCCCGACGGTGGCCGGTCTTGCCGAACGGCTTGGCGAGTCGACCGCCGTGGATGCTCCCATCGTCGTCGAGCTACGCCGCGGTCGAAGCGGCGCCCCGCCGCTGTTCTGCTTGTTTGGAGTCGTGCTCTACCAGGAGCTTGCCCACGCCCTCAGCGGGGACCGCACCGTGGTCGGCATGCACGTCCCGTTTCGTTACGTGCCCGGGCGGGATCCGCGGCCAACGCTCCCCGAAATCGGACGACGTTACGTGGAGCTGATCCGCGCGCACCAGCCCCACGGCCCGTACGAGCTGCTCGGGCTGTGTTTCGGTGGAATCGTCGCGTATGAGGTGGCACGTCAGCTCGAGGCCGAGGGCGAGCGCGTTCGCAACGTCGCCATCATCGATGCCGTGCTTCCCACTGCGGTCACCGTCGATCTCGCGCGCCGGCTGCGTAGCTATGGCGATGCCGCACGGCGTGCCCTTCGTGAGCCCCAGCGTTTCGAGCAGTGGATCCGCCGGCGCGGGCGAGACTTGCTCGGGCGCGTGCCACTGGTCGGGCGGCTGAGCACGCGCGCATTCGGGCCCCACGACCAGCCGATCGAGCTTCCGGTCGATGGCCCGGAGGTCGAAGCCGAGTTGCGGCGTTTCTCCGGCGCGCCGAGCCACGTCGATGCCAAACTCGTGGTGGTCCGGGCAGCGCGCGAACCGATACCCGACTGGATGGCGATCTCCTCGGATCACGGGTGGGGTACACGCGCGGCGCGGGTCTCGGTCCACGACATCGACGCGGATCACCTCGGGGTTCTCAAGGCGCCGGAGGTCAGCCGGCTCGCCGAGGTCTTGGCGGGCGTGAGCTAGCGCGAGCGGATCACGCCTCACGACCGGAGAACACCGCCGTCGGGTCCGTTGTTCGGCGACTCTGCAGGGTTGGGGCCGGGCAAGTGGTCGAGGCCGAGATCCGCCAGCGCTCGGTGTTCGTCGTTTGGCTCGAGATGGGTCAGCACCGTGGTGGGATGGTGCAACGCCGCCAACGTCTGCTCGATCCGCTCGCAGACCGCATGGCCGCGGGCGACGCTCCATTGTCCAGGCACGAGGACGTGCAGGTTTACGAAGCGGCGCTGGCCGGATTGCCGCGTCCGCAGGGCGTGCCAGCCGATCGACTCGTGCTCGGCGATTTGATCAAGTGCGCGCACGAGCTTCAGACGGTCCTCCGGTGCAACCGCCGCGTCCATGAGTCCGCCGACAGAGCGGCGAATCAGGCGCACGCCCATCCACAGGATGTGCAGCGAAACGCCGAGCGCAACCAGCGGATCGATGCGAGGTATCGCGGTGATCTCGACGAGTGCCACACCAGCGATGACGCCGACGGATGTCCAGACGTCGGTCATCAGGTGGTGCGCGTCGGCTTCGAGGGCGATGCTGGCGTGTCGACGACTCGCAGCGAGAAGATGTCGAGCGACCAGCAGGTTAACGATCGCCGCGATGGCGCTGACCACGAGCCCGAGATCTACCCGCTGCAGCGGGACTGGCGCGAGGAGGCGTGGAACCGCAGAGATAACGATCACGACCGCGGCCACGAAGATGAGTGCACCCTCCAGGCCGCTGGAGAAGTACTCGGCCTTGCCGTGCCCGAACTCGTGCTTGGCATCCGGTGGCGCCGCGGCAATCCGTAGTGCCACCACCAGCACGCCGGCGGCGACCAGGTTGACGACAGATTCAAGCGCGTCCGCTAGCAAGCCAACGGAGCCGGTGAGGAGGTAGGCCCCGGACTTCAGTGCGATGGTGGCGAGCGCCGCTGCGACCGAGATCCAAGCCGCTCGCGCCCCGGGTACGGCCGGGCCCATTGCGTCGAGCGTTGATCGGAGACTCATCGGTAGTCTAGCCCCGTTTCTTGCACGGGCGCGCAGGCCGTGCGCGGCCCTGGCGTGCACTTGGGCAAGAGGTGCGGCATGTCTACCTGCTCGTCGTGGCTACGCTGCGCACCGATGAAGGCATCGTGGACCGTCGCGCGCGTCGCTGGAGTCGCGATTCGCGTCCATGCGACCTTCCTCTTGCTGCTCCTTTGGATCGGAGCGTCGGAGTGGATCACCGAGGGCACGCTGGCTGGCGCGCTCGCCGGGGTTGGTTTCGCCGCGCTGATCTTTGCCAGCGTTGTCCTACACGAGTTTGGCCACGCGTTCGTCGCGCGGCGCTTCGGCATCAAGACGTTGGACATCACGTTGCTACCGATTGGGGGCGTGGCGCGCCTCGAGAAGATTCCGACCGAACCCCGTGCCGAACTGCTGGTGGCGCTTGGAGGCCCCGCCGTGAACGTCGTGCTCGTCGCCGGGTTGGCGGCCGTCGCTCTACTCGCCGGCCTGCCGATCGGACCGCCAGACGTCTCGGGTGATCCCCAACTCCCCATCGTCGTGCGGCTGCTGTGGGTCAACGCAGCGCTCGCGCTCTTCAACATGATCCCAGCCTTCCCGATGGACGGTGGCCGTGTCCTCAGGGCGGTGCTGTCGATGCGTTTGGACCATCGACGAGCGACCCGCGTCGCTGCAGCGGTGGGGCAGACGCTTGCGTTCATGCTCGGTTTTCTCGGCCTCTTCGGCAGTCCCTTGCTGGTGTTCGTCGCGTTGTTCGTGTGGCTGGGGGCGGCCGCCGAGGTCGCCGGCGAAGAGCTTCACGCGGCGCTGGCTGGGTTATCGGTAGCTGACGCCATGACCACTCGCTTCGAGGCGCTCGCGCCCGAAGACACGCTCGGAGCGGCGGCGGCCCGTGCCGTTCATCTTGGACAGACGTCGTTCCCGGTGGTCGTTGCCGATGGGCTTGTGGGGGTGTTGGGGCACGACCCGCTGATCGTTGGCCTTGCCGAGCGTGGTGCCGAAGCGCTGGTTGGATCTGTGATGGACCGCGAGCCGGCCCGCGGGTCGGCCCGCGAAGCCCTGGAGGGCGCGTTGAACCGGATGCAGGAGGCGGGCAAACCGATCATCGTGGTGGTGGACGGCCGGCGGGTGGTCGGTCTGCTCACGCCTGCGAGTGTAGGAGAGCTCGTGGCGCTGCGCGGGGCGCTCCTTCGGCACGCGCCCGGTGGGGCCGCGGCGACGGGCCCGACGGCGCCCGCCCGCTTGGCGCCACCGTGAGGTGGGCCGGAACTCACTTGCCCGCTTCGATTGCCGTCAGCTCGAAACTCCCGACCGCGTGCAGGGCCATGGCTTCGAGCAACGACATTTCGATGTGGCCCGAGTCGACCTCGAGTTGGCCGTTGGTCGGGTCGATCTCACGCCAAGAAGTGCCATCGTGATACGCGACCCAGGCATGGGCAACCATGTCGGTGCCCGACGCGAGCATCCCGGATCGCTTTTCTGCCGGGATGCCGGCGGCCCGCAAGAGCGTCACCGTGAGGGTCGTATACTCGCTACAGTCGCCTCTGCCGGCGTCGAGGATCTCACCGCCATTGAGGTGCTTTGGAGTGATCTCGTAGCGTAGGCGGTTGTTCACCCACGTCACCACGCGCGCGGCGACGTCGTGGGGCTTGCTTGCGTCGCCGACGACTGAACCGATGATCTTGGTGATGCGCGGATCCTTGGTCGGGTACTGGCGCTCGCTCCGGAGGGCGGCCGCGCGTTGTCCCGCCGTCAGCTGAACGTCCGAACCCACTGCTCGCGGTGAAACGGTGACGCGCACGCGATCGCCTTCGATCGCGGTGCGAATGCGGGCCGAGTCGCCGAAAACCCGCGTTGTCACGGTCTGCGGGTCGTCGGTGGTGAAAATGAACGTCAGGGGGCTGGTCACCTGTTCGTCGGTAACCGCGCGCGGCAAGCGTAGCGCGTTGCGTACGTCTCGAGTGGCGAGCAGCGCGTCGACGACGTCGGGCGGTTCGTGACCCTTCGTGGTTCGCAGCTCGAGGCCTCCGGTCATCACGACCTTGTCGCCAATCGCGCGGGCGTCGAAATGGGCACGGGTTACGAGTCCAGCGATCGCCGCGAGAAAGTCCCGGTCGTCGCGGTCGGCCCCGACGAAGCCGGCAATCGCTCGACTGGCTGGCTCGCCGGCGAAGAGGCCCGCCGTGAGCACGCGACTACCCGGAGGTGTCGGCCGCGAGAGCACCTCGCGAAGCCGCGCATGACTGGCGCCGACCACCAGGTACTCCCCATGTCGTGCGACCGAGAGCCGACCCGCGCGCTTGATCTCGCGGTCGCGGCGCGGCCAGAGTCCTGCGGCCTTGAGACGCTTGCGATCTCGTGCCGTCGGCTCGAGTGCGATCAACCAATCTTGCCAAACGCTCTCGCCTGCGCGCGGATACCAGGCGAGCGCACCGGCGCCTTCGCTCGCCATGAGCGCGGGCGGGGGCACCCGCAGGCGATCGTCGCCGGGGTCGCCCTCATCGAGCCGCAGTTTTCCGTCGTAACGGCCACGGGAGAAGACCACGGTTGAAACCGCGCCGGGCGGAAGAAGAGCACCGACGGCAGTGGTGGCCTCGGCTCGCTGCGGCGTTCCCTGGTAGCGGAATCGGATCCCATTGCCATCGACGGCAAGCTGTAGCGAGCCGGGCATTCCGAGCGGGGATCCGCGTCCGAGTGCCAGGGCCGCGATCGCCTCGCTACCGTCCCAGTCGCGCGACAGGGCGGCGAACTGTGGGTGGTCCGCCAGCGCGGCTCCGCCGGTTGTGAGCACATGCTTCGCCATACGCTCGGTTGTGAAGACGAAAAGGCGATCACCGACGACGAGGTACCACTCAGAGTCGACAGCTACGTTGTCCACGCGAGCCTCGATGATCGAGTGACGGTGCAGCTCAAAGCCAAACCAGCGGTCGACGGCGCGCGCTCGCTCCTTTACAAGGACTTCGCTCTCCGGTGCCTCCGGCTCGCTTGCGTAGATGCGATGGTGAACGAGCGTGGGAGCGCTGCCAAGGACGACCGGAACGGTGCCGATGTCGAGCAGGTTGATGGGCAGGACCAGCGCGCTATCGTTGCCAAACTCGCGCAAAGCGAGTTTGCTCAGCAGCCGGTCCGCATCGCTCACACGAGCGACGCACACCTCGCCGCCCACGTCGGGGTTGGTGGCGCACTCGATCGGGTGAGATAGGTCGAGGCCGGAATCCTCGGCGAACAGCTCTGCCCCCGAGTCGAGCCACATCGACTGCGCGATGGCACGTACCAGACCCGTGTCGGCGCGCTGCAGTGGCGTCACGCGGGCCAGCAGTGCCTTGCCCGCGGCCGCCACGGCGCGGGGGTTCGCAACACGCGCGTACAACCAATCGGTACCCCGCAGCAACTGCGGCAGGGCCAGGCTCCGCAGCGCGGATGCCGGGCGCGGCGCACCATCGGACTGGCCCCGTGCGGCCCGCACCCGTCGCCCGGCGTCAAAGAACGCGCGGGCGGCCGTCGGCCGATCTGGGGCCTCGGTCTGCCCGGCTGCGGCCCAGCGATGCGCGAGGATCAGGGCCTCGAAATGACGGCGTACGCGGTCGCGCGCCTTGCCTTTGGCTGCGAGCAGAGCACGCTCGAACACGGCTTTCAATCGCGCAGTATCTCGGGCGTCGGCGAAGGATGCGATCGTGTTTGCCAAGGCGATGAGCAAGTCGCTCTCCCGCTCATCACCCCCGCGCGTGGCGTCAGCACGTACGCGGAGCACCTCCAACCGTGGTGCCCGCGGTGGGTCGTCGAGGAGATCGAGTGCCCGCAGCGCGGTGTCCGGTGTTGCACGCGCGACTAGGTGGTGCAGGTACTCGGTGTCGAGTATCTCAGGATGCGCGTGGAGGATCGCCCAGCCCATGATCTGCTCACGCGGTTGCGGGTGGGCGAGCAAGTCGTCGACCATCGCTCTGCGCCGCTGCGCCGGCATAGCCTCCAAGAGTTCGATGAGCCCGCGAGCGACGAGGTCGCGTTGGCCATGCTGAGGGTCGGCGAGCGCCTGGCCCTGGTAGAAAAGAATGCGTCCATCCGCGAGGGCCCGCTCAGGATGGGCGGCCACCGCCGCCGCGCCGAAGGCGTGGAGGGCCGCGTCGTCCTCGACGAGTGCCAATACAGCGATTCGCTCCGCCGCCTTGCTGCGGGCGGCCGCGCAATGGACCAGCCCGCGTCGGCGCTCGACGTCGCTGGTGGAGACGTACGCGTCGAGCAGGATGCTGGCGTGCGTGGCCCGGTCGCCGATCGGTGCGAGGATTGCCTGAAGTGGACAGCGCGGCGTCGCCGGGGGCGCGGCGGCCATGGCCGCGCGGACACGGAGGCGCAGCCGATCGTCGAGTTTCGGCGCGGCGTTGCGCAGGGCCTCTGCAGCGTACGCCGGTTGCACGCCGTCGAGCGGAAACAGCAGGTGTGGAACGCGGCCGGCTTCGGAAAGCGCGGCCTCGAACTCCTCGAATGGGGAGGACAAACTGACTCGAAAAAGCCGGGCACCGAGGGGAAGCGACACGATCCAGATGGCGCGCTCGCGCGTCGCGAGCAGCGACTCGGTGGCATCCCCCGCGGGTAGTCGTAAAGGCCGCGTCCACAGCAAGGTGGCGCCGTCACCCTGCAACTGGTTCAGCACGTCTTGCACGCAGTCGACGCCGACGCAATGGCCGCTGCGCGGCCGCGATGTGACTCTCAGCTCCCGCGCGCCGGACTCAAGGCGCATGACGGTTGGGTCTTGGGTTTCGCCGTCCGGCGCTGCCGGCTCAGGCCATCGTGGCAGCCAGGCCTCGAACCCGCGGGTGATGTCCGCGTGCCGTGGGTGCGGGCGGCGGTTGTTCGGAGCGCTCGCGCGAACCGCCGCAAACGCCGCTGGGTCGCGCAACCATGCCGGGATCTCGGGCTGGTGGCCGGTGACTTGCTCAGGTAAGGCGGCCGTGCGCAACATCAGGTCGGAAGGGCGCCGCGCGGCGCTTGCGTGGAAGATCCTGCGCGCGTGCACCAGGTCACCTTGGCGGGCCAGCGTCTCGGCGTAGGTGGCGGCCACCAGGGGCTGCGTGAGCTCGGTCTTCGGCAACGACTCGAGAAGCGCGCGAGCGGCCGCGAGTTCGCCGCGGTCGATGCGGATTCTCGCCGCCGACGCAACCGCGAGCGAGCTCCGAGGATGGGTCGTCGCAAACGCAAGCGAGGCCTCTTGGTCATCGCCCCAGAGCGGGCGGGTCGCGTCGGCGATTTCGCTGGGCTTGAGCGTCTTACGGGCGAGGTCGCGGGCCGCCAGTCGGTGACAGCGATGCGCGAACCGAGGAAGAGGCGCTGGCTCGGTTGGAGGTCGGCGGCCTTGGCCCGGGCCGCTGCGAGGTAGTTGTCGGCGATGTCTTGCCGGCCCTCGATCAGCGCCAAAAGGGACTGGCGGGCAAGCGATCGACTGGTGGTTTCCGTGCTGCGAAAATCGTTGTGCCGCAGCGCCAGGCCGCGATGCGGCAGCCCATCGATGCTGAGCGGCTCGAACACGCCCGATGTCGCCTGGGCGGCGGTCCAGGCCGCAGCAGCGGGCTCGAGTCGGCCGATTTGAGAGAGGTGCGTGGCGTACTGCGCGAGCCAATCACCCACGCCGCCGTCGGCGGGTTGACCACGCCCAGGTTCGAAGCCGATGCCAAACCCCGCCGCCGCCCCGGCGTCCGCGATCTTCGCCGCACTTGGATCGCCGGCGCCCCGCGCTGCTGCGAGTTGGGCCGCAAGAACCCGCGGGGTTGGGCGGACTTCGGCAGCGCGACGGCATGCTGCCAGCACCAGCGCGTGGTGCTCGGCGTCCTGCTCCGCAAATCGAACCCGGTCCTCGAGCGCGGCCGCGAGGCAGGCGACCGCGTGAAGCTGTGCGGCGGATCCGCTGGTGAGCACACCGAGATTCAGTCCGCCGGGATCCTCGCCCGACCACCACCATCGCCATAGGAGCAGTGCCTCGTCGTCGTTGACGTGACCAGCGTGCCGCGCCGCCAGCAGCAACCGCTCGATGTCGTCGTCACTCGCCGGGCTTTGGCCGGGTTTGATCGGCGGGAGCGGAATCGGTTCTCGGCTCCCGCGCGCGAACTTCCAGCCGATTTCCGCCCAGGTCCATTGCCCGCGGTTGTCCGAGAATTCGAGCAGTGACAGCGCGCGATCCATCTCGCGACCCACGGTGGACGCGTTGCCATCGGCCGCCGCGCTGGTGATCCGCTGAGCTAACGCAGCGATCGCAAGCTCCGTGAGTTCGCCGCCGTCGTCCGTCCACGCCGGCATTTCGTCGATCTGCCCATCGAGCCAGCGACGGGCGTGTACGACGGCCTGCCGGCCTAATTTCGCGACCCGCGGGGCAACCCTGACAAGCGAATCGTGCTCCGCTTGCCAAGCACCGGGCGCCGCCGCGATGAGTCCCGCGAGCTCTTCGCCGGACACGCGCGGATCGTGTTCGAGTGCTACGAGCAAGCCATGGAAGGCGCCCGGCGACTCGTGATCGCGGCGGACCGCGTCGCGGAAGAGTCGCGCAGCCTCGCGCCAACGTCGATCACGCAGGGCCGACTCCCCGCGCAGGCGCGCGAGATCGGCCGAGCGGGGCTGCAGACGAGCGAGCTGATCCAACGCTCGCGCGAATGTGGGTCCGCCGCCGTGCGTCCACGCGCGTTGGGCCGCGCACGCGGCCAGGTA
>CADEGN010000146.1 GCA_902826865.1 uncultured Myxococcales bacterium
TCGATCTTCGACTGCGGCGCGCGGTCGACATTCTCTTCGTCGTCGACAACTCCGGGTCGATGGGCGGTGAGCAAAGCACGCTTGTGCAGAGCTTCCGCTCGTTCGTCGATGTCCTCGAGGCTCAACAGGTGGGCGCGAGTTACCGGATCGGGGTGACCACGACCGCGGGTGATGGCCAGCTTCGCGTCAGTAGCTGCCGCTCCCGCCTTTATGAGTTTCAGTTCGAGTGGATGTTCGGGTCCCACGACGAGCGCCAGCGCGGTTGCCTCGATCATTGCGCGATCGACACGATTGCCACGCCACAGCCTTGGCTCGAGCGCAGCGAACTCGGGAACAACCTCCCCGCCGGCGTCGACATGGCGACCGCGTTTCAATGCATCGGCCCCCAGGGGATCAACGGCCCCGGGTTCGAGCGCCCGCTCGAGGCGATGTTGCGCGTCGTCAAGGACAATCCGGCTGGATTTTTGCGCGACGAGGCCATGCTTGCGGTCATTTTCTTGACCGACGAGGCCGATTGTTCGGCCTCGGACGCCGAGATCGAGTGGCTGCAGACGAGCCCCGAGTCGCCCTTTCGGACGACGCCTGATCGGGCGACGTCTGCGTCGTGCTGGAACGCCGGCGTTGAGTGTTTCGGTGGTCCCGGCATGTACGACGGCTGCGCAGCCGTCGACAAAGATCACCTGGGTCTTGTAACCGACGACCCAAGTGAAGCGGTCTTGTACCCGCAGCAGCGCTACATCGATGCCCTGCTGGCATTGTCGGCCCAACGTCAGGCCGCCGGCGGGCAGGGTCAGGTGTTGCTCTCGCTCATTGCGGGCGTGCCGCTCGATTATCCCGCAACCCAAGTCGAGCTCTACGCAGACTCACAGTTTCCCGCCTTCAACATCGAGTACGGCATCGGCCCGGCCTGCAACGTCGGAACGGAAAACATCAACGACCCACCAGGCATCCCCGACGTAAGGCTGCGCGGGGTCGTCGAGTCGTTTGCGACCGAAGCGCCAAACGTATTCTCTGTGTGCTCTTCCGAATACGCCGTCGCGCTCGATTCGATTGCCGCCGCGATCGGTGAGATCAGCGAGCGAGCCTGCGTGGGTGGCTGCGTTTCGGATCTCGAGCCGGGCGCGAGCGGCCTGCAGCCCGATTGCCGCCTGATCGAGGAGTTTCCGCCCGACGCCGGGCTTCCTCCACGAAAGTTGGAGCCGTGCACGCTCACCGGCGACACGTGGGATTTCCCCGGACCAAATATCGCTGCTTGCTATCGCGTGCTCGACGATCCGAGTGCCCAGACGCCTTCACCGGCTGACGACATGGCCGCTCACTGTGTGACACGCGGATTCAACGTCGAGTTTGTGGTCGAGCGGCGCGAGGGCGTGGCGATTCCGTCAGGAACGTCCGTCGCGGTCGATTGCGCGCTGATCGGCCCCGCGGGCACGCGCTGCGACGACGTCTGACCAGTTCGATGCTCATGCGCTCGAGTGGGTTCAATTGGCCGCAACTGCGGTCGCAGCCCCCCAGCGCGAGCATGCACGGCATCCGAATTGATCGATCCTTGGGCGTCGCTGGTAGCTGATCGCACCGTTCGATCGCGACCCCGGCAAAGCAGTGGGTCTTCGCGCGACGTCGCGCCCGGGGGCGACGGCAAGACGGAGCTTTTCCGTTGGGCCAATCTCCTCTACTTTGGACGGCTGGGGGCGTCGATGAAACCATCACGACCGACTGCACTGTGGATCGCTCTGGCACTCGCACCCGCTTGCTATCGCGGCACGGGCGGAGACGGAGGTGGCGCCGGCGAGGGCGGTGCGAGCGAGGGTGGCGAGGTGCCGGCGCCGGATGACGGCGGAGTCGGGCAGATGGGGATGCGCCGGCTCAGCGTCGATGAATACGACAACACCGTACGCGACTTGCTAGGCGACGACACGCGTCCAGCCGCTGGCGTGCTGCCGGAAGACGCGGTCGATCCGTTCGACAACGAGTTCGCCGGCCAGATCGCTTCGCGCCCCCTCATCGAAGGCCTCGAGGTCCTTGCCGTGGATATCTCTTCCCGCCTACTGGCGGATGTCCCGCGACGCGACGGTGTTGTGGGTTGCATGCCGATGACCGACACCGACGCCGATTGCATGGCTGAGTTCGTTGCCCGTGTGGGGCGTCGTGCCCTCCGCCGCCCGCTCGACGACGAGGAGGCAACACGTCTGGTCGATCTTGGGCTTCAGTACGCCGAAGACGACTCCGACTTCTACGCCGGCGTAGACGTGGTCCTGCGCGCGCTTCTGCAGGATCCCGAGTTCGTCTATCGAATCGAGATCGGATCGCCCACGGACGAGGCCGGCGTGTTTGCGCTCAATGACTTCGAAGTCGCCACCCGACTCGCCTACTTTCTCTGGGGTACCACGCCGGACGACGGGTTGCTGGACAGCGCCCAGTCCGGCGGCTTGTCGACCAGTAGCGACGTTCGATCCAGGGCCCAGCAGATGCTTGAGGATCCGCGCGCGCTCGACCGAATCGATCGCTTCCACGCCATGTGGCTCGGCTACTACAGATTGCCGCATGCGGCAGATCTGACCACCGCCATGCGGACCGAGACGCGCTTGTTGATCGAGAAAACTGTGATGCAGGATCAGGCCGACTGGCGCTCGATCTTCTCGGCTACCGGGACGTTTGTTAACGACATGTTGGCGACGCATTATGGTCTTCCCGCGCCGGGAGGTGCGGGTTTCACCTGGGTCGACTACGGCGACAGCGGACGCAAGGGACTCCTCAGCCATGGCGCGTTCTTGTCAGTGGCCGGGAAATTCGGCGACACGAGTCCAACGCAGCGCGGCAAGCTCATCCGCAAGCGCCTCTTTTGCCAGGCGATCCCGCCTCCGCCACCTGACGTCAACGTCGACGAGCCGCCGCCAGACGCTCCCGGGAGCAACTGCAAGAAGGACCGCTACGAGGTGCACCGATCCGTCGGCGCCTGCTACGACTGCCATGAGCTCATGGACCCGGTCGGTTTCGGCCTCGAGAACTACGATCAGGCCGGGCGCTACCGCGCGACGGACAACGGCGCACCGGAGTGCACTATCGATGGCGAGGGCGTCGTCGATGGATCAGCTTTCAACGGTCCCGCTGGCCTTGCCGACCTGTTAATGGAGAAGAGCCTGCTCGACACCTGCGTCGTTTCACAGATCTATAGCTTCGCCATGGGTCACGACGTTGCTGCCGATGACGAGCGCTTTGTCGACGAACTGACGGGGGCGTTCGCCGACGGTGGATTCCGCTTCGACGAGTTGGTGCTCGACCTCGTCGGTGACGAAGCATTTCTCTACCGTCGCGAAGAGGAGGGGTGAGTCATGGCGATCAAGCGACTTCATCGACGCACATTCCTACGCGGCATCGGCGGCGTGGCCGTTGGGCTTCCCATTCTCGAGATCATGCTGAACGACCACGGCGATGCGTTGGCGTTTGGGGGCGCGGTCCCGAGGCGGTTCATGGTGGGGTTCCATGGACAAGCCATGGGTGGGGATGGCGATCCAGAGCGCGATCGTTACAGGCCCGATACGCTGGGGCCCAACTACGATCTCAAGCAGGCGACGATGCCGCTGGCCGGCTACGGAAACGTCAAGGATTCGATCTCAATTATCTCGAATCTGCGAATCCCCTACAACAACTCCGGCCCAGGGAGCTGGAACACGGAGTTTCACCTCGGGGCAATGCCGCCATTGTTGTGCGGGGTGAGCAACCCTGACGACAGCAGCGCCTGCCGCGGGATCACGGCGGATCAAGCGGTTGCGAACGCGGTTGGTACTGCGACGCCCATCTCGTCGCTGCAATACCAAGTCCAGCCATCATGGTATTTGACCGACAGCGCTCCCTACGGCCGCGATACCATCTCGTACAAGCTCGATGGCGGCGGATCTGTGGTTCCGGTGCTCGGGCAAGCGAGCCCGCATCAGGCCTACGTCAGCCTGTTTACGGGCTTCATGCCGACGGATCCGGGCGATGCCGAGGGTGCGATCCGGGAGCTCGCCAAGCGCAAGAGCGTGCTCGACCTCGTCCACACCAATATCGATCGTCTGATGCCGCGCCTTGGCGCGGTCGACAAGATCCGCATGCAGCGTCATCTCGACGAGATCCGCGACCTCGAAACTCGTCTCGCTGCGATTCCGCCTGACGCCGGCGGTCAGTGCCAGATGTTCCCCGACTTCGGGGATGACCCGGCAATCGGCGGCAACAACAACAGCAACGGCGGCGACGGGTTTGATGTCAACGCCGGTTACAGCGACGAAGACACCCGCGCGCGCAGGTTCAGCGACCTCATCCACATGGCCTTCACCTGCGATCTAACGCGGTCGGTCGCGCTGCTGTACACGATGGCGCAGTCGCACATGAACGTGCACTCGTTTACCTCGATCCCCTACGATCAGCACGAGGTCGGTCACTCGGTGGGGACCACCGATGGCGTGAGCCAGGTACTGGCGTGGCAGCTCGACCAGTTCGCATACCTGGTGGCGAAGTTGCGCGATACGCCGGAGGGCGCTGGCAACGTCCTCGACAATACCGCCATGGTGCTCCTCTACGAGGGAGGGCACGGGCTCGACCCGGCGACCGGCGACGAGAACCGCACGCATTCGACCGAGAACATGATCGTGACCGTCGCCGGCCGGGCCGGTGGAATGGTGGCCGGCGAGCACATCGACGGCAACGGCATGCATCCTGTCCACGTCCTCAACACGGCGATGCGGGCGGTCGGCGTTGACGAGGACCTCGGCGAGGTCGTTGGGACGATCCCAGGGCTACTGGCCTGAAGCGAACCGTGCGCGGCGTCGAGACCCCGGGAACGTTCAACGTGTCCCGGTTACGCGTTTGTGCTGGAGTAGCCGGCAGCATGCGCCTGCGCTACGCTGACGGACGTCCATGCGATTCTTCGAGGCCATCCACGGCGTGTATTTCGACGACCTCGACGCTATGCAGATCCTTCATAACTCGCGCTACTTGTTGTTGTTCGAGCGCACGATCGGGTCGTTTTGGACGCGGACGATGGGGTGGGGCGGAGTGTTGTCCTCGTCGGAGGATCCTGATCGCTATCACCTCGTCCGCACCAACGCGATCGAGTACCTCCGCCCGGTGACGGGTCTCGGTGAAGTTCGCGTGCGGATCTGGATCGAGAAGCTCGGGCGGACGAGCATGACCTTTGGTTTCCGCTTGCTGCCGATGGATGAAGATCGCGACTATGCCCGCGGATCTCGCGTCGTCGTGTGCGTGGATCCAGCCAACCGAACGCCGGTGCCGTGGAGCGATGAGTTTCGCCGCCGCGTCGCTCCGTACCTTGAGGATGCTGGAGCAACGGCCGTCCCGGGCGCGGGTACGTGAGACCGCCGCTGGCGCACGCTGTGTTTGCTTTCGCGTTGCAGCGTTCTACTGGGCGCTGCTAGCGTCCGGCCGTGGCCCACGAACTCGAGCCGAGACGCGGCGCGCTTCGATCGCTGGGTGGTGCGGTCGCGGTGGCGCTCGCTTTCGGAGATGCGCCTGCTTGCGGGCAAGCGGCCGGCGGCGGCGATACGTCTGGCGGCAGCGAATCCATCGCGGACAACACGACCGTGCTCGCGGAATCGACGACGAGCAGCGCGGATACCTCGGGGGGTGGCTCGAGCGGAGTCGCGGCCTCGACGAGCAGCGGCGCCGCCGATCCGAGCTCGAGCGGGGCGGCTAGCTCCACCGGTGACGGACGAAGCTGCGACGCGACGCTGCCAGACCACTGGATCGATGGGACCGCGTGTGACGATGAGCCAGCGATCATGGTCCATCAGGCTGACGCCAACACGGTCGTGCTGCGGCAGTCGCTGTGTACCTCGTTCGAGGGCCCATTCATGTACCTGTTGTTCGGCGACGACAGGGTCCTTCTCGAGGACACCGGTGCCGGCGGAATAGCGATCGCTGCGACGGTCTACGAGGTCATCGACCAGTGGCTGGCCGCCAACGGCAAGGACGCGATCGAGCTAGTTGTCGTCAATTCTCACGCGCATGGCGACCACGTGGCTGGTAACAGTCAGTTTGAGGGGCAGCCCAATACCACAGTGGTCCAGCCCAGTGTGGCGGCGATCTCCGAGTACTTCGGGATCTCCGATTGGCCGGAGCAAGTGGCGCAGTACGACCTCGGTGGGCGCGTGATCGATGTTGTGCCGATTCCAGGGCATCAGGACGCGCATATCGCTCTGTTCGACCACGCCTCGGGTTGGCTGCTCACGGGCGATACGCTCTATCCGGGCCGGCTTTATATCGAGGATTTCACGGCCTACGTGGAAAGCATGGGCCGCCTGGTTGGCGCGATCGATCCGCTAGGCGTGTGCCACGTGATGGGTACACACGTCGAGATGACCGATGTGCCGGGTGTCGACTTCGAGTTTGGCGCCGACCAGCATCCCGGCGAGCACCCCCTGCAACTCGGCTGGGAACATCTCGTCGAGCTCCATGATGCCGTGGCAGCGATGCCATCACCCACCTACGAGGTGCACGATGACTTCATCATCTATCCGCTGTGACCGTCGTCTTGCCGTGCTCGTCGGGATCGCCGTCGGCGTCCTCGGTGCCTGCGACAACGCGAAGCGCGCTGACGTGGACGGGCTCCAGCAGAGGCTCGATGGGCTCGCGAGCGACAACGCCGCGCTGCGCAAGCAGGTGGAGGAACTGTCGGTTGCTCTCGGCAAGAAAGCTGATCTCGACGCCGCCGAGAAGCGCGTCGAGGAGGTCTCGGCCAAGCTCGTGAGTCTCGGCAGCCGGCTCGATGGGATCGAGGCCAAGGGCGCTCGCCCCCCGGCGGCGCGGATCGGCTCGCCCGATCCGGCGCTGCGTTACCGGGTGACCGTAGACGATGCCCACGCCGACGGGAGCAGCGATGCCAAGATCACGGTCGTGATCTTCTCTGACTTTCAGTGCCCGTTCTGCGCGAAGGTTCAAGCCACGCTCGACGATGTTCAAAAGGAGTATGGCAAGGACGTTCGGATCGTGGCCAAGCACAATCCGCTGCCGATGCACACGCAGGCCGAGCTTGCGGCACGGGCGTCGGAGGCTGCAGGCGCACAGGGCAAGTTCTGGGAGATGCACGACAAGCTCTACGTCCTGGGGAGAGCGATCGACGAGGCGTCGATCGACGCGGCCGCCCGCGAGCTAAAGCTCGACGTCAAACAACTTCATGCCGACATGGGCAGCACGAAAGTCGCCGAACGGATCGCCGACCACAAAGGCCAGGCGATGGCGCTTGGGGCCCGTGGGACGCCCGCGTTCTTTATCAACGGGAAGTATCTGTCGGGCGCGCAGCCGTTGGGTTCGTTCAAATCGGTCATCGACGTCGAGATGGCCGAGGCCGACCGCCTTATCGCGGCAGGTACACCCGCCGGTGGGGTGTACAATCGGTTGATGGACGGGGCCAAGGAACGGGTGGACTAGCGACGCAGCCGCCCGAGCGCGTGGGCCGCCCGCCATGCGAGCACCCGCAAGTGGCCATCGCGCAGAGCGTCCGGCTCGCCGATGAGTTCGTCGAGATCGAGCCAGACAAGCGGGTGATCGCAGGGAACCTCGTCGCGCACTTCGACCGCCAAGGGAAACACGAGCTCGCACGTGGTGCCAGACGACGGGTGCCAGCGTCCGCCGAGTTCGTAAACTTCTCCGAGGTGCACGCCGTGCTCGGCCTCGATCCTCGCGCACACCCAGGCCCGCGCCTCGCGTATCCCAATCACCTCATTTGGCAGTCGCCACGCCGGAGCCACCAGCAACTCACTGTGGCCGTCGATCGCCTGGGCCGTGGGCCGGTCGTCGTCGACGACACCGATGAGTATGCGCCCGCCAACGCGTCGCAGCAGCGCCGTGGCGATGGTGTTGTCACTGAGGGTGCGCGGCGCCACGTGCTCGAGTTCGCGCCGAGCTACCTCGCGATCGTTCGCGTCAAACTCGACGAAACGGCTGCAGCGCAGGTCGAGGAAACTGGCCGGACCGCGAGGCGGGAGGCGGACAAAACGTCGGCGGTGGGGGCGAAGGCCCAACTCCTCGAGCGAGGCCGTCGCACGCGGAGCCGGAGCCTCGCGGAGCTCGATGGCTTCGCCGATCCACGGCCCTGGGTCGCGTCCGAGTCGACGCAGCAGGGCGTGCGTCCCGATCTCCAGACGCGCATCTGCGAGTCCACCCACCATCGCCGCTCGCAGGAGCTGGCGGGCCTCGATCGCGCCGACCCGCCCCGAGGTCGAAAAACCGGAACTCGAGGGTAGCTCGGTGCGGGCGAAGATCGGTGCGATGGCGACGAACACCGTGCGAATCTCCTCGCGAAGCCCACCCGGGGAGGGGAAATAGCGCGGACCAGCGCTGATCTCGGTGATCTCGCCGCTTCCGACACCGATGCGCTCACCGAGCGCGTCCTCAATGGTCTGCGCAAGGGGCTCGTCATCCTGGATCACGGTAATCGGCTCGGTGACGTAATCCGGGCTGCGGCTGCCATCGAGCGCAGGCCGCTGGCTGGCGCGCAGGATCGGCCGGGGATAACTCATGCGTGCCAGCACAAACACGTCGTCGTCGGCCATGAAGTAGGGCACGGCATCGACGGTGAGGTGCGGGCGGGCAACCAGCTCGATCACGCGATCGTCGTAGGTGTCGCGGTAGCGATCGAGGCGGAGGAATCCGCGCGGCGGCGCGTCGCCGGCAACCGAGATCCGCACGCCCGCGCCGGGATGCACGCGTTCTCCGACGATCACATAGTTGGTCGCCGGATCATCGAGCTCGCGACCCTCGAGGTCGCGGAGCGCAAAGCGACCGCGAAAGCGGTTACGCACGATCCATGGGTTTCGCACGGGCAGCGACGCCAACACGCGTAACCCAAGTCGTGCGAAGGTCCGCTCGAACTCGGCCTGGGTCGCGTACGTGTACTCCTCTTTGATCTCGCTCTCCCAGTCGCGGCGGTAGTCCTTTCGCAGGACGAATTCCACCGCGGCGCGCAGCGCAAGACGCACGCGGATGCGCCCGGTCGATGCCGGTAGTTCCTCGAAGGCGCAGCCCGGGGTTGGCGCGAGCGAGCGGAACTCACGGGCGAAGCGGCGAAACAAGGCAGCGCTGCTGCACTGGCGTGGGTCGTCCCCGTCGTCGCCATCGTCGGTCGGGAGCTCCAGATCGCAGGGCGCATCGCCCGGGTCGAGGAAGTCGCGAACCACGAGCACACCGTGGGGCGCGAGCGCGCTGACTTGAGTCGCGAGTGCTCGCGCGGCGGCACCACGGTCGTAGCCCGAGAACGAAGTCACGTGGTGGAGCACCGAGGAGTCGACAATGGCGTGGAGGGTGGCAGCGGGGAAAACCTCGCTCGCGACGTCGCCGAGCACGAAGCTCAGGTTGGGCAGAACATGGCGCTCGCGGGCGAGGTCGACCATTTGCGGGCTGACGTCGACACCGATCACATCGAGACCGGGATAGAGCGCGGCGAGGGCGTGGGTGCTGGAGCCCGAGCCCATTCCCATGTCGGCGACCTTGCCCTTCGACAGGATGTGCGCCGCGGTGAGGGCCACCTTCTGCTGCATCGAGGCGTCCATGCCGGCGAGATAGCGGGCGTAGGCCCCACGATCGCCGCGCTGTTGGGCTTGATAGGCGTCGCGTCCCATGGGCCCGAGGATACCCACGAAGCCCCGCACGCCTGGGAGCGCGACGGGGCTGATGCGCGCGTCGATGTGCGTGCAAATCAGCTCGCACGGCCCACTTCGATGTTGAGCAGGGCGCGCCGGGAGTCGACGCACTCCTTCGCCTAGGGCGGAGATCGCGAGAGCGGTCAGCGAAAACAGCGAGTGGCGGATCAGCAGAGTCGACGGGGTGGTCGATCTACGCGAGTCCGGAAACACGAATGCGCCGCGCGCTGTCGACGGCACAGCTGTTCGAACACTCAGGGTGCGTGAGGAAAGTCAACTTCGCACGGGTGCCGGGGCGTGGCTGACGTTGCCGGGAGTTGGGTGCTTTGGTGATCCGCCGGCGCTGGGCGGCTCCGCCACCTCGGCCGGGGCCGACACAACGGTCAACACGACCGACGATGCAGGGTCTGGGCCGCCCGCAACGAGCGCGGACAGTGAAACCCGCGGGACGGCGCTCACCACCGAGGCCGGTGGCTCCGCGACGACTGCCAGCGACGGCGCGACGGCTGCCACGACCACCGGGCAGCAGACGAGCGAGGCCCCGGGCTCATCCGGAAGCGACTCGAGCGGTGTCACGAGCGTCTCCAACACGGTGACCACCGAGGACCCCCCCACCACGACGGACGGAAACCTCGTGTGCGGGTTCGATGGCTGCCCGGTGGATCCGGTGTCTCGCTGTTCGTGCTTCGGTTGCGTGGACGACGATGTTTGCGACGTGTACGAAGACTGCGTGTGCCCCGACTGCCAGGTCTGCGGGTGTCAGGACGATGGATCGTGCGACGTTTATGGAGAGGATTGCTCGTGCATCGACTGTCTCGAGCACCCGGAATGCGCGGCGGGCTGACGCCGCCGAGCGAGCCACCGATCAACCTGTGTGGCGATGCGGGCCGATGCGCGCGTGCAAATCAGCTCGCACGGCGGCGACGGGCTGCGAAGCCCACCACCATCAGACCGAACGCCCCGAGTAGCGCGGTGTTGCGGCCGGCGTCGCTGGGCTCCACGGCGCAGGAGATGGAGCCGCCCGCCTCGCCGGAGCACATCCCGTTGCTGCACATGCCTTCGGCGTAGCCGCTCACCTCGATGTTGAGCAGGGCGCGCAGCGAGTCGACGCACTCCTCGAGATTTCCGCCGTGGTCGACGTACTGCCCGTCGCAGAACAGTGCCCCTTGCTCGACGTTGCACTCGCCCTTGCAGCCGCCCTCGAGGTCGGCCTCACACTGCACGAAGCCACTGGCTTGGCACATGACCTGACAGTCGATGTTGGCCTCGCCCTCACAGCGGCCGCCGCACGACGCCTCGCACTTGGCGTTGCAATCGGCGCTCGGCGGGGTCACGTCGCAGCGAGCGGAGCAGTGGCCTTCGCAGGTCCCCTCGCATGACGCCTGGCACTCGGCCTTGTTCTGCGCGCTGGAGCAGCTGGCATCGCAGCTGCCCGTGCATTCGCCGTAGCACTCGCCCTTGCAGTCGAACTGGCCGGGATTCACCTCGCATTGGCCGCTGCAGTCCGCCATGCAGGATGCGCTGCAGTCGACGTCGATCTCTGCGTTGCATTGGCCACCGCATTGGGCGGTGAGCTCAGCTGCGCACTGGGCCTGGAACGATATGGGCGTGCACTGAGCTTCGCATTCGATCCCACCCTTGACCTCGCACTGGGCGTTGGCTTCCACGTGGATGTCGCCACAGGCCCCGAGGCCGGCGTGGGCGGTATTGGCCCAGCCTAGGGCGGAGATCGCGAGAACAGTCAGCGAAAACAGCGAGTGGCGGATCATGGTGGGGTTCCCCGAGTTGGATTAAGCCGGCACGCGCGCCGGCGTGATCTATGGACGGTGATCTTGGACCGAGGATGCATCCTCGGACAACTATTGGGGCGGCGGCTGTGCGATCGAGCGCACAGATCGGCCCCGCGTGCCCTTGGGACGGTGGCACCGGCCCCCACCATTGCGGTGGTTCGCGGCCGGCTGCTAGGGTGAGCCACCCCGCGGAGCCCTCCAATGACCATTCCACAGCTGTTCGCCGCCATGGCATCCCACTACCGGCCGGGTAAGATCGATCGAGCCACCTCCTACTACTTCTCGATCGGTGACCATAAGTACACGGTCAAGGTCGATCCCGAGCACTGTGTAGTCGAAGAGGGCAAGACGCTCGACAACGCCGACTGTGTGCTGAAGACGACCCCAGAGTTGTTCGAGAGGATGGTCCTGCACGGAAAGATGCCGGGCCCGCTCGACATCGCCCGCGGGAAGGTGAAGACCAACGATGTCGGGGCTCTGACAAAGCTGCGCGACCTGTTCGATCTCAGCAAGGCGTGAGGGCTCGGTCGATGGCAAGCATCGCGCGGACGGCCGCGACCGGCGGAGAGCTCGACCCAGGATTTCTCGCGTGGTCGTCGTCGCTGCCCGTCGATCGCCGGCTGCTCGCGGAGGATTGTGCCGGCAGCATCGCCCATGTCGAGGGCCTGCGCGCCGCCGGCTTGTTGACGGAGGAGGAGGCCGTCGCGTTGCAGGAAGCGCTGCGTCGACTGCCCGGGCGAGTCGAGGACGGGACGCTGGAGCTTGCCGCCGAGGAAGACGTCCACATGGCGATCGAGGCCGAGCTGGGCCGTGAGCTGGGAGCGGTAGTCGACAAGCTCCATACCGGCCGCAGCCGCAACGATCAGGTTGCAACGGACCTCAAGCTTTGGTGTCGCGCGGCCGTGTCGCGGCTCGACGCTGCGATCGCCCGCGTTCTGGCCGCGGCGGAGAGCTGGGGCACGCGAGACGGGGCGATCGCAATGCCGAGCTACACCCATCGCCAAGTCGCGATCGGTGTGCAGGCGTGGCTGTGGATCGAGGGTGCCGTGCTCGAGCCCCTCCGCCGCGATCGACGGCTGCTCCTCGCCGCCAGCGACGAACTCGGGGCCAGTCCCCTGGGCGCTGGCGCGATTGCCGGCACAACGCTGCCGATCGACCCCGAGCTCACTGCCTCTGTTCTCGGCTTCGCGCATGGTCCGCGCAACCCGATCGACGCCGTCGGCGACCGCGATTTTGCGCTGTCGCTCGTCTTCACGTGCACGCGGATCGCTCTGCACTTGGCGCGGCTGTCGACAGATGCCATCGAGCTCGCGTCCGATGGTCTATTGCGTCTCGGTGGCGCGATCGCGGGCGGGTCGTCGATGATGCCGCACAAGCGCAACCCCGATGTCTTCGAGCTCGTCCGCGGCCACGCTGCGCTGCGTCAGGGCGAGCTGGTCGCTCTCGTCAACCTGTTCCATGGGCTTGGCAGCGGCTATCACCGCGATCTTCAACACGACAAGCAGTTGGTGTTTGCGTCGGTCGACGGCACGCTCGGAGCCCTCGCGATGATCGAACTCGCGCTGGGGCATATCGCGCTCGATCGCGAGCGATGCCTGGCGGCGCTTCGCGATGGCGACGCCATTGCGACGGACCTGTGCGAGAGCCTGGTCGCGGATGGGGCTGCGTTTCGAGTGGCGTACCGCTCAATCGGTGCCCTCGTCACGCGCATGCGCGAGCAAGGGCGCCGGCTCGTCGACGCGCGTGCCGAGGACCTGGCGGCGGTGGGATTGCCCGCCCGGTTGCTTGCGGAGCTCGACGTCGAAGCTGCCGCCGTCCGCCGGAGCCAGCGCCGCGCTTCTGCGCGGCCGGCCGGCGCTAGTCCTCGCTGACAACTGGCCGTCGCTGAGGCGGACTCGCCTTTGGCGCGACCTCGTTGGCACCACCGGTGGTCGCGGCGGGGTCTTTCTGCTCGTCGGGAAAGTGCCCAGACCAGTAGAGCATCCGGCCGCACGACTCGCACGCCGGGATCTCCTCGCCGCGGCGGAGCAGCACGTAGATCTGATGCGGGGTGACCATCTTGCATGCGCTGCAACGCTCGCGGTGCGCTGCCACGAAGGCGAGGCCGCCGAGCCGCTTGCGGATCCGCTCGTAGGTCCCGAGCAGTTCGCGGTCGAGCTTTCCGGTTAGCCCACCTCGCGTTCCGCGGAGCTTGGCGATCTTGACCTCGAGCTTGCCGCGTAACTCGGCCAAGCGCTCCTTCTCCGTCGCCGCCTTACCGCGGAGATCGTCGAGGTCGCTCTGCAACGCGGCAATGCGTTGCTCCGTCTCCTCCACGCCCTTTTGCAGCTTCTGAATCTCGTCGGAGCGCGTGGTGATCATCTTGCGCGTGGTTTCGAGCTCTCGCTGGGTCGCGTTGAGCTCGCGGGCATTCTTCACCTGGCTCATCTTTGCCTTGCTGGCGCGGACCAGCTCCTCTTCGTCCTCGAGCTGAGCCTGCTGTCCGCGCTGGAACGCGCGGGTGTCCTCGCACTTTCGGCGCTCGCCTTGGAGCATCGTCTCAAGGCGCGCCACGTCATCGTCGAGCTCCTTGATGCGCCCAGGGATCGCGTCGAGCTTGCGCTCGAGGTTGGTGAGCTGGCGGTCTCGGAGTTGAAGCTCGTGGAGCGCAGCGATCTGCGGGTTCATAGTCATCCGGGTACTGGCGAATGGTGGGCCCACCTGGGTTCGAACCAGGGACCAGCCGGTTATGAGCCGGCCGCTCTGACCGACTGAGCTATGGGCCCGAGGCGGACCGCTCGCGGCGGTTTCGCGCGTACCATAGGGTTGTGTTGCAGACGCGTCAAACTGCGCGCTGTGCGCGGACGCACAGCGGTGCGTGGGGGAAGATCGGCGCTCGGCGATCGCCTTGGACGATCGCCGGTCGCACGGCAGACTGGCCTTCGTCCGGCGGCGGGCGAGCGCGATGGCGGGAAGCAGCAGCGGCGGTGGTGGGATCGGAGGCGGCGGCCTTTGGCTTGGCCTCGCCAAGCTGTGGTTTCTGATCTCGAGCTACGCGATCACCATCTCGCTCACGCACCTGCTCACGCCCGACGTTTACGGGCAGTACTACGTGGTCGCACGGCTGATCGCTGTGCCCAACATGGTGATCATCTATACCCTGCTGTTCTCGGTCAGCCGACCGCTCGCGGCACAATTCGAGGACGGATGCCCGGACTATCGGCTTCTGCGGGCGCGGGGGGTCCGCCTCGCGTTGGCCCTCGGCGGGCCCACGGCGCTGGTGTTCTTCCTGACGGCACCGCTTTGGGGCGAGCGGCTCAACGATCCTGCGCTGGTCGAGCCGATCCGGATCGTTGCGCCGATTTCGGTGGTCTATGCCTTGTATGCCGTCAACCTCGGCACGCTCAACGCGGTCCGCAAGTTCCGACGCCAGGCCGCGCTCGACATGGCGATGGCGGCGACCAAAGCCGGGCTGATCATCGCTTTCGCGGCGGCCGGGCTTGGCCTCGGTCCGACCGTGGGTGGCTTCACAGTCGCCTCCATGTTCGCGCTCGCGCTGTCGCT
Organism: uncultured Myxococcales bacterium; assembly: GCA_902826865.1. GTDB lineage: Bacteria > Myxococcota_A > Polyangia > Nannocystales > Nannocystaceae > Xiheibacterium. The sequence goes on from CADEGN010000146.1 coordinate 14,969, forward strand.
CGCGATGGTGCGCTCTGTCGCCCCGACCCCGCGGCCAGAGGCGACGACGCAGGTGGCGTCGATGGCCCGGTTCGCCGGCATGCTCGTGGTGTTCACCGCGATCGTCAACCTCCTACAGTCGGTCGACGTCCTCGTGCTCAAGTCGTTCGCCGAGACGGCGGTGCAGAACGAAGCCGTCGGTTTCTACTCCAGCGCCCAGCAGATCGCCCTGGTGCCCTACAGCTTGATGAACGCGGTTGCGCTGGTGGCATTCCCGATGATCGCCGCAATCGACGGCCAGCGCGAGCAAGCCAAGGTTCGCCTGTACGTTTCGCAGACCGCCAAGGTCTCGATCTTGTTGCTCGCATTCATGAGCAGCATCGGATCGGCGTGCGCCGGCGACGTTCAAGCGTTGCTTTTCCCCAAGGCCTACGGGGCCGCGGCCTCCGAGCTCCGGCTTCTCGTCTGGGGCTTCTCGGGCTACTCCTTCGCTGTTACCGTGGCCTGGATCCTCAACAGCGCCAAGTTCTCCCGCGCGGCGGTGGTCCTCGTGGCTGCACCGCTCGTCGTTGTCGTTGGCACCGGATACGTCGCGATTCCATTGTGGTTTACCTCCGGGTCCGCAATAGCGGTCGCCGCGGCAGGTGCGGTTGCTGCGGTGGGTGCAGCCGTGGCCCTCGCGCGGCACTTCCGAGCCGGCGTGGCGTGGACGCAACTCGTCCGCGTGGCTGGTTGCGTGGCGGTTGTCGAAGTACTCGCGCATCTTTGGCCGATCGGTTCGACGGCCGGGGCCATGGGCAAGATCGCGATCGTCGCGAAGTTGGTCGTATTGGCCCTCGCGTTCACGGCAACCGCCCTGGCCGGGCGCGCGGTGTCGGTGGTGGAGCTGCGAGGTTTGCGACGCCGTGGCTGATCCGCGTTGGTTGGTCCTGTGCAAGCCGCTGCGAATGCCCCTTCGCGACGGCACCACGGCGATGACGGCGAGCGTGGTCCGCGGGCTGCCGTGGCCGTTTGAAGTGGCCTACCTCGGCGATCCGGGGGCGCCGCTTCGCCCCGGTCGTGATCGCGTGTTACCGGCCGGTGCGATCGGCTACGCGCCGGGGCTGCGCGACCGCGGGCGCCTGCTGGCAACCCTCCTCGACCCGCGGTTCGCGGCGTTGCCGGTGCACTTGGTCTTCACCCCGAGTCGTCTCACCGCGTCGATGCTCGCCACCGTTCGGCGCTTGATGCCGCGTCGCGCGATGATCCAGACGGTGCCCGCGTCCGATGGCGTGGTGGAGCACGTCCAACAGCTGGCCCACCTCGATGCGGTGATCGTCACCTCGCTGCACGCGCAGAGTGCTCTCGTCGCCGCGGGTGCGCCCGCCGACCGGATCCACTGCGTCCATCCCGGCGTTGAACTGCCGGCCAGTGTCGTCGAAGATCCGGGCGCCGCGCGTCGCATCCTCTACGCCGGTGACCTCGAACCTGCTGTTGTCGACCGTCTCGTCGCGATCGCCGAGCTCCTTCGCCGACCCGAGCTCATTGGGGTTCGGCTCGCGATCGCGGCGCGGCCCAAGGGCGAGCATCATGCGGCCGCGCGGGCCGAGTTGCGTCGCCGGCTCGCCGACGATCTTGCCGACGGTCGCGTCGAGCTCCTGGGTGAGGTTGACGACATCGATGCGCTGCTGCGCACGAGCAGCCTGGTGGCCCACCTCGCCGACCACACGCGGCGCAAGGTCGACCTGCCCCTCGTCCTGCTCGAGGCCATGGCACGCGGCGTTCCGATCGCCGCGGTGGAGCGCCCGCCGGTCGAGGAGATCTTCACCGTCGCGCAAGGTGAGGGGCTGGTTCCAGGTTTGCGCCTCGCCAGCGACCCGGCGGCGCTTGCCCGCGGGTTGGCGGCGGCTATGGCCGACCCCGCGGCTCTGCTAGGCTGGGGCCGCGACGCTCGTACCCTCGTCGCTCGCCGCTTCGACGCGGCGCGCATGGTGCAGGGCTACCTCGCGATCTACCGAGCCGTGAGACCGTTTTCGTGAGCGACAACAGGGCCTACTACGACGCGTTCGCGGAGCGCTATGACCGGGGACGCGACCGCGGATACCACCGCCTGATCGACGACCAAGCGGCCGCAGCCGTCCAGCGCTTCGGTGCCGGCAAGGACGTGTTGGAGGTGGGCTGCGGTACCGGGCTCGTGTTGGCGCGCGTGGCTCGGTTCGCGCGGTCGGCAAAGGGCATCGATCTTTCCCCCGGGATGCTCGCGAGGGCGCGCGAGCGCGGCCTCGATGTCAGCGAGGGGGCGGCCACCGCGCTGCCGTTTGCCGACGCGAGCTTTGATGTTGCGTACAGCTTCAAGGTGCTCTCGCACGTCCCCGAGCTCGATCGGGCCCTCGCCGAGATGCTGCGCGTCGTCCGGCCCGGGGGACACCTCGTCTTCGACATCTACAACCGCCACTCGCTTCGCTACTTGATTAAGCGCGCATTCGGTCCCCGCCGGACCTCCGATCGGTTCGACGAGGCCGCGATTTCAACCGCGTTCTTGACCCCGGCCGAAGTGAAGGCTCGGCTGCCACCCGGTGCGGTGTTGGTCGGAACGGCGGGAATCCGCGTGCTGACTCCGCACCCGGTGGTGCTGCGCGTGCCGGGGTTGTCGCGTTTGGTCGAGGCCGCGGAGTGGAACCTCATGGACTCGCCCGTGGCGCGGTTCGCCGGGTTCGCGGTGTATTTCGTGGAGAAGGCCGCGTGAGCCAGCTGCTCGTGGTTTCGACCACGTTTCCGCAGTACCCCGGCGATCCCCGGGGAGCATTCATCCTGCGCCACTGGGAGCAAGTCGTTGCCCGTGGACACCGTGTTTGTGTGCTCGCCCCGCAGACCGTGTGGTGCCGGGGCTCGATCCCCACGCGCTGTGTGATCGATCGATTTGTCTACGCTCCGCGGGCGTTGGCGAGTTTGACCGGCAACTTCGGGATCCTCGAGAACATTCGCGATCGCCCCGTCCGCGCACTGCTTGTTCCACCGCTCGTGGTCGCGATGGCTCGCGCGCTGCGGCGGGCGCTCGTCGAGCGGCCCCCCGATGCCGTCATCGCCCACATGTTGTTGCCCGCAGGCTGGGTGGTTGCCCACGAGTGCACGCGCGCCGGTGTTCCCTTCGAACTTTACGGCCACGGGACCGATGTCGATCTCCTGCTCGGGCTTCCGGGGCCGCTTCGCCGCCGTTTTGCCGCCGCCGCCGGCAATGCCACGGCAATCCGATTCCCCTCGGCGGAAAAGCGGGCCCGCTTTGCTGCGGTGTTCGGCGATGTCGCACCGCTCGTGGTCGAGCCGATGGTCCACTGCGTGCCCGACGATGTGCACGCTCCTGCGCGAAGCGCCGGGCCGCCGACAGTGCTGTTTCTCGGGCGCCTGATCCCGCAAAAGGGCGTCGCCGAGCTGCTCGATGCCGCTGCCAACATTCGTCCCGGGCCACGGATCGAGATCGCTGGCGACGGCCCACATCGCGCTCGGCTCGAGCGCCGGGCCCGCCGGCTGGGCGTCGATGCCCGCTTCCACGGGTTTGTACAGGCCGCAGCGAAGCATCGGCTGCTCGGGTCAGCGGACGTCGTATGCGTTCCGTCGCGGGCGAGCGGAGGCCTTTCGGAGGGCGCGCCGCTGGTGGTTCGTGAGGCGTTCGCCTACGGCCTACCCGTTGTTGCAACGACCATCGGTGGCATTCCCGAGTTGGCGCGCCCCGACCGGACGCTCATCCTCGTGCCGCCCGACGATCCACAGGCGCTGGCGGGGGCACTGGCGCGCGTGCTCGCTGAATCCCGCTTGCATCGCCGACGCGGCGACTTCGACACGCCTCCGCCCGCACGCCTCGCTGGCACCCTTGGATAGGCGTCGACCCTCGACGCGTCGCCATCGCCGGGCAGCTGTGGACGTGCGATGCTCCCTCGATGTGCACGCTCATCGTGGCGACTCGCGTGTGGCCCCAGCAACCCCTGGTGGTCGCAGCCAATCGCGATGAACGCCTCGGACGCGCCGCTGTGCCACCAGCACTTCACGAGCAAGATGGCCTGGGATTCTTCGCCCCGCGCGACCTGCAGGCCGGCGGGACCTGGCTTGGGGTCAATCGCAACGGCGTGGTTGTGGCGATCACCAACCGTTATCCGGCGCAAGCGAACCCTGACGCGCGCTCGCGCGGGCTGCTCGTGCTAGATGCACTCGCTGCCGAGTCGGTCGAAGACGCCGTTCACCGAGTTGCCGGTGAACAAGCGACGCGCTACCAGGGTTTCCACCTGGTGATCGCCGATGTGCGAGACGCCCACGTGGTGTGGAACGACGGCGCGCGGCTGCATCACGAGCACCTCGCACCTGGGATCCACGTGATCACCGAGCGCAGTTTTGGCGCCGCCCCGAGCGAACGGGTGGCGCGACTTCGCGGCGAGATCGCGGCGACGCTGGCTGCGGATCCACCGACCGCGGGCCGTTGGATGGAGATCCTCCGCGCCCACGCTGAGCCGGGATTCGAGGGCACCTGCGTCCACGTGCCTGGGCATGACTACGCCACGCGCTCGTCGAGCATCGTGACGCTTTCGGGTGACCCGCCGCGCGTGGGTTGGCTCGCGGCCGACGGCCCCCCATGCACCCATCCCTTCACCGACCTGTCGCCGCTCGCCTCCCGCGTATTGGCCACCAGCGAGTGACGCGCGCGAGCGCTGGGCACGACCGAGTTTGGGGTCCGCCAGGAGCTAGGAGCGTGACCCCGTAAGGGGTCACGCTCCTCCGTGCCCGTGCCCGTGCC
>CADEGN010000147.1 GCA_902826865.1 uncultured Myxococcales bacterium
ACGAACCCGTCTCCCCCAGCACCGCAGTCAGTGTCACTGGCGCAGCGCTGCCACCCGGTCGCGAGGGATCGCGCAACACCGTCTCGAGCGGAGGCAAAGGTTCGATCTCCTCGTCGTCGGGGGAGATGAGCGTCCCTGGGCTGTCGACGCGATCGCCCGCGTATGCATACACGGGAAACATCACCGGCTGATCGAGCACAAGCTCGAAGATCCGCTCAGGGATCGCGACAGACGCCCCTGGTTCCATGCCACGCGGGGCAACGCAAAGCCCACGACGGCCAGCAGTCGTATCGATGCCGATGATATATGCCCGCGCAGTGCCGCCGCGGATCACCTCGCCGACCCCGGCACGCGCGAGTGCCGAGCGCACCGCACCGCGAGCGACCGCAAGATCGAGCGACGTGTGATCGAGCTGGCCGACCGCCCCTTCGCCAAACCACGCCGCGAGCACGTCCATCAACCGCTGGGCGAGCGCAGGAGAGTTGAAGACACCGCCGTTGAGCAACACGCGATCTGGCCGCGGTAGACCGCCCTCCACCGTGGCCCCCACAGCGGCCGCCGCGTCTGCGTGCCGGCGCAAGAACGTGCACACGTGGCGGCCGATCGCAGTATCGCTGGTGTAGGGCAACCCGAGCGTCGTCAGCCCCGCGCGCCCAGCTCGGCCGGCGGTTTCATTCGCGGAGGTTCGCGGCAGGAAACCGTCAAGCAACACCGCCGTGGCCTCGTCGCGATCGATCGCGATCGATCGCACGTTGCCAACCAACCGAGACCCGCGCCCTTGATACGAAATCACCACCTGCGCCGGAGCGTCGGCGGCGAGCAGGCGCTCCTTCGCCGCGCGGGCCGATTGAACCAGGGCCGACCAAACCGCAGCGTCTTCAGGTCGCTCAATCCCTGCTTTGCCGAGGGCGAACAACGCCAGTGCTGCGTCCATATTGTCGCCGCCGAGCATGAGGTGCCCGCCGACGGCGATGCGTTCGATCCGTGGATCGGCGCGATCTGGATCGGGATCGACGCGAAGCAGCGTCAGGTCGGTCGTGCCGCCGCCAACATCGATGACCAGCACGAGGCGGGCGTCGCCGAGCTGCGCGGCGAGATCGCCCCGATGCGCGCCCATCCAGTCGTAGAACGCCGCCTGCGGCTCCTCCAACAGCTGGACCTCGCCGAGCCCGGCCGTGCGGGCGGCTGCCTGGGTCAGCTCGCGCGCCCCCTCGTCGAAGGACGCGGGCACGGTGACGACCACGTCCTGATCGACAAGCGGCGCTTCGGGATGCTCGGCGTCCCACGCCGCACGCAAATGGGCGAGATAGGCCACCTGCGCGGTGAAGGGCGAGACGTGCGGCTCACCCTCGGGAGCATTCCACGGCAAGATCGGCGCGCGGCGGTCGACACCGCCGTGGCACACCCAACTCTTCGCGGACGCGACCAGTCGATCTGGAACCTTGGCCCCGAGCCGCCGCGCCGCCTCACCGGCGATCCACTCGGCCTCGCCCCAGGGCAGCGTGCGATCGCCCGCAGCAACTTCGCCCGGCGCGGCAAGATAGAGAAACGACGGCAACAGCTCGCGGGCATCGATCTCACCCGGCGCCACGAGCTGCGGGATCGCCATGATCCGGACCGCCGGATGATCGAAGCGCGACCAACCGAGCGCACAGTGGGTGGTGCCCAAATCGATGCCGACCGCGTAAACGCTCGTCGTCATGGTCAGCTCTGCCCCGTGCCCCGCACATCGAAGCTCAACTTCCAGCGCGCGCCTGTGGTGTGCTCAACCGCCGATAGCTCGAGCGTGCCGACCTCGGTGACGCGCGCATGCAGGTGGACTTGAACCACTGCCCCCGGCTGGGTGCCTTCGGGCGCTGGCAACGTTGCTTCAAGGGGGGCAAGCTCCTGGAGCTCCTGGGGCTTGACGACCGCGCCGACGCGATCACCCTCGCGCGTGGCCGAAGCGAAGAATGGAAACGAGACTTCCTCACCCAGCACGAGGCCAAACGGCTGTGGCAACGTGACCTCGCTGCCCTCCTCCATCCCAAGCGGCGCCACGCACACCGCGTCGAGGCGCGGCGGCACGCCCGGGACAGCCAACTCAGCCCGCTGGATCCCGAGATAGTGGGCGTGCGCGGTACCCCCACGGATCTTCACACCACCTTGGCGACGAATCCGCCCGTAGTGGGCGGCACCGCGACAGACGGCGAGCTCAGGGTCACTGCCCGCTAGCACGCGCGGCGCCGGCTTGCCGACTCCCTCCAGCCAGCGCGCGAGTACGCCGCGGACCCGCTCCCGCACGCTCGCCGCTCGCGTGACGCCCCCGTTGTAGAGGATCGCGGTGGGCAACGCGGCAGCTCGGCCGACAAACGCGGCGAGGTGGCGCGTGATCGCAGCATCGCTGGGATACGGCAGGCCGAGTGCGGTGAGTCCCGTGCGACGCACCACCTGCGGCCGGGCGTCGGCCTCGACGGCCGGCAAGAACCCCTCAAGCACGACGGCGTCGATCATCGCTCGCGTGAGGCTGGCGCGGATCGTACCGCCGACGAGGCGGCTGCTTCGGGTGGGAATCGCCAGTGGTACCGCTGCGAGGCTCTCGTCGGCGAGAAGCGCCTCTTTGCCCGTCCGCGCCGCGTGGGTGAGCGCGCGGACTTGCCAATCGTCGAGTTCGGTCCCTCGCTCGGCCAGTTCGGCACGCACGGCGTAGGCCAGGGCGAGGTCCATGTTGTCGCCGCCGAGCAGGATGTGGTCGCCGACGGCGACGCGCTCGAGGGTGAGGCACCCCTCGTCGTCACGCACGACGATCAGTGAAAAGTCCGTGGTTCCACCGCCGATGTCAACGACGAGAACGACGTCGCCAACCACCAGCTCGTCGCGCCAGCGTTCGCCCCGCTGCGCGAGCCAATCGTACATCGCCGCCTGGGGCTCTTCGAGCAACGTCGGCGCCTCGATGCCGGCGAGCTCCGCCGCTTCCATTGTCAGCTCGCGCGCAACCGCGTCGAACGAGGCCGGCACCGTGAGCACGACGTCCTGCTCGGCCAAGGGCGCGTCGGCATGGGCGCGTTCCCAAGCCGCCCGCAGATGTCCGAGATAGCGCGCGGCGGCCTCCACCGGCGAGCAGCGCGGCACATCCTCCGGCGCTTGCCACGGCAGGATCGCGCCGCGCCGATCGACCGCGGCATGGGAAAGCCAGCTCTTCGCCGAAGAGACGAGACGAGTCGGTGTGCTTGCACCTTGCGCGCGCGCGAACGTGCCGACGACATCGCGCGCGTGCGGGTACCACGGCAGCGCCAACGCACCGGCGGGAAATTGAGCCTCGGCGGGCACAAATAGAAACGAGGGCAGGAGGCGTTCCTCGCCGATCTCCGATGGTGCGACGATCTGCGGGATCGCGACCGATTGCGCCGGGTCACGATCGGCGCAAGCAGCCATCGAACAGTTCGTGGTCCCGAGATCGATGCCGACAGTGAACGTGGGTGCGTCCATGGCCTTAGAGCTCGACCTCAGCTGGCGCGAGGATCTTTGGGTCGTGACCTGCGGTTGTCTCCGGCAGATGAACCGCGGTCGCGAGCCAGCCGTGGTGGGCGAGTTTGCCCCGGAACGGCGGCTCTCCCACTACCTTGCCGGTGACGCGAACCCGCGCGGGGTCAAAGCCCACGGGCAGCTCGATGGCCGCGCCCTCGCCCTCGGAGCGGACGGGCGCGAGTTCGACGACCTTGCCGAGCGCACGGCTGCAGCCTTCGTGAACCACGCGTGCGGCGGCTCCGATGTCGGCGTCCGAGAAGCTCGACACATCTTCACGCAGGAAGTCGACGAATCGTCCCTCACGCTGGAAGATGGCCAGCAGCTGGAGGGCTGGCCCCGGATCCACCGCCGGCCTGACGATCTCGGCCTCACGTACCTCGACCTTCGGCTCGCGCCTCGGCGCGGGCAACGGCGTCGGCGCCGGCGCATCGATCGAGGTGAGCTTCGCGGCGAACAGGCCGTCGAAGATGATGCGCCACGGCAGCGTGAGTGCGAGCCACAGGCGGGCGCCGAGTCCCAGGGATTCCACGTCGTGTCCTTCGGTAAGGGCGATCTGATAGCGCACCGAAAAGGCCGCGGAAAGCCTGCCGCCTTGACGCAGGTTGCGCCCCCGCCCATACTGCGCCGTCCCGTGGCGCTTCGCTTCACCGAACGCATCTGATCGCGTGCCCGGGAAGAGATCGACGTCGCCTGGGCGCCGCGCGGTGGACCCTCGGTTCGGGCGTCCGTGCTGATCGGTGGCTCGGCACCAGGGGCAAGGGGGTTGTGGGGCCATTCGGCGGCACCCGCGGGGGCCTGAACGCGCCACCGATCCAAGATCGGTTCCGCTCCGTACCGTCAGGACGCGCGGGGGCCACGAAACACCGATCGGACCCCATTTGCGCCCGAGCCTCGAGGAACCCATGCTCCTACGAAGTACCCCTTCGATCCTACTGACATTGATCGCGCTGGCCCCGTTGGCTGCCCACGGCGCCGACTGGACCAACTCCGGGGGCAATTCCCGGCGCAACGGTCAGAGCAGCGAAGCCGGCCCGCAGGCGCCCGACGTGCTGTGGTCGGGCGGGGAGCCTTCGATCATCGGTTGGCTGCCGATCATCGTCGATTCACGCCTGTTCACGGTGCGCCAGAGCAGCTTTGTCATGGGTGGCGTCTCCTCCGAGGCGCCGATTGTCGCCCTCGACCTGGACACAGGCGACGAACTGTGGCGCGTCGACATACCCGCCGAACCCGGGGACTGGACCACCTGGATCGCCGGCGCGAGCAATGGCCGACTTTACGCGAGCCGATCGGGCAACGGCGATTCTGTGGCAGCGGTGATCCACGCCCTCGACCAGACCAACGGCGAAATCGTGTGGACGTCCGACGAGATGATCCGCGCGACGCCGTACGACGGGGTTGTGTTTACGCCCACGGGAGATCTCGTGGTTGGAGAGTTCACCAAGATCCGCAGGATCTCGGCCGCCGACGGCTCCTTCATGTGGGAGACCGATCGTCTCTGCCAGGTCTCGAGTTCGTGCGGGGTCGCGCTCCACGAGAACTCGGTCTACTCGATCGATTCGCTCGTGCCCGAGACTGGGCAGGCGCTGGAGCGTTTCGACCTCGACACGGGCGAGTTCCTCTACGCCGGCCCGAAGATGGAGGGCACCTTCATCCAAAACACGCCGATGATCGCCCCCGACGGCACCATCTACGTGTCACGTACCGACAACGGCGTCATCAACGACAAGATCTACGCGTTCACCGACACAGGCGAAGGGTTCGAGCTGAAGTGGTCGGTGCCGATGGGGTGGACCACCAACTCCGAGTTCGCCGTGGCGCCCAATGGCGATGTGTTCACGATGACGCCGGCCCGTACCATCGCTCGATTGGATCCGGAGACCGGCGCGACCCTGTTTGAATCTGAACCCATCACCAGCGACCCCGACGAATCACTCTCGGTCAGCATGGCCGTCGACCGTGACGGCGTGCTCTTCGTAGCCAACGGAGCGTACGGCGAGAACTGTCGGCTGTTTGCGTTTGGCTGCGACATGTCCACGTTGTGGTCGCTCCCGGTCATTAACGTCAGCAGCGGCGGACCCGTCCTTGGCAGCAACGGGACCTTGGTGATCACCGCGGAAGAAACCGACATGCGGGCCTTCCGCTCGGCGGCTGACGCCGATTCGATGTGCCCGGACAACGGCCCCGGCAGCACGGGCGACGGAAGCGACACTGCCGCCGACGGCACGGACGACGACGGCAACGACACCGGATCGAACGACACCATGGCGGGCACCGATACCCTCGACGAGGGCGGCAACGCGACGGGCGCCGGGAGTTTGACCGGTGACGGGCCGGCCACCGGAGCTCCGCAGGACGACGATTCGAGCTCGGGGGGCGCGGGCGAGGCCGACGGGACGGGCGGTTGCGGTTGCACCAGCGGGCACCCGGCCGCGCCGGCGTGGCTGACAATCGTCGTCGCTGCCTTGGGTCGGCGGCGGCGAGCGCGTCGCTAGCGCGGTCCCCTGCGACACAACGAGAGATGAAGTTCCCGCAAGCCAGGGGACACGCAGTCGCGATGCCGACTGAGAGCAAGCCGTGATCGCATATGGGCTCACGCATTGAGCTGCCATAGTGAACTGCGTCGCATCTTCGCACCGAACTCGGAATCGGTTTGGGGTCGATCGGCAACGTAGACATTGATGCGAGTGGTTTCGCGTCTGCGCCCGCGTGTACCCCATTGCCCGCGACGCCTCCTGCACCCCGGCAGCGCGCCGACGCGAAACCACTCCATCTGATCCCCAGCTTAAGTGGAGCCTTGATCTCGCCGGAGAAAACCGCGATGAGCTCACGCCATTGGTCCGTCTTGCTTGTCGCGTTTCCGCTGGCCTGCGGTGCTCGACGCGAGGAGTCGAACGCGGGCGGCGGGCCCCTCGGCGGCGACGACGGAATCCCTGGCGCGTCCACGGGCATCGGCGGTGACGGCGATGGCGACGGCGACGATGGTGTGCGGCTTGACGTCGCCGCCCCGGCCAGCGGCGGCATCGATCCCTGCGGCCAGGAAGGGGGCGCGGACTGCACCTGCGAGATCATCGACGACCCGCCCTGTGACGGCGATGACGACGTTCTCCATGCCATTGGAATCGCCTGCCCTGGCGCCGCAGCGATCACCGGCACCGTCAACGCCAGCCCCAAAGCGATCGGCGTGCGAAGCGGGTTCGGCCCGAGCGCGAACTGGGCGCCGACCGAGGGACAGTCGTTCGCTGTCCTCAGCTCCGGTGATGTTGCGCTGCTTGACGTGGCCGCTGCGACGTTTGATCCCCAGACCCCCGGCAGCTGCAACGTCGATCTCGGCGGCGAGTGGGACGTCGGCAATCTGCCGCCGCCCCTTCGTCCCGAGGCCGTCGCTGGCGATTGCGCCGCGAATCCGGGTCTCATCGGCTCGGGCGACTGCTCGCGGACGATCGAAGCCCAATGGGCCGCCGGGATGGTGGGCGGATCCACCTGTACGATCAACGGCATGCCGTGTTGCGTGGTCGAGGGGACGCCTTGCCCCGAAGACATGGGCGCGGCCCAGGACTACTCGGAGATCCGCGTCCAAGCCAAGGTGCCGGCTGGGGCCACGTCGCTCAGCTACGACCTCGCGTTTTTCACCGTCGAGTGGCCCTTCTACTTCGATTCGCAGTACAACGATCTCTACATCGGCTGGCTCGAATCCGAGCAATGGACCGGAAACATCTCGTTCGACGAAAACGGCGAGCCGATCTCGCTCAACGCCGCCTTCTTCGACTATCTCGACCACAACGTGGACTTGCCCGAGTTCCAGGACACGTGCATGCAAGGCCACGGAGGCACGAAGTGGTTGCAGACGACCGCGCCCGTGACTCCGGGCGAAGACATCACCGTTGTCTTCGCGATCATGGATCTGTCGGATTCAATCCTCGACAGCTTCGTCTTCCTCGACAACTGGCAATGGGGCTGCGACGGATTGCACCCGCCCGAGACCGTTCCGGTCGGCTAGCAGGGTGCTCTTGCTCGTCTTGGATCCGAATCAGGTGAGCGCACGGGAGGTAGTCGCTTGCGGGAAGGTTCGAAACCAAGGGGTGACGAGCTCGAAGTGGGGCGACATCGTCACCGGCGGGTCCCTGCGCCGTCATGACGACGATGACGACCCCGCGCTCCTGCCGCCGCGGTAGCGCATCGTCGGAAGACGCCCGCAGTCCGTCGTTGAGCACCACGACAGGCCGGATCTCGGCTTCGTTCTGCACGTTCAGCTCGGCGTCCACGTTCGCTTGCCGGGGCCGGCCCTCCTCTTCACGCCATCGACTGCTGCGACTAACCGCATCCGAGCCGCCAAGGCATCTACGCCCCTTGACGCGCTCGCAAAGCGAATGGTAGACGTGAAGCATGCATCGGGGCAGTCTCGTAAGCACACTGGGCTTCCTGTCCGCGTGTGCGGGATACCAACCGACCCCGACTTCGGATTCGTTCCCGGCGCATTTCGAAGCCGCCCTTAAAGACCTCGAGAAGCGCGTGGCGTTCGACCTCGATTGCCCAGCCCAGGAAGTCTCTTATCGCGATCTCGGGTCTACTACCGGGGTCAGCGGCTGCGGAAAAAAAGCAGCCTACAAGTGGGTACCGGGAGCGGGCTGGGTCCTCAACAGCGAAACGGCCGAGAAATAACTCGCCCGGCTCCCCAGCACGCCGGCCGGCTATCTCCCATCAATCGTTGAGGTGCGCGTCGTGACTCTTACGTGTACGCCATCGACTGCTGTGACTGGCTCCCCAGCGCGCCGCGTTCGCACAAACCCCTAACCGCCACACCCGACCCACGACGCAAATTTTCGCACAACTCGCACGGTGGCTCCGGTGAAGCAGTGCGGCCAATAGATCGCGCAGGTCGCCGACTCCCTAGCACCCCGTGGGTACCCCGCTCGGGGTAGCGCCCGCGGGTCGGGCCGCGACGCCGTTAGCCCTCGGGCGTGCAGGTCGCGTTGAGCAGCGCCCAACCCGTCATGTCCGAGTACGAATAGGCGCCATCGGGAATGTCCACCGTGTCCAGGGCCCCCGTGTCGGGGTTGTAGCGAATGGCGTCGGAGTAGCCAACCACCCATACGTTGCCGTCGACGTCGATGCTGATGCCTTTTCCGTCCATTCCCATGGTCTGCTTCGGACTCATCTCCATCGTGTCGGTATCGATGGAGACGAGCCCGCCGTTGCCGTCGAAGTTGGTGCTCCAATAGGCAACCCACGCCCGCCCGTCGACATCGATCTGGATCCCCGTTTGGGCGAAGGACGACGGCGCTCCATTGACCGTGGCCCAATCACCCGTGCTCGGATCGAAACGGGCGGCGGCGGCGGTTGTTCCCGCGTCGGCGCCCCCATTCGTGGACGAGAGCCACACCCGATCCTTGCGATCGACGGTGATGCCATACCCGGGGATCGGCGCGGCCCAGACCTCGACTTCCAGCGTCTCGGCATCGACTCGCGCGAGGTTGCTGCCCGAGGCCTGGCCGAACACGCTGATGTAGAAGTTCCCCTGGCCGTCGACCGCTCCGCCGTACCCACCGAGGAGGGGGAAGTCTCCCGGCCCCAGGCCTGGGACCGCCACGGTGTCGAGAATTTCACCCGTCGCACCATCGAGGCGGTGCGCGGTGTTACCCCCGCCATCGTAACCGCTCGTCCACACCCGCTCTTCGGAATACTCGCAGGTCGAGGCATCGATTTTCCCGGCCATCCACGCGACAGGTCGCTGACTCGGGTAGTCGAACGCTGTGAACCACGCCACGCAGTCGTCTTCGCCCCACGGCAAGACGTCAGAGCCGCTGGAGGTCTGCAGGCCCGGGGTTCCGTTCCGCATCGGATCGCAGAACTCGGTGCGCGCCCAGATCGAGACCAGGCCTCCGGCGCGATTGGCCACCGCGACCCTGCGCCCCGACAGGCTCACGGAGGTGCGTGACGGGTCACCGTCGCCATCTTCGCGGGTGAGGTAACGCCCCTCCTCCTCCATCGTGCGGGTATTGATCTTCGACACCGTGCTCATGCCGGGATTCGCGATCCAGATGTAGCTCCACTCGCTCGTCCCACAGCCGCAACCACCCGCGCCCCCCTCTTCGGCGCTGCCAGCATCGAACTTGAAACCGTCGCTCGCGGTGCCGTCTTGCGGGGAGTCATCCGCGCCGTCGCCTTCACCTGGGCCGGTCATCTTGGGTCCGACGGATGACCCCGCAGAATCCCCGCTCTCACCACCGCCATGACTGTCAAATGGGTTGCCGCCGCCGGGCACGCCGCATGCGACGACGAACGCCAACCACGACGGTGCCGCCAGAGACGAACCTCGAACAGTTCCGGTCATGTCGGCGTAGTTGCCGCCGGGGCGGCGCACGATCACAGCCGGAACGATGACCGGGGGCGTGTTTCTGGAAATCGCCCTGCGCGCGCCGGGGCTGGCCCACGGAACCGGATGGGTCGCCTCGTCGCGACGGCCTCAGCGCTCCGCGGGCGCCGCACCGACCGCGCGGTCGCCGAGGACCTCCGCGATGAACTCGATGAACGCACGGATCTTCGGCACGCCCTGGCGTCCGGGTAGACACAGCGCGTGGATGCTCGGTCCGCGGGCCGAGCGATGGCGCAGAACCTCGCCGCGGCGCAGCCAGTCGTCGACTATGAAGTCGAGCACCTGCGTGGCGCCGAGGCCCCCACCGCGGCGTCGGCGAGGAGGTCGGCACGGTCGAAGAGCACCCGCCGTTGGGGGCGAAAGCTGGGGCGAAGCCGCACGCCGAGGTCGGTCTCGCGGGCGGCGACCACCACGATGTTCGTCAGCGGCGACGACGCCGGGGCCAAGGCCAGGGTTGTCGGCATCCTCAAGGTGGTTCCGCTGGCAGGACGTGATCGACCTCGGCGGCATCGCGATGTCCCGCGGCACCGAGATGTACCTGCCGCTGTGGGCGCGCGTCTACGGCGCGCTACAGAACCAGATGTTCACCATCAAGGTGGTGCGCTAGCCCGCGGCTCGAGGCGAGCTACGTTCACGGCCGCGAAGCGCTGGCGTTGGCCAGGGCGTCGGCCAAGGTAGCGGCGAAGGTCGGGTCGGTCGGCGACAGGTGCTCCGCCACCACGACGCCTTTGGCGTCGAGCACGATCGTCTTCGTGCTCCCGACAACCTCGAATCGTTTCGCGAGCTCCTCGAGGCTCTCCCGGTGCGGGCGCGCGTGGACCCACGCCATCGCGAAGTTGGTCGCACGGAATTTCTCCACCTGCGACGGGTCTTCGTCGAGCGCTATCGAAACGACCTCGAGGGCATCGTCGCGATGGGTGCGAACTAGCGTCTCGAGCACCGCGATCCCGGGGTGACAAGGTCGGCACCACGTCGCCCAAAAATGCAGGACGACGACCTTACCGCGCCACGCGGACGAATCGATCCGGTGGCCTCCTTCCGCGTCGTCAAGCCCGAGAGGCGGCAGCGGCATGCCCTTGCGAACGCCTCGATCAGGGTCGTGGCTGCGGGCGACCTTGGCGAACAGCGACGCCGAAGCTTCGGCGTCCCCGTTGAGCTGCGCCAGCACGGCGCGGGTCGTTTGCAGGTCGCTCCCCTCCTGATTCGGATCAGTCAATGCCATGGCCGCGGCGGCCCGCACATCCGGATCGGCATGCCCACGCAGAACGCGGTGGACGTACACCTTCGTCACGTCCTTACTGCGATAGGCCAGCACGACCGCTTCCCATTCGATCCCCCAGACCCAGCTCTCCGGCGCCAGATTGCGCACGAAGGTTCTGGCGCGCTCGATCTCTGCGGCCGACGGATCCGTACCCGGCGTGCGAACGAGCGCGTAGTCGATCATCGACCATGCCTCTGCGGCGCGAGGATGTTGAGCCCGTACGCGCGCCGCCCTGGCGCGCTCCGGTGCGGCAGGGTCACGCTTGCCCTTCAGATCCTCGAAGTAGGTGGTGATTGCGGTGGCGACTTCACTCGCATCGTCGACGGATCCGACCCCAAGCGCGATCCCAGGACTTCTCGTGGGGTTGACCTCGATCGTCCCCGCGATCGGTGCGACCGCGATTCGTGCGTGTTGGCCCGCCGCGTCTTTCGCCTCCACCATGGTCAGGCTGTGCGGATCAGCCACGATCCTTACACAGCCGCCCTGCTCGCGTTCGACGGCCACCTTACGTCCGCTGGTCCCCGCAACTGCTCTCCACTCGAGCGGATCGGCAGGGCAGGCACGGATCGTGGTGGTAGACGCCGCCGCCGGCGCAGGCTCGTGGACCGTCGCCTCGCGCACGCAAGAGGCCGCAACGGCGCACACCAGCGTGATCGACCGAGCCCGCCGGGTCGCGTGCGACATGACACATGGTATCTGGGCGTGGACACGCTCGCCACCGATGGGGCGGCTCGGAAGCGGCGGGATTTGATCAGGCGGCTCGGGACACAGGCGTAGGGCGAGCGCGCACCGGACGGTCGTTCGGGACGCAAGGGCGCGCACGGCTTTCGCCTTGACGCGGCCGGCAAAGCGGCACATACCTCGCGCCGCTCGCCGAGGAATCATGACGCACTCACTTTGCTCCGCCCTGTCGCTCTCGCTGCTCTTCGCCGTCGCGTGCGACCAACGCCCGGATGCTCCCCAAGGTGAAGACCTCGGCGACGAGTCGAAGGACGGCGAAGCGGGCAAATTCGACGGTGCCGACGCATTCACGTACCTGCGCGTCGAGAACGACTTTCGCAAGTGCGTGTCGCCGCTGTGTGGCGGCTACTGGGTGTCGCGCGTCAACCGAAGCGCGACGCAGTGCGTCGATGGCTCGTGGGCCGACCGCTGCTACGTGGCCGAGGCAGATCTCGCCGCGCTCGGGCTGGGCGAGGTCGAGTCGACCGAGCTTGTCGGCGCGATGCGTGCGGGGCGCGTGATCGTGCGGGGCGAGCTGGCGCCGGCCGAGTTCTTCGACTTCGGCAACCTCGGGCGCGCCGTGGTTTCCGAGGCCTGGGTTGCCCCGAACGACACCGCGCCCGAAGGCCTGTTCACGCGCGTCGAAGACAGCGGCATCGTGTGCATCACCACGCCATGCCCGAACCCGTTGCACGAAGATAAGCTCAACTCGCACCAGAGCACGGTGATCGACGAGGTCGCGCTCGAGTACACCGACGCGACGCTCGAGCAGATCGACGCGGGCTACGCCGGGATCTACGGCGACGGACTCATCGTAGCCGGCTTCCGTTACTGGGTCTGGGACGGCGGCTGGCTCCGTGGCCGGCTCGCGACGCAGTTCTACACGCGCGTGGTGCCAGCGGCGCAGTAGCAGTGGTCTGGGCGTCGCGGCCCGTGCGTCAACCGGTCGGTGCGCCGACAGAGCTCAGCTGAAACCCTGTCATGTCGCTATACGTGTAGGCGCCGACCAACCCGTCGACCGTAGCGACAACCCCCGTGGTCGGATCGAGCCGATACGCGCGCGTGCCTTGGAGCTCTACGCCCCACACGTTGCCGTCGAAGTCGATGCTCACGCCGTGGACGTAGGCCGGGATGGTGAACGACTGCATAACAGTCACGGTGGCCGTATCGATGGCGAGGAAGACACCCATGGGATAGCTGCTGTGCCAGAGCCGCCCCTGCGCGTCGGTCATGCACCCGCCCCACGCGCTCGCCGGGTTTGCCGGCGCCAAGTAGGTCCACCCGAGCCCCACGGGATCGAAGCGCGCCGCACCGCCGCCGCCGCACAGCCACACGTACCCCTGCGGGTCGACAGTAAGCCCGTAGTGAACCGGCTCGGCCACAGGGAACTTGTCGAAACTGAAGTCGCTGCGGTTGACGCGAACGAGTGCACTTGCGCCGGGGTTGTTGTCGAGGCCCCAAAAATCGCCGTTGGGATCGACGGCGCCGCCGTAGAAAGCCACCCCCGACACGATGCCGGGGATGCTGACCATCTGTTCGACGACGCCGGTTTCGCCGTCGAGCAACATCACATCGGCGACGCCGTTGCCGTTGCCTCCTGATGTCCACACCTTCTCGTTGTCGTAGCCACACGTGGCCGGGTTCCAATCCCCGCTGCCCCAGGCAACCGGACGTTGGCTCGCGTAGGCAAAGGGGGTGTGCCAGGCGAGGCACTCGTCGCTTCCCCACGCCAAGATGTCGGCCGCACCCGACGAAGTCTGGATCCCAGGGACGCCGTTGGAATCCTGGCAATCGGCGCTATTGGCGTAGATCTTCGTGACACCACCAAGGCGATTGGCGATGGCAACGTTGCCCGACAGTGACACGGACGTGCGCGATGGATCGCCCATGCCCGGGTGCACGAGATAGCGCCCCTCCTCCACGAGGGTGCGCGTGTTGATCTTGGACGCGGTGCCCTGGGTGCTATTGGCGATCCAAATAAACGCGTGAAGGTCGGCTGACGCCCCACCCCCCTCGCACATCGGGCCGACGTCCGTCACGCCGAGATCGAAGTTGGTGTGTTCGTCACCTGCGGTCGTCTCGCCACCGCTGGTCCCGACGCCACCGCCGCTCGTCTCGGAGTTCCCATCTCCCGCCGTAGATCCCGGTCCCAGCGTCGCCGCGCTGGTCGTCGGTACGCGCCCGCCGCCCGAGCTCGAGCACGCCGCCACTGCGGCGATTGCTAGGAGATAGCGCATCCGTTCCATCGCGCCACGAGCCTTTCAAGAAATCGGTCCGGTGTCCAGAGGATGTCAACGCGGCGAGAGCCGAACGCATCTCGAAAGCAGCTTGCCACCGCAGCGGGGGGCGAGTTCATTCGAACCGCCGAAAAGCCCATGACTCGCCGCGGCACGCGCCGTGCGTCGTCCCCCCGCGAATTCGCAGTCCCTTAGGTTGTTGGGGGAGGTCCTTCACCGCGTCGTCGTCGGGCATGCACCCGCGTTCGAAATCAGTGCAGCCCACCAACATCCCAGGCTCGCATCAAGAGCTCTCGCCTCGGGAAATGACCGCGCTTGGTCGCACGCGCGCCCCGATGATTCGCTCGGCGCTGGATTACATGACGGATGATCCCCGCGACCACCAGGCTGGCCCCAACCGACAACGAGACGAGTCCCGTGACGCCGAACGCAGCGGCGCGTTGGTTGCTGCGGTCAACGGCGCGGGCGCTGGTCAGCGTAACGGCGTTGGCGTCGAGCGCCGCCGCCCCGCTGAGAAACCCGATGCCTGCCGCCGAAAGCAGGCTTCCCGAGACGATGAAGCCGGTATTGATCCTGTCGAGACCTGAGCGCCTTCGGACCGTCGAATCCGGCCGAGGTGCACGGGGCCCGAGGCCCGGCGGGGCCATCGAGCCGGCGGGTCGCCCGGATGGGTCAGCGTCGACCGCGGCGACAGCTGGGTCCGCAGTGACAACCGGGTCCGCAGCGGCAACTGGGCGCCCGGCCGCTGCGTCGACGCCCGGCGGCTCGGGGCGCGGATCAGCCGCCGCGCAGGCGAGAATCTCCGCTCGCGCCGCCCGCTCCGTGTCGCGCTTTGACTCGTCGTCCAGTTCACTACCCGCAAGGGTGGCGAGCGTCTCCCGGAACAGTGCGGTCGCGGTCAGGCAATCTCCATCCTCCTTCGCCAACACGCCGAGGGCGAAGAGATAAAACGGATTGGGGTGGAGCTCGTGCGCAGTGCGCAACGACTGCTTGGCGCCCTCGAGATCGCCCCGCTGAGCCCGGCGATCAGCCTCATCGGCGTGCTTCTGGGCGTCTTCCGCCGGGGACGCCATCACCAGCATGACCGCCGCCGCGTGCCCTGCGAACATCCCTACCGTTTGCCCTTCTTATAGTAGGCATTGGGAAAGATCCGCAGGCCGTTGCCGCGACCTTGGGGCGCGGTTGCCTTCGGCTTCGCACCGCGTGGGGCCTTTCGCTTGCGCGCCGAGGATCGAGGGCGCGCAGTGGACGGCGGCGTCTCGACCCTGCGCCCGGTCGCGGCGAGTGGCGGCGTTGCCCCCGACGAGGCCGACAACGCGACCTCGTTACTCACCGCGGGCGGGTCGGCCAGCTGAGAGTCGGCGCGGAGGATCGGTCGGTCCGTGCCCGCGTCGGCAGCGGGCGCGGGGCTGTTGACAACGTCCGCACCGCGATCGTCGCCCTGCGCAAGGCCGCCATTCGCAGAGGCGGCGCGGCGGTCTGCACGATCGCTGGGCACGCGATCGTTGGGCACACCGGCGGCGCTGGGCTCATCTTCGCCCGAGCGATCACGATCTGCCCCATCTTCGTCGAGTCGGTCTGTGCGCGACCCAGGTACGGTCGGTGGCGCTTGGGCGGTGTCGATCGCCCTTTCACCCTGGCCCCGCGGGGCTTCTGGACGAAGGCTAGAAACCACCAACGCGCCCAGCGCGAATGCGCCGGCCACCAGCCCCACCGTCAAACCCGGTGAGGACGGCCGGGACCACCAAGCACGCGTGCCGTGCCGCGCTTGCACGATCTGCTCCCGCGGACCGATCTCCTCGACCAGTGCCAGCTCGGGAATCCCCGGCGCGCCGAACAACGTCCCCATCTGCTCGCGAATGGCTGTGGCATTCACGCGGACGCGTAGCGCATCGATCGCCGACACGAGATCCTGACGGAACGCGTCGGCGTCGGGGTAGCGCCGCTCGGGTCTCCTCGCCAGCGCGCGCTCGATGATCGCCGCTAGCACCGCCGGGTAGTGCTCACAGACCTCACTCGGCGGCACGTATTTTCCGTTGGCGATCTGGTTCATCACCGCGTACGGGCTGTCGCCGCGAAACGGCCGCCGGTGCGTGGTGACTTCATATAGGAGGATCCCCAACCCGAACACGTCGCTGCGCCGATCGACGTCCTCGCCCCGACACTGCTCGGGCGACATGTATCCGATCTTCCCCTTGAGGATCCCGGCTTGCGTCTTGCGCGTGCCCGCCCAGGCGGCCGCGATACCAAAATCGACCAACTTGACCGCGCCGTCGAAGCCTACCATCACATTGGAAGGAGAGATGTCGCGATGAACGATCCTCATCGGGCGCCCGGCACTGTCGCAACGCTCGTGCGCGTAGTGAAGGCCCTCGGCCACCGCCGCGATGATGTAGAGCGCAGGTCCTAGCTGAGGTGCCCCTCGCCGCGCAACCTCGCGCAGCACGACCATGAGATTTTCGCCGTGGATGTATTCCATGACGAAGAAAGCAGCCTCGGCATGGGTGCCGGAGTCGACGACCGTCGCGATGTGCGGGTGCACCAAGCTGGACGCGATCGTCGCCTCCTTGTGCAGCATCGCGATGAATTCCTCGTCGTGTGCCAAATGCGGGTGGACCCGTTTGAGCGCGAAGAGCTGCTGTCGAACCAGCGCGTTCTCCGAGCTCACGAGGTACAGCTCCGCCATCCCGCCGATTGCGAGCCGCTTAATCACCCGGTACGGCCCCAGTTGAGTGCCGGCCGGGAGCGACTGCACTTCAAGGATCGGAGCGACGACCATCGTGCTCGACTCCTGCGGGGGTCTGCTCAGACGACTCCGCCAACGACCGCACGATTTCCTCCACGTCGCGCACCGCTTCGTCGCGAACATCGCTGGGCGTCGACATCTGCTCGATCTGCCTGCGCAGCTGTGCGCGCGCGCGTGCCAGCCGCGATGAAACACTGCTCGCGGGCATGTCCATGACCGTGGCGATATCGATGGGGCGCATCTTTTCCCAGTAGTGCAGCTGGATCATGTGCAGGGCATCGGCGGGCAACGCCGCCAACGCGCGCACGAGAAGTTGCTGCTGCTCAGTTCGCGCGAAGAGCTGGCTTAGCGACGTCCTGAACTCTGGATCATCGAGCGGCGAGCGATCTCGCTTTTCCTCGAGGGCTACGCGCCGCCGGTACTCGCAGTACTGGCGCCGCGCGATGCCGAAGAGATACGCCTTGAAGCTCCCATCCCCGCGAAACTTCGCCACCCCTTGGATACACGCCAAAAACGTTCGCTGGGTGAGGTCTTCGGCAACGAACGCGGCCTTGAGCTCGAAGAAACGCAGGACTCTGCCGTAGTGGCGTCGCGCAAGCTCATCGCCTGCCTGCCGGTTCCCGGAGTGCCAATCCACGAGCAGCGCGAAATCGCTGGCTTCGTGTTGGCGTTCGTCGCTCACAGTTGTCCCCTGTGCGGGATTCTATCGCGAGTCGACCGACCTTGCGACGCTTCCGCGCGCTGCGTTCGCCCGAGCTGGGATCGCGTCTCAGCACCGACTGGGACTTCAATCGTGACGCTGGCGCCGGTCTCGCGGCCGCGATGGGCGGCCGGTTGGTTGCGCTGGTCGCCGTCGCGAGAGTTACCGCTTCGGGTGAACGTGGTCTGCTACATTCTTGAGGAAGTGAGCCCACGCGGTGCACACAGTCCACGATCGCGGGCATCGTTTGGGCTCGTGATCGGCGTAACGCTGTCGGCCCTGACCCTGTTCGCAGGCGGGTGTTTCGGCCGCGTGCCGTTTTCGTGCGTAGACGACGCGCAGTGCGACCGCGCGCCGCAAGGGCGGTGCGAAGACACCAACGCGTGCTCGTACCCAAGCGACGACTGTCCGTCGGGGCGGCGCTACGACCGTTTGGCGGACAACGGCCTGGCGGGCCGGTGCGTGGACCCCGAATCGAGCGACGGCAACGCCTCGAGCACAGGGGGGACGTGTTTGGCTTGCGTCGATCGAGATGGCGACAGTTACGGCGACGGTACTGCGTGTTTGGGGGCTGACTGTGACGACAACAACCCCTCGCGAAGCCAGGGGTGCAAGTACATCGGGCCGGGCGGATCCGACGCAGCCGCGGGGACCGAGTCCGATCCCTGGCTGCGATTCGACCACGCACTAAAAGAACTGCAGCCGGGCGACAGCCTGATCCTCCTCGATGGCGAGTACACCCCCGAGACCACGGGCATGCTCACTGTCGATTGCGACGACCACGCCACGAGCGGTACTGCGGACGCTCCTATCTCAATCGCTGCGGCCCACGAGCGGCAGGCTCATTTGATCTCGGATGGGTCGCTGAGCGCCGTGAGGATCAAAGACTGCGCATATTGGCGCTTCAGCGGCCTACGCGCGCGAGCCACCGACAACGCGGAGGTGCAACCCGCGGTGATGACGATCGCAAACTCGTCGCAGCTCGCGTTGCGGCGGCTCTTGCTGTCCCACAACAACCGCCACGGCGGAACCTTGGCCTGGGTCACTGACTCTCGAGATGTGGTTCTCGAGGACTCGGAGGCCTACGCGTTCACTGGTACGGCGTTGAACATCGGGGCGCAACAGGTCACGATACGCCGCTGGTATCTTCACCCCCAGGGCTACGAAAATCTCCCCGGGTGCGGTTCTGACGCGGGCAGCCCCCCTTGTCGGACACCGCTCGGTCTGCAAGTCACCGGCTCCGGACAGATCATCGAGAACGTCATCGTCGAGGGTGCGACCACTGGGATTAACTTCCATGCCGACGATTCTGCGTTGCTCGGCTCGATTTTCGCCGACGCCGCCAGTCACGGCGTGTTTGGCGGACCTGTGGCACCCGCAATGTATTCGAACGTCACCTTCCGGGACATCATCGTGGCAGACGCGGGCGAGAACGGCATCTTCCTCAAGAGCCCCGTCTCCGCGACGCTCGAGGGGATCACCGTGCTGGGGAGTAGCTGGAGTGGGTTTCTCATTCGAGAAGACACCACAGCAATGTGCCCCGACGCGACCCCGTGCACGCTCGACGCGCGCCACATCTTGTGCCTCGACAACGGGAGCCCGGGAGTCTCTGGCTTCGCGCCGATCCAATGGACGGTCGAGCACAGCAATGCTGCCGGAAACCAGGACGGCGAACCGGCGCAACAGTACGGGACCGACGAGGCCATCGACGATGATGCCGGGCAGGTCCGCAACTCGACGATCGAGCCGGTCCCCGAGATCGGCCGCGGCGTGAACCAGTGCCTGGTCTATGTGCCGGCCGAAAGCCCCATGCACGGACGCGGCCTAAACGGAGCCGACATCGGCGCAAACGTGCTCTACCGCTACGAGTCCGGCGTCCTGACCGACACACCGCTGTGGGACCCCAACACGGGCGCGTTCGATTGCGGCGAACCCGTGTCGGGGCTCAGCGACGACCCGACGCGCTCGTGCAGCGGAGTTCACACCCGACTGAACGTGAACGCCAACGGGTGCAGCTTGCCGGCGATGGATCCGGATCCCGCGTGCCGGTGAGCTCGATGCCGCGCCCCTGCGCTGCTCCATCGCGGATTGCGAGCGTGCGAGGGCGATAGCGCGTTCGTGTCTGTCTGGTGTTCTGGCGCGCT
>CADEGN010000148.1 GCA_902826865.1 uncultured Myxococcales bacterium
TATCGGCTCGCAGAGCTACCCATGGCGAGCGTCAGCTTAGCACGCCCGCCTGGCCGAATCGCGCAAGATTGGATCTCAGCCCGTGCCAAGATCGGGCAACACCCGCACGATCACGATCTCCGGAGCGCAGAACAGTCGCAGTCGCGGCGCCACGCCGCGTTCCATGCCGACGCCCCGCGAGACGATCAACGTGCGCCCCTCGGAGATCTCGGTGCGACCGTAGGCCCAGTCGCGTGGCACGTGCGATGCGGTGGCGAGCGGACCGAAGCCGGGCAATTGCACCTGACCACCGTGGGTGTGACCGGCGAGTAATAGATCAGCGTGGATCGTGCCGAGGGCAAAGTCAGGTCGGTGACCGATGACGACGTGAAACCGCGACACCGCTGCGATCGCCAGCTCGACGCTGGCGGAGGCCGGGAGATCGAGCGCCGTTAGCGTCACATCGTCGCGCAGGGGAACCGTCAGCGTCGGGCCCTCGATCCCGATGATGTCGGTGCCATCGAGCTCAGAGAGCCAGCGCCCGCGCGGATCGACGTCCCCACGGACGGCGTAGATCCCAAGCGGCGCGTGCAAGTCGACCTCGGCAATGAGCTCGCGCAGTCGGATCCAAGCCCGCGCATAGCGCTCCTGGTCGGCGATTTGGATCACGTCGCCGGTGAAGACGATCACATCGGGGCGCTCGGCCATGACCCGCGCCAGCGCCTCGCGCTCGTAGGCGCCTGGATCGTCGGTCTGCAGATCGGAAATTACGGCGATCGTCAGCGGTGCGTTCACCTTGGTGGACACGACATCGTGGCGGCTCACGGTGAGCCGGTGCGGCTCGACCACGAACGCGAAGATGCCGACGGCACCGACCGCAAAAGCCAGCGCGAGCATGCCCGATGCCATCGGGCGCCCATACATCCGCACCGCCACCACAAACGCGAACGCGGGCACCACGAGGAAGATCGTCCAGGCCAACGCCAGGGCGATCGCGAAGGC
Source organism: uncultured Myxococcales bacterium (assembly GCA_902826865.1). Lineage (GTDB taxonomy): Bacteria > Myxococcota_A > Polyangia > Nannocystales > Nannocystaceae > Xiheibacterium. The sequence continues at coordinate 982 of CADEGN010000148.1, forward strand.
GGTCATGCCCTCGGCCCGCGGTGCGGTGACGAGCGAGACGATCGCCCCGGCCCCGCCGACCATGACGAGGCCGAGAAAACCGCGCCAGATCGTCGGCCCACGCGCGATCCAGCGCAGAACCGCGACGCCCGCGACCGCACATAGCAACCCGTGAACGAACAGATAAGGAAGGACGGCGACCGACGGAAACATGGTTCAGCACAAACGTGAACGCGAAGGCGCGGCGGCGCAGCGCTTCGGATGCGAGTGGTCCGACCGCGGCTCCGAGCGGTCGCGCACGGCCCCTCGGCCGGGGGAGTCATCTGGCGCAAGATCCCATGGCCGCTGGGTCGTACTCACTCCTGGATCACCCGTACACCGTCCGGGCGGATTTCCAGCGCCGCTGGCCGCCCACCGTAATGCCCTGCGAGCCCGACATCGATTCGCCACAGCTTCCCGTCGCAGTCCGAACTGATGCCACCGTGCTGCACCGTGTGCCCCACCACCATCCGTTTGGCCCCAAGCAACGCGAGCGCCTGCTCAAGCGGCACGCATACGCCTGGATCCTCTCCACCGTAGCGGCGCGTCCACACCGGGCTGTCCGGGTTCATGATCGCTGCCACGGTCTCGTCGGCGCGATCGTGCTCACCACGCATGAGCGACTGCACGCCCCGGTCGAGCTCGACCAGCCCCGCGACACTGCCGGGCAAGATCCCGGCGTGGGAGAAAGCGCTGTCGCCCACGATCGCTGCGATGTGGCGCTCGGCGAGCTTCCTAGCGTAGGGACCCCCGGGCATGAATGCTGCCGCCCGCGCGCGGTTGGGTTCGGGGAGCTCGCGAACCTTCGGATCGTCGAGGGCCAATCCCGGTACGCCATCGAATGATCGCCAACCGCCGTCGGTGACATAACGAAAATCCCAAAGCACATTCATGATCTCGTGGTTGCCGTTTAGCGCGAGCACGGCCCCTCCCGCCCTGCTCGCCTCGTCGCGCAGAATCTCGAGCAGATCTAAGATCGCTCGCTCATCATCTCCGCGATCGAGCTGATCTCCGGTCTGGACCAACACGGTCCGACCACCGACCCAGCGATCGTTGCGGTCGATCACACCGGCGAGCACAAGCACGCGGCGTGTCGCCGCGAGGTCCCCGTGCAGATCGCCAACAGCGACTAAACGATCGCCGCTTTGGATCCGCAGAACCGACAAATCGACCGGTGCCGGTTGCGTGGACGCCTGGGCGGTCGCTGGCCCTTTTGCCACCGTCGGTTGCGCCAAGGGTCCGGTAGTTGCCGCCCGGCTCCCCCCGTCGCAACTGGCCGCACCGACCAGTGCGCATACTACGAGCCTGCCCACAACGACCCCTACGGAGCACAGCGGGACGAGATCCACGCCTATCATCCTACCAGTCTCCCGCTGCGTGCCGCGACGATCTCGCGACTACCGATTCGCGTGCTTTGGTCGTGGCGGACACAGGCGAGCGCGCGCGAGTGCTCGCGGCGGCGCCGCACCAGCATGTTCACGGGCTTTCCGAATGCCCGACCACCGGGTTAGCCTGGAAGTCCTGCCTATGGAGGCCCCTGTCCTCGAGCTCATGCCTACTGGCCGAATTCTCCTCGTCGACGACGAGGCCGGCGTCCGACGCGTGCTCGAACGTTTGCTAAATGCAGAGGGGTACGAGGTCCTCCAGGCTGTCGACGGTGAGCAGGCCCTAACGATCGCTTGGGCACACTCAATCGACACGATCCTGCTCGACATGCGGATGCCCGGCATGAGCGGCCTGGACGTGTGTCGACGCCTGCGATCCGATCCCAGAACCACCCACACGCCAGTGGTTTTTCTCACGGGGCTCGACGACCGGGGCTTCAAGCGCGAAGCGCTGCAGGCCGGGGCGACGGATTTCCTGGGCAAGCCGTTCGACAAGGTCGAGCTGCTCGCACGCCTGCGAAACACGGTCCGCGTAAAGCTCTATCACGACAACCTCGATCGCGAGCGCTCCGACCTTCGCCACGTCGTGCAACGGAGCATGCAGGATCTTGACACGGCGACGGCACGCCTAGAACGGCTGCAGTCCGAACTCGAAGTCGCCCGCCACGAGACCATCGAACGCCTCGCTCGCGCGGCTGAATACCGCGACGACGAGACCGCAGCTCATCTTCATCGCATGAGCCACTACTGCCACCTGCTCGCGCGCTCCGCTGGCTTGGACGAGTACACGGCGGAAGCGCTCCGCATCGCCAGCCCGATGCACGACGTCGGCAAGATCGGGATCCCCGACCACATCTTGCTCAAGCCTGGGCGTCTCACCGGTGACGAGTTCACGGTGATGAAGCAGCATGCCGAGATCGGCTATCGGATCCTCTGCGACTCCAACTCCCAGCTGATGAAGTTGGCGGCAAGCATCGCCCACACCCACCACGAGAAGTGGAACGGCTCCGGCTACCCGCGGGCCTTGCACGGCGAGGCGATCCCCATCGAGGGCCGCATCGCCGCCATCGCCGACGTTTTCGACGCGCTCACCAGCAATCGTCCGTACAAACTGGCGTGGAGCATCGACGACGCCCTCGACTACATGCGTACGGGCCGTGGGCAGCACTTCGATCCGAATCTCGTCGACCTCTTCATCGATTCTCTCGACGCGGTCCTGCAGATTCGCGATCGTTTCCAGGAAACTTGAGATCTGGTCCTCAGTAGGGCTGCTCATCCGCCTCGGACTGCTCGCGTCTCAGCGCGGCCTCGAGCTCTTCCTGCGCCTCCACGGTGTGGCGGGTGGTCGGCTCGAGCAAGAGCCGCGCGAACGGGATCGGCTCGCCGGACTCCTCGCAAATCCCGTAGCTGCCGGCGTCGATGCGCGCGAGCGCGGCATCGATGTCGACCAGGCGGCGCAGGTCGTGCGAGCGCGTGGTTCGCTCGTCGCGCGCGCCTGCCTCACGCGCGGCGCGATCCTGACTGTCACCCCCGGGCGGCGGCGCATCGTCATTCCACGCGTCCGCGCGGGCGCGTAGACGCCGGCCCTCTTCGACAAGAAGCGCGCGGAGGCGGGCGAGCTGGTCCGCGTCTAGGTGATCGCTCATGCTGGCCGGCGATCGTGCGTCCACTCGCGGCCCGGCGCAACCCTGCTACGCTCGCAGTCCTCGCATGAACGACGCGGTGGCAGACACGCTTCGGGAGGCGCTCGGCGACGCTGGAGTCCTGCTTGTGCTGACCGGCGCGGGCGTCTCGGCCGAAAGCGGTGTCCCAACCTTCCGCGGCCCCGAGGGCTACTGGACCATCGGGTCGCGCAACTACCACCCGCAGGAGCTCGCCACGCAGGCAGCGTTCCGGCGCATGCCCCGCGATGTCTGGCACTGGTACCTGTTTCGACGCGCCGTGTGCCGCGCGGCGCAACCCAACGCTGCCCACGTCGCCCTCGCAGAAGCAGCGGAACGCCTGGGGACACGCCTGGTGTTGGTGACCCAGAATGTCGACGGTCTCCATCTTCGTGCGGGAAGCCCGATCGCCTCGACGCTCCAGATCCACGGCAACATCGATTATCTCCGCTGCGCGGACGCGTGCACCACCCACCTGGTGCCGCTTGCCGAGGACTTCATCGTCCCCGATCGCAGCACGCCGTTTGGCGACGATATCTTCGAAAGCCTGCGGTGCCCACGGTGCGGCGCCCACGGACGCCCCCACGTTCTTTGGTTTGACGAGTACTACGATGAGCCGCTGTATCGGGCAGAGTCGGCGATGATGGCGGCACACGACGCGGCAGCGCTGGTGGTGATCGGCACCGCCGGGGCCACAAACCTGCCGCGGCAAATCGCCGCGCTCGTAGCTCGTCGTGGGCGCCCGATCGTCGACATCAACACCGAGGGCAACCCATTCGCCGACTTGGCTGAAGCCAGCGGCGGCCACGCCGTTCGTGAAACGGCCGCGTCGTACTTACCGCGCTTGATGTCCGCGCTCGCAAGCACTAGCGTGGCGGCACCCCGGTGGCCACCGCCGAATACGACTTCGTGATCATCGGCTCCGGCTTCGGTGGGAGCACGGCGGCGATGCGCCTGCGTGACAAGGGTTACAGCGTGCTCGTCCTGGAGAAGGGCAGTGAGCTCGGCGCAGCGCAGTTTCCGAAGTCAAACTGGGACCTTCGCCGCTATATGTGGATGCCGTGGCTCGGCTTCCGCGGATTGTTCGAGATGACGTTTTTCCGCCACGTCACCGTACTCTCGGGGGTCGGTGTGGGCGGCGGCTCGTTGGTCTACGCCTGTACGCATCCCATTCCCAAGGACTCCTTTTTCACCTCGGGCTCGTGGGCGGGCCTGGCCGACTGGAAGTCGGAACTCGCGCCGCACTACGTCGAGGCGAAGCGCATGCTCGGCGTGAGTGAGACGCCGTTCCGCACCCGCACCGACGACGTCTTGCGCGAGATCGCGGTCGAGCGGGGCCAACCACAGGCGTTCGAACCCACCCAAGTGGCGGTGTACTTCGGCAAGCCGGGCCAATCCGTGCCCGACCCGTACTTTGGCGGCACGGGGCCCGAGCGCACCGGGTGTATTCGCTGTGGCGGGTGCATGCTCGGCTGCCGATACAACGCTAAGAACTCCCTGGACAAGAACTACCTGTGGTTTGCGCGCAAGGGCGGCGTCGAGCTTCACGCAGATACCGAGGTGAGTGCAGTTCGCGAGCACGCGGACGGTGGCTACATCATCGAAGGCAAGCACGGGCGCTATCCCATCGGTCGACGGGTCGTCACGTATCACGCGAGACGGGTGATCTTCGCCGGTGGCGTCCTGGGCACGGTGCCTTTGCTGTTGCGGATGAAGGCCGACCCCAACGGCCTGCCGAAGCTGTCGGACCGCCTTGGTTATGGCATCCGTACCAACTCCGAAGCCCTCATTGGAGTGATTTCACGCCGCGCCGACGTCGACCTGTCGAAGGGCATCGCAATCGGCTCGATCCTGCAGACCGACGAGCACTCCCATCTCGAGCCCGTACGTTTCTCTGCCGGCTCGGGCCTGTTCCGCCTCCTGATCGCCCCGCACGTCCCCGGTGAGAACATGCTCATCCGCGTGGCTCGACTCGCGGGGGTAGTGATCCGCCATCCTCTTCGCTTGTTGCGCGCGCTCTTCGTCCGCGACCTATCGAAGCAAACAACGATCCTCCTCTATATGCGCACCACCGATGGCACGCTGCGGATGGAACTCGGCCCACTCGGCAAGGTGGGCACGATGCCAGACGCCGGTAGCCTGCCGACAGCCGCGATTCCCGAGGCCAGCCAGCTTGCGGCCCGCGTGGCCGAAAAGCTCGAGGGGCTCCCGGTCTCGCTCTTTACCGAAACGCTCTTCAACATCCCAACCACCGCGCACATCCTCGGCGGTTGCTGTATGGGTCGCGACGCGAGCAGCGGGGTCATCGACGCCGATCATCGCCTTTTCGGCTATCAGGGCCTCTACGTCATGGATGGCGCTGCGGTGTCGGCCAATCCCGGTGTGAACCCCTCCCTCACGATCGTCGCGCTCACCGAGCGCGCCGTGGCGCGCATCGATGCCAAGTCGAGTTCGAGGCATCTTCGCCGACTGACGATCCCACCGGGGTCACGCGACGGCGACGGATTCCCGACGGAGTCGTCGGGCGCCGCGCAATAGCACCACGCCCCCCACGGCGACCGGCGCGGCACAAAGCGCGACGGCAAACGGCAGCGCGCTTTCACGGCTCACGAGGCCGATGAGGTACGGCGACCCGGCATCACCGAGGGCATGGATGAAAAAAACGTTGATCGCGATCGCGCTCGCGCGCATGTTGGCCGACACGGAATCGACGAGGGCGGCATTCAGTGGACCGGTGTTGAGGAAGAGGAGCGTCTCGGCCACGAACGTGCAGACGATCGCCACCGGTAGCGAGTCAACCAGCGGCATCGCCAGCACGAATGGCGCACCCAACAGTAGACCTCCCCCACTAATCGCCAGGTAGGCGCCGCGATCACGGCGCAACCAACGATCACCGAGTATTCCGCCGAGCATGGTCCCAAGTAGGCCGGCGACCACCGTGGTCACCCCGAACAACGTGCTCGCGGGGCCTTCGCCGAGCGAAAAGCTGCGCTGCAACAGGGTCGGCATCCAGAAGCCAAGTCCGCCCATACTGAAGGTCATCAGGGTCATGCCCACCGTGATGACGCGCCAGTTCCGGTTGGTCAGCGATGACTTCAATGCTGCAAGGGCCGGCACCGCCGCGGCGACCTCACCGGCGTCGTACCGCCCGCGTTGCGGCTCGGGTACTCGTAGGGCCACGAGCGCAAGCACAAGACCGGGAGCGCTGGCGACCAAGAACGCGGCCCGCCAGCCCCAAACGTCCGATGTCCAGCCGCCGACGAGAAACCCAAGGGCGCTCCCGACTGGGATCGCGACGTAGAACCACGCGAGCTTCCGTCCCCGCTCGGACAGGGGATAGAGATCGGCGATCATCGAGGGCGCCACGGTCGCGTACCCTGCTTCACCTACGCCGACGAGCACGCGCATCAACAACAACGTGTTGATGTCCGGCGCCCATGCCGAACCGAGCGTGGCGATCGACCACGCACCCACCGCGCCAGCGACCACGTAGCGGCGCGGAATGCGGTCGCCGAGCCAACCTGAAAGAGGCGCAACAACTGCGTAGGGAAGCATGAACGCAGTGCCGAGCATCCCGGTGATGTCATCGGTGATCTGGAACTCGGCGGCGATCGTCGCTGCTACCGCGCTCACAACGTAGCGATCGACGTAGTTGACCAAGTTGATCACCGTTAGGACGGCAAGCACGGCCCAACGCGCGGACGACGACAACTCGCCACCGCGGTGGTGCCCACCTAGGCCGCTGGCTGTCGCCATCTCTGCGTGCATGGTAGGTCGGTTCGCCGCGGCGGACGGAGTCCGAAAGCTGGGCCGTCGGCCCTCGCGAACCGTGCTTTCGCGATAGAAACTATACCTTTGTTCAGTATATCAAAATCTAACGGCACGCGCCAAGCTCCCCCCGCGATCCGGTGGGGCGATTCGAGCGTAACGTTTGCCGCGATCACCCGATTGCATCACCGACGACTGAACACGGACGCTCCAGGAGAACCAAGAAGATGCTGAACATCAAGGAAATCGCCACGACCCTCGCGATCCTCGGCACCGGCGCCATCGCGCTTTCGGGCTGCAAGAAGGACACCCAGACCACCGAGCAGCCCGCGGGCGCTGGTGGCGAAACGGAAGCCCCTGCCGGCGAAGGTTCCTGCGGCGGCGAGAAGAAGGAAGGCGAAGGCTCCTGCGGCGGCGAGAAGAAGGAAGGCGAAGGCTCCTGCGGCGGCAAGCCGTAGGTCCTCGACGCTCGCCACGCGTGGTCACCCGCGCATGATCCAGAGGACCCGCGGAGATCGCTCTCCGCGGGTTCTCACGCGTTGGGCGTCGTGCCGCTCATCGGCGGCATCCCTTGCTGTTGCCCGGGCTCGGCAATCACGATATCGCGAGTCACGATGACGACCCCCACCGGTATCGGCCTCGGTCTGCGCGCTGCGTTCATCGAACGCGTCGAGCGCGGCGAAGCCGACGGCAAGGTGGCGTTTCTCGAGCTATCCCCCGAGAACTACATGCACCGCGGAGGGCCGGCACCACGTCGGCTCGGAGCGATCTCAGAGCGGTTCGACATCATCACCCACGGGTTGATGATGTCGCTCGGCGGCGTAGATCCGTTCGACGACGAGTACTTCCGCGAGCTGCGCAGCTTCCTCGATCGCCATCGCTCGCCCTGGCACTCCGACCACCTTTGCTGGTGCGGCTTCGATGGGGCGCTGCTCCACGACCTTCTGCCGATCCCGTTCGATACGGGCACCGCGATCCGCGTCGCCGATCGCGTTCGCGCCGCCCAGGACCGCCTCGGTCGCCCGATGGCCGTCGAGAACATCAGCTGGTACCTCGAGCTGGGGCGCGGGCAACGTGATGAACCCGAGTTCGTGGCCGAGGTGCTCGAGCGCGCCGACTGCCTGCTCATGCTCGACGTCAACAACGTATTCGTCAACTCTCGCAACCACGGCTTTGATCCCTACACGTGGCTTGCGAAGGTCCCGCTTGAACGGGTCGTCCAGCTGCACGTCGCCGGCCACGAGCTCTGGGACGACACGCTCATCATCGACACCCACGGAGCTGACGTGCGCAACGAAGTGTACGACATGCTCGCCTGGGTAATCGAACGGGTCGGACCCAAGCCGGTCGTACTCGAACGAGATTCAAACATCCCGCCGTTCGCGCAGCTTCTCGACGAGGTTGCGGCGGTCGACCGCGTGTACCAAGACGCGCTCGGGCGTTGGCATGCGAACCAACTGGTGGCCAAACATGGCAGCTAAGGGGGAAGCACGTCTCGCCGCGATGTCGGCTGCAATACGGGCCGCGGACGCCCCGCAACGGATCCGCGCCGACTATGCGGCCTTCCTTCGCGAACACGGCCTGGTCGACGGCGACGTCGATGCGCTGCTAGAGCGCGGCGGCGAGCGCATGCTCGTATACCGTTCGCTGGTTCACAACCGCCTCCGCAACGTCGTCCGTGAGTTCATCGACCGGAGCGCGGCGAGACGCGGCAAGTCCGAGTTTCGCGCCGACTTTGACGCGTTCATGGACGAGCAGGCACCAGTCACGCCGTACCTCCGCGATGTGCCGGCCGAGTTCGTTGCGTGGGTGACACCGCGGTGGACGGCGAACGAGGCGGTGCCACCCTACCTCGTCGACCTTGCCCGCCACGAACTACTCGAGACGGACGTGCGGAACGATCCCGCCGGCGGTGAGGAACCAACCGAGTTACCACTCGCGCTCGATCGCCCGCTGCGCTTCGACGGGAGCTGTCGCCTCATGCGTTACGCTTGGGCGGTCCACAAGCTGCCCTACGCGCTGGAGGACACGAGCACGCCGCCGCACGTGCTCACGAACTTGCTGGTGTTTCGTGATCGCACCGGCAAGGTCCGCTATCTCGAGATCGGTGAGTGGTCGGCACTTGTGCTCGAGGAACTGATCTGTCGCAAGCTCCCGGTGGCCGAGGGCCTGCGCCGCGCCGCCGATCGCGATGGCGCCAGCCTCGACGACGAACGGCTGGCGAAGGCGGCCAACCTGTTCGCCGAGCTCGCCGACCATGGGGTCCTGCTCGGGGCCGAGCCCGGCTAGCCCTGCGCGGGCACAGGCGTGATCTTGCACAACAGGTCCCCGGCCGCCATGTTGTCGCCGACAACCACGGCGATCCGCTCGACAGTTCCGGCGATCGGCGCCGCCACCACCGTTTCCATCTTCATCGCAGAGAGCACAACCAGGGGTGCCCCGGCGTGAACGTTCGCACCCGCCGCAACCTTCACCTCGAGCACCACGCCCGGCATCGGCGCCCCCACCGATCCAGGTTCCGAGGCCTGTGCGCGCTCGCGCGTCACGACTCTTTTGGCCGCCTTCTCGTCGGCGACGCGAATCGCCCGCGACCGGCCATTGAGCTCGAAGAACACGTCGCGGGTGCCATCTTCCCGTAGTTCGCCAACCGCGGTGAGCTTGATGATGAGGGTCTTTCCGCGCTCGATCCGCACGTTGAATTCCTCGCCGACCACCAGCGGCCCAAGAAACTGTCGCGTCGGCAGCACCGAAACGTCGCTGTGCTGCTCGCGAAACGCCATGAACTCGTCGAATACCTTCGGATAGAGGGCCGCGGACAACAGGTCAACCTCGCGGATGTGTGGCCCGTGGGCATCGCGGAGCTGGCGACGCAAGGCGTCGAAGTCGAGGGCGGGTAGGCTCGCGCCCGGGCGACCGACGATGACCGGGCGCTCGCGCAGCACACGATGGCGCAGAGGTTCGGGAAAACCGCCGTGCGGCACCCCCAAGTACCCCTGGAAGAACTCCACGACTGAGCTCGGCAGCGACAGCGTCTCGGCCCTGGCGACGACGTCGTCGGCTGCGAGATCGTTTTGAACCATGAACTGCGCCAGATCACCCACGACCTTCGACGACGGCGTAACTTTGATCAGATCGCCAAGGAGGCTATTCGCGGCGGCATAGGCCCGCTTGATCGCGGGCCAGCGTTCGGCCAACCCCAGCTGACGGGCCTGAAACTGCAGGTTCGTGTACTGCCCGCCCGGCATCTCGTGGAAATAGACATCCGCGCTGCCGCTCTTGAGCCCCGACTCGAACGGCGCGTACAGCTGGCGAGCCTGCTCCCAATACGTTGCGAGTCCACCGAGGGCCTTGAGATCCAGCCCGCAGTCGTGCGCCGTCCCGGCGAGCGCCGCAACGACCGCTCCCATCGCTGGTTGGGAAGTAACGCCGGCCATCGGCTCGATGGCAACGTCGACGATGTCAGCGCCCGCATCGGCACACGCAAGCATCGAGGCGACACCAGTCGCTGCCGTGTCATGGGTGTGGACATGGACGGGAACATCGGGAAACGCCCTGCGCAGCGCCCCGACCAACAGCGTGGCGGCACGCGGTTTGAGCAGACCGGCCATGTCCTTGATCGCCAGGACGTGCGTCCCGAGCTCCACGAGGTGGCCGGCGAGATCGACGAAGTACTGCAGGCTGTACTTCGTACGAGCCGGGTCAGAGACATCCCCGGAGTAGCAGAGCGCCGCCTCAATCACACCGCCGGCCTGGCCGACAGCATCTATGCCGAGCCGGAGGTTCTCGACGTAGTTGAGACAGTCGAAGATGCGGAACACGTCGATGCCACGCTCGCGCGCAACCTCGCAGAACCGGCGAACGACGTTGTCGGCGTAGTTTGTGTACCCGACGGCATTGGCACCCCGAAGGAGCATCTGAAATGGGATGTTTGGCACGAGCTCTCGGAGTTGCTCGAGCCGCTCCCACGGACACTCGCGCAGAAATCGAAGGGCGACGTCGAAGGTGGCGCCGCCCCACATCTCCAAGCTAAAGCACTTCGCCAGGGCGACCGACGTGGCTGGGGCGATCGCCGCGAGGTCCATCGTTCGCACCCGCGTCGCCAACAGCGACTGATGCGCGTCGCGCCACGTCGTATCCATCACAAGCAGGCCGGGATGGTTGCGCACCGCGGCGGCAAACGCCTTGGGTCCCTCGCGTAGCAACAGTGGCCGCCATCCGTCAGGCACGCCACTGCCCACCGGCACAGCGGGAACTTCGGGTTCGATCGCCGCTGGCGGTGTCTGCGTGAGCCACGGGGTCGATGGCCCATTGACCGCCACCTGTCCGAGATAGCGGAGCAATCGTTGGGCACGGTTAAGCCGACGGGGGAATCGAAATAACCGCGGGGTCTCCTCGATGAATGAGGTGTCGACCCGCCCGGCAAGAAAGCGGGGGTGCGTGAGCACGTTTTGTAAGAACGAGATGTTGGTCTGGACCCCGCGCACGCGAAATTCGGCCAGGGCGCGGTGAAGCTTCTGCGCCGCCGATTGGAAGTCGAGCGCACGTCCGATGACCTTCGCAAGAAGTGAATCGTAGTGCGGTGAAATCTCCGCGCCCGTGTAGCCCTGCCCCGCGTCGATGCGGATGCCGAAACCCTCACCGGGGCGAAACACTTCGATCCGTCCGGTATCGGGCTGGAAGTTACGCAGCGGATCCTCAGTGGTCACCCGGCACTGGATCGCGTAGCCACGGACTTCGATCCGCTCCTGGGTGATCCCGAGTTCGCGCAGCGAACTCCCCCCGGCCACCAGGATCTGCGTCTGCACAAGATCGACTCCGGTCACCTCCTCGGTGACCGTGTGCTCGACCTGGATCCGCGGGTTGGCCTCGATAAAGTAGTGACGACCCTGCGGATCGACGAGGAACTCGAACGTCCCCGCGTTGCGATAACCCACGGAGCGCGCGAGCCGCACGGCGTCGCCTAGTAAGCGGGCGCGCACGTCGGGGTCCAGGCTCACCGCCGGAGCGATCTCGACGATCTTCTGGTGGCGGCGTTGCACGGAACAGTCGCGTTCGAACAGGTGGACGACGTCCCCGTCCTCGTCGCCGAGGATCTGGACCTCGATGTGGCGCGGATGCTCGACGTAGCGCTCGACAAAAACCGACCCGTCTCCAAAAGCCGCACGCGCTTCCGAGGTCGCCCGGGCGAAACCGTCGTCGAGGTCCGCCGCGCGTCGGATCACGCGCATCCCTCGGCCACCGCCACCTTTCGCAGCCTTGAGCATGAGCGGGTAACCGTGCGAATCGACGAACGCGCGCACCTCTGCTGCACTCCCGACTGGATCAGGCGTACCCGGCACCACCGGTACGCCGCTGGCAGTCGCGAGCTTGCGACCAGCCGTCTTGTCGCCGAGTGCGTCGAGGACTTCCGCGGTGGGTCCTACAAAGATGATCCCTGCTTCGGCGCAAGCCCGAGCGAAATCGGATCGCTCGGCGAGAAAGCCATAGCCCGGGTGAATCGCGTCGACTTCGTTGGCCCGTGCGATCGCGACGATGTCGGCAATATCGAGATACGCGGCAACCGGTGCCTTGCCGCGGCCAACCGGGTATGACTCGTCCGCTTTGTAGCGGTGGAGGTGAAGGCGATCCTCATGGCTGAAGATCGCAACCGTGCGAATGCCCAGCTCAGTTGCCGCGCGAAATACCCGTATGGCGATCTCGCCGCGATTGGCACAGAGGAGTTTTCGAATCGGCCGATGCGAGCGGGTGGGCATCTGCTTCGACTTTGCGCCGAGCCCGGGGAGGGATCAAGCGCTCGCGCGCACGAGTTCTTCCGCGCCCCGCTAAGGCGGGCTCGGGATCGCCGCGTCGTGTCTCGCCTCGGGTAACGTCACTCGGACGTCCTGATTGGAGCGACCTCCGCGATCGTGGAGCGTTCCCGAACGGATCCGAACTTCGCGCAGTTCGTTGCCGTCCGCAACGCAGAGATCGAGCACATTGTCCGCGAGCGGATCACCAGCGTGGGTGGATGCGTCGTCAATCGCGACCGGCCTGACGGTCGTTCCGGCCGAGGTCGAGATCTCGAACTGGGCATCGTCGCCGTCGACCCCAGTGATCGTCTGCGTCCAATAGAGCCGGATGAGCTGACGCGCGCCAGGGCATCGTGTCTCAGACGGAGCGATCAGCTCGGCCGCCACGACTTCGACCGGGCGACCGTGGGCGGCGACTTTGACGGCGGCGCCAAGGATCTCGCGCCCGTCCTCGGCCCAGACCGGCGCCACCACGACGAGATCGGTCGGCGGGCGGTGCAGCGGGTCGCCAAAGTCGCCGCGCAGCCAGACCGATCGGTTCTCGTCATCCTCACTCGCCGGCGCCAGGACTGCGGACTCGGCGTAGACGCGGGTGCCATCGCCCAGGACAACGAGAAAACTACGCGGGCGTAGGCTTGCTGCATCAAGCTCGCGATCAAACACGACCACGATGCAGTCCTCACGCGACAACGATCCGCCATCGTCGTGGACGAAGCTCGCGGAGAGAATCCCTTCGGCGACGGGGGCCGGTTCCGAAGTCCGCGGCGCGACATACTCCGCCCGAGGCGAGGACTTGGCGTACGGGCAGCCGGTCGCGGCGAGAACTGCGACCAGGGCGAGCACGCGCACTTGACCTCGCACGCGGCGTTGGTTCATCGCACGCGGATCCTAGCAGGATGCGCCGCCGTTTGGCGGATCGCGTAGCATCGTGCCGCATGTTGCACCTGCAGGGGCACACGGACCCGCGATGGGGTGAGGCCGCGATCGCCTGCCTCGACGAGATCCTCCTCGACCACGCGCACTGCGAGAAGAAGGCGGCCTCCACCGCCCTGAGCCTCGTGTTCCGCTACGCCGACCAGGCGGCCCTGGCGATTCCGCTGTCACGCCTCGCGCGTGAGGAGCTCGAGCACTTCGAGCTCGTCGTTGGACACATCCGTCGGCGCAATGGGGAGTTTCGGCGCCTGTCTCCGAGCCCGTACGCGGCGGATCTGACGGCAGCAGTGCGCTCGCATGAGCCCGCGCGATTGGTCGACACCCTGCTGTGCTGCGCGTTGATCGAGGCGCGCAGCTGCGAACGCATGCAGATCCTCGGACGCGCGCTCGCGGACGCCGTGTCGCGTGGGGACGAGCGCGTCGATCGCGAACTGGTAGATCTCTACGATGGACTGCTTGCGAGTGAGGCTCGGCACTTTGTCTCGTATGTCGAGCTCGCGCATGGGATCCCGGGGGTCAACGGCGCGGAGGTCGAGGCCACGCTGGTGCGGCTGGCGAAACATGAGGCCGCCGTAACGGCGGCGGCTCCTGTGAGCGCTCGCATGCATGCCAACCTGAGGTCGCCGTGAGCGGAGCGTCGCCGGGGGTTCGGTGACTTCGACGCGCCCGCCCTACGGCGCCGAGCCACGCGCCCTGCGTTCCAGAAAGGGCACGGATTCCACGCTTGGTCGACATTCCCCAAGCTCTCGCCACCGCGATATTCTCTGCGCCTGATGTCGCGCGCCGCACACATCTTCTTGTTCGTCATCGGCGCGTGCGATTCGAAGCCGGCCGTTGAGACGCCACCCGCGGCCGAGCCCGCAGCGGCACCGAGTGTTCTGTTGCCGCAGCCCGGGCCGCGTCCATCGGCCAGCGATCCCGGCCTGCTGCACATCGAGGCGATGACGCGCACGCTGTGGCGCATCGATGAGCCCGTCCTCACCGAGGTGTTGCTCGAGCTGATCGCGGGCCGCATTGTGTGCCGGGCCGTTGATGGCGGTTGTCGGCTCGATGAGTTCCCGCAGGATTCGGTCCTGCGCCGCCTCGGGATCGAGTCGGGCGATGTCGTGCGTGAGATCGTCGGCGAGGAGGTCACCGACGGCGCGTCGCTACAACAGGCGATCCATCGTGCGCGCGCGAGCGGCATGATTGCGGTCGTCGTGCAGCGCGGCACCGAGGCCCGCCGGCATCGGTACCGACTGCGCACGCTCGCGCCACCGAGCCCGCGCGCCGAGAGGAAGGAGCGCGGATTTGATCTGCTCGCTGAGGCAGTGCGACGCGACGACGACGGCCAGTTCGTGGTTGATGCCGCCGCCGCTGATCTCTTCTTGGCGGCGTTCCATCTCGACGTCGGCCGCGGGCTCTCGCTGCTCGGCGTCGACCCGAAGGCTCAGGTGAGCGGCGAAACAACCCAGCGTGTCCCTGCAGACACGCCCGCGCACGAGGGAGAGGTGGTGCTCGAGATCGCCGTCACCGAAGGAACAGCACCGCCGCGCACGGTCACGGTCGTCGCGCGCGCGGGGCTAGTAGAGCCGGAACTACTCACGGCTCTGCGCGCATTATTTCCCGCAGAGCGACCGCGCGAACCCGACGAGATGCCTCGCGCGCCGCTGCCGGCCGATCCTGCACCCGCAACCGACGACGCATTTCCCGGGATTACCGCGGTGAGTGACAGTGAGTTTACGGTCTCGCGTGCGGCCTACGAGTCACTGATGGCCGATCCCACCGCGCTGAGCCGGGCCGCGCGGATCGTTCCCGATCGATCCGGCGCGGGCTTCAAGCTCTACGGGATCCGTTCGCCGTCGGCCGGGATTTTCACCCTGCGCCAGGTCGGCTTCATGAACGGCGACGTCGTGCGCGCGGTCAACGGCCACGATCTGAGCGACATCGAGGCCGCGATGGATGCCCTCGCGAAGGTGCGAAAAGCGGAGCAACTTGCCTTCGAGATCGAGCGCCGTGGTGCGACCATGACCATCACGATTCGTGTGGTCGACTGATCACGCAGCCCGCATGTTCTGCGCGGCTGATTCTACGGCTGCAGCTTCGACGACTTGAGCCCCGAATGAAGGACGCTCCGATCCGTGCAACTTCTTATCCGTAGCTCGGTTCGCCGTCCCCTGCTCGTAATTTCCTTGTTCATCGTCGCCTGCGTGGTCGCGGCCTTCGGCGCGCTGGGACTGGAGCACGAAGATGACGTGCTTGTGTTTTTGCCCGAAGATGACGACGACGTCGCCCTGTTTCGCGACGTCAGCGGCCGCTTTGGATCCATGCGCGTTGCCCTGGTAGGAGCTGCCGTGGTGGGTGATGGCGACGTGCTCGAACCAACGAGCGTGGCGCGCATCGACGCAGCGACACGGGCGTTCGCCGTCGACCCCGCCGTGTCCCACGTGACGTCCTTGACCAACGTGACGGACGTGGTCGTCGATCTCGAGGGCGCCACCATCGATCGGCTCGTAGATCCGCAAGAATGGACCAAGCCGCGCAGCGCGGCCGATGACGCCGCGCTGCGTTCGCGGGTACTCGCGCGCGAGTTGGTGGTCGGCACGCTCGTGACCAGCGACGCGCGAGCAACCGTTTTGGTGGTCTACCTCGCCTCTGAGGCCAAGAGCGGCGAGGCCGTCGCGCGTGTGCAGGCCATTGCCGAACGGGAGCTCGACGGATTTGAGCTGCACTACAGCGGCGCAGCGTTTGACGCCGAAGCCATCTATGGCGCTGCGCGCTCGGACGTGCAGCGGCTGTCCCCGCTGGCCGCGATCCTGCTGGTGGCCGTGATCCTACTGTCGTTTCGCGACATGATCGGCGTGGTACTGACATTTGCGACCGTCGGCGTCGCCGAGATCATCGTCATCGGAATCATGGGCTTCCTCGGGGAGCGCTACACGGTCCTCACCTCGACCTTGCCCATCCTTCTCTTGGCAACCGGGAGCGCGTACGCGGTACACGTACTCGGTCGCTACTACCTCGAGCGCGAACGGCTAGGGCAGATCGAGGCCATGCACTCCGCGGCGGCCATCGTGAGCCGTCCGGTCGCGATTGCAGCTTGGACCACGTGCGCGGCGTTTTCGGCCTTCCTCATCATGGATGTGCAGCCCATGCGCGCGTTCGGCCTCGAGGTCGCCGCCGGGACGCTGCTGTGCTGGTTGACGGCGGTCACCTTGATCCCGGCAGTGCTCGCGCTTGTACCGCGCAAGCCCGCACGCGAGCAGTTGCTGCCGCTGGGGGGTGCACTGCTCACGGCCTGGAATTTCACCGAGCGCCACCGTTGGTTCGTCATCGGCGGGCTGCTCGTCCTGGCGGGCGCCGCCGTCCTGCCCTTGCGCCACTTGGCCGTGAAAACCGAGGCGCGAGCCTTCCTCGCCGAAGGCAGCCCGGCTTGGCAGGCTCAGGAATTCCTCGAGGAGCGCTTTGGCGGCTCGCGCTTCGTGCAGGTGCTTGTCGAGGGCGACCTCGAGCAACCCCTGGCCCTGCGCAAGGTCGCGATGATCGCAGAACGAGCAAGTGCGCTGCCTGGCGTCACCGGCGTCACCGCGGTGACCGATCCCGTCGCGCTCGTCATCGACACGCTTGGCGGCGGGCGGCGACTTCCGGCGACGCACAAGCAGTCGGTAGCCGCCTACTTGTTGCTCGACGGCGCACCCGATCTCGCACCCCTCGCGTCTGCGGATCATCGAGCGGCACTGATACAGGTGCGGGTACGCGGCGAAGCGATCCCCGTCGTCGCCGCCCTTGAGGACTGGATCGCCATGGGGGGCGCCAACTCCCTCCCCATCGACCGAGAGGTTTTGATCGACCGCATCGGTTGGCTCGCGAACGCAGCCGGCAACGAGGTCCAACGCGGAGTCGTCGCCGACGCTGTGGTCGAGGCCGCGCGTGGCCTACCTGAGCCCCAGTGGCAGGCGGCACGCGCAGCGGCGGTGCGAGATTTCTTGCGCGGCCCCGATAGCGCCGACTTACCAGCGTCGACGCGCACGCGCGTCGAGCTTGCGATCGCGCAGGGCAACGCGATTGATGCCGTGTTCCGGGCCGAGATCCGCGACCCCGACGATGCGGCGTTCTATGCGGAGCTGTTAGCGCGAGGGCTGGAAGATGCACGTCACCAGCTCGCCCTCGAGCACGCATTTGAGCTGCTCGCCGCGGCGACAGGCATTGACCATGAAGATAACCGCACGCGCAACCGCTTGTTGCCCATCATTGAGGACCTTCTGGATCCGGTTGTCGAGTCTGGTCACGACACCGTCACCGCGAGAGTCACCGGCGAGCCGGCCCTCGATCGGGCGCTATCGCGGTCGGTTGCTCGCAACCAGTCGCGCACGATGGCGCTCGGGCTTGCGATGGTTCTGTTCCTCTTGGTGGCGTTGTTCGGATCGCTGAAGATCGCTTTGGTCTGTATTGCGCCGGCGATTCTAACTGCCGCGGTTCTTGGCGCCGCGATGGGGATTCTCGGTGTGCAGATCGATCTGAGTACGGCGATGGTCGGCGCGATCATGACCGATACGTCTACCGACTTCGGAATGCACTACCTGTGGTACCTGCGTCGGGAACGGCCTGAATCGATTGTCCGCACGGTCGGACCGATCATGATCGTATCGAACGTGTTGGTCGCGTTGGCGTTCTTCAGCTTCGCATTTGGGACTTCACCGGTGATGCACGTGTTTGGGGGACTCTCGGGAGCAACGTGCGTGGTCTCGGCGTTGCTCACGTACATTATTGTTCCGGCCCTTTGGCGTTGGGTCGCCCCGCGGACACGCGCGGGGCCGCAGAGTTGACGAGCCGCCAGCGGTTACCCGCAGAGCTCGCGACGGAGGCGCCGCGCCCTTCTC
>CADEGN010000149.1 GCA_902826865.1 uncultured Myxococcales bacterium
CCCGCGCCGGGACAACTCGGTTACGATCGCGCGTCGCATGGAGCGCGCGTATGTCTAGCCTCGCCCGGTACCTCGATATCCTGCGCCAGACCGGCGCCGAAGAGGTTCGGCTGGCGCCGGGCGAGCCCATCTGCGTGGTCGTCGCCGGCCGCCAACCGTCGCACGGCGGCAATCCGATGTCGCCCAAGATAGTGGCCGCCGCGCTCGAGGAGTTGCTGCCTGCGGAGCAGCTGCGCGGGGTTTCAGCCCAGGCACCTCGGGTCATCAGCCACGAGCACGGAGGCAATTCGTATCTCATCGAGATCTCGCGACGAGGCAACGATTTGCTGTTGGCTCTGCGCCCCGGGCGGCGCGACGACGCGAAGGTGTCCTCGGCCCCACGTGCGACCGACGGCGGCCCCCGTCCTTGGCATGGGGGTCGACCCGGCACGCGAGATGACACAGCGCGCCGCGAGCCCGCCGGAGAGCCGCGCTCGGAGCGATCCGCGGCGGAACGCGAGGACCCTCGCCCGCCCCGCGCGGAATCACGGCGTCGGAATGGGGACGTGGATCCGGCGCCACTGCGCGCGTCACCGCCGCCGCAGATGGCGCCGGCCCCCGCGAGTGCGCCGGTGAGCGTTGCTCCTCCGCTGGCGATGCCGTCGCCCGCGCCCGCGATGCCGTCGCCTGCGATGCCGCCGCTTGCGATGTCGACGCCCGCGGTGCCGTCGCCTGCGATGCCGTCGCCTGCGATGCCGTCGCCTGCAATGCCGTCGCCCGCAATGCCGTCGCCGGCGATCCCGTTGTCTACGTCGTCGGCGGGAAGCTCGACGCCGACGCCCGCGAACCCTCCGACCACAGCGCCCATCGGGATGGGCCCAATGGCTCCGCCGAGCCTGGCGACGCCGCCACCGGTTGCCTCTCTCCCCTCGGCGGGCGCGGTGCACGTCGGCCCTCGTCGCGTCGATGAGCTCCTCCACCAGATGATCTCCATGCGTGCATCTGACTTGCACCTGTCCGCCGGCAATCCGCCGATCCTTCGCGTCGACGGAGAGATCCAGCCCCTCGGCGAACGCCCTGTGCTGTCGTCGCAGGAGATCCACACGCTCGTGGGCGAGGTGATGAACGACAAGGCGCGCCAGGAGTTTGAATCGTCGCGCGATGCCGACTGCGCCTACGAGATTCCCGGGTTGGCTCGCTTCCGCGTCAATGTGTTCGAGGATCGCAAAGGGGTCGGGGCGGTACTTCGTCAGATTCCAATCACCGTGATTCCCGCGGAGCAGCTCGGTCTGCCCAAGGCCGCCATCGATCTCTGCCTGCTGTCGAAGGGCCTCGTCGTCGTTACCGGCCCGACGGGGTCAGGCAAGTCGACGACTTTGGCGGCGATGGTCGATTACATCAACAAGAACCGAAGTGACCACATTATCACGATCGAGGATCCCATCGAGTTCGTGCACTCGAATATCCGCTGCTTGGTGAATCAGCGCGAGGTCGGCGTGCACACCAAGTCGTTCAAGCAAGCGTTGCGGGCGGCGTTGCGCGAGGATCCCGACATCGTGCTGGTCGGCGAGATGCGCGATCTTGAGACGGTCGCCATCGCGATTGAGACGGCGGAAACGGGGCACCTCGTGTTCGGCACGCTGCACACGACCACCGCGACCACCACCGTGGATCGCATCATCGATCAGTTTCCCGCCGATCGGCAGGCACAGATCCGCGTCATGCTCTCGGAATCGCTCAAGGGTGTCATCGCTCAGGTCCTGTGTAAGAAGATCGGCGGCGGTCGAGTGCCCGCGCAAGAGATTCTGCTCGGTACCAATGCGGTGTCGTCTCTTATTCGAGAGGGCAAGACATTCCAGCTTGCCAACGTGATGCAGACGTCGCGGGCCATGGGCATGACGACCATGAACGAGGCCCTGTTTACCCTCGTGCAGCAGAACAAGGTCGAGCCCCGCGAGGCCTGGCTCAAGTCCGTCGACAAGCCCGGGCTCGTGGGGATGTTGAAGAACGCCGGGTTACCGACGTCGTTTTAGGATCGTGAATCCGAGACTTCGTCGGGGTGAGAACCCCTGCTTGCGAATCCCGGAATCACCACACTAGCGACCGACCGTGAAGTCGCGCGAAGCGAGCTCGACGCCGTCCTCAGACATCACGCGGACGCGCCAGCGACCGGCCGCATCGGGACGCATCGGCAGGCCGGCGCGCGTTCGGTGGGCGTGGGTCGCTGGGATCCCCACGCGGACCCGACGAACGACGACGCCGGCGCGCTCCCACAGCACCAAGACCTGCTGCGCTTTGCGGGCGTGGACGACCCGCAGACAAACGTTGATGCTGCGCTCGCGGGCGAGTGAGAACCCGCGATTGTGACCGTTACACACGCCACGCGCGTGCTGAGTGCCGAGCTCAATGTCGTCGACGTGGATCCCAAGTTCGCCGACGCCGCCTACCGGATCGGCATCGCCGCGGGAAAGGGGAAGTTTGCGCAGCACTTTTTCGTTCTCGGGCGACACGCCGGGGGGGATCCGCCGGGCGGGTGTCGTCACCTGAGGGCGAGCGGGCGGGGCAGGCGGTGCGGTCAGCTCGACCGGCGCCGCAGTGTTGGCCGGCGCGGCGAGGCCGGCGTAGATGGGCCGGGGCATCGGGGTGGAAGCAGGCTCGCCCGGCACGGCGGCATCGGATGGCGCGACGACGCCGGGGTCGGGAGGCGCGAGTGCGGACGTCGACGTTGAAGCGCCCGGTGCGGGCGTATCGTTCACCTCGGCAGCGCCGGCCGTCGCGGGGTTTGCATCGCGGTTCTCGGGCGCTGTGGCGACGACGATCGGCGGCTGGCTGCGATCTTCAGCCGTAGGTCGCGTCCACCACCACGCGGCAGCCAGCGCCAATACGCCCGCCAGCGCCGCCAACCACGGGACGAGGTTGATGCGCGGCGCGAGGGCAGGGCCACCGTGCGCGCCACGTCCGCGGGCGAACTGTCGCCACGCCTGGCGAGCCGCGTCGGGATCAAAGTTGCGGCTCCGAACCGGGGACACCGGCGCCGCACGTTGCTCTCGGCGGGGAACCTCGCGGGTGCGCGGCAAACCCATAGGCGGTCGGATGGTCGCAGATTTCTCGGCAGCGGGGGCTCGGCGAAGCCGCGAAAGCGCGGTGGTTCGCGCCACGCGGGCGATCTCGCGTGGTGCCGGCTGCGGATCCAAAGGTGCCGCCGCTCACAATGGCGCATCGCGCGGCCGATCGGGCATGGCGTGGATAGCCGCCAAAGCGATCGCGCCTCTGCGCTTCGCCGCGATGTGAAATCCCACAACCCGGGCTTCGTGGATGGGTATCGCGGTGGCGATCTTCGAAACGCGCGCGTGGTTGCCCTACAGCGGGTCGAGGTTCGGCACCACGCGACCCGCTTCGCGCGAGATCTCGATGAAGCCGTGGCCCGAGGCCGCATGACACTCGTTGCACCCCGCGGCCGTGCGTGCGAACGCGGCCTCGACGGCCGCGCGATCGCGACTCGCGATCGCCTTGCGCAGCTCGGGCACGCCGCCCTGGAGAAACGCGGTGGTCATCGCGGGCAGGACCTCCGGGTGGCCCTCGTGCGGTGGATCGGCGTGGGCAAGCGCCTCCTCAAACTGTTCGTCGATCTCGCCGAGGTGGTACTCGGCCAGTTCGTAGCGGCCAGCGATCGCTGCCCGGCCGAGTTGCTCAAAGCGGCGGCCGATGTCGGCCATGACGGTGCCGTACCCGACGCGGTGGGGTGCGCCGCCGGTTGCGGGAGCGGGGGTCTGCGGGCAGCCGAGGGCGACGGCGGTGAGCAGAAGTAAGCGACGGGCACGCGGGCGCATGGTTGTGATTGTGGCACGCATCGCCCGGGGCAATCACCCTCGCCCGTGCGGCCTACGGTAGCGTGGGCGTGTGACCGACTACCCGTTCGTGCCGCATCGACTGCCACGCATGGCCCCGGAGGCGTCGCTCGCCGCCGGGCGTGACTTGTACGCCGAGTTGGATCGCCGCCGCAGTGTCCGGCACTTCAGTGCTGACCCCGTGCCGCGCGAGTACATTGAGTTGGCGATCGCGACGGCCTCGACGGCGCCCTCGGGCGCCCACATGCAGCCGTGGACGTTTGTGGCCATCGATGATCCCGAACTCAAGCAACAGATTCGGATCGCGGCCGAAGCCGAGGAGCGTGCCTCGTACGAGCAGCGGATGTCCGAGGAGTGGCTGCGTGCCCTGGCGCCGCTCGGCACTGACTGGCGCAAGCCGTATCTCGAGACCGCGCCGTACCTCGTGGTGGTATTCGAGCAGACGACGGGCGTGGACGCCTTGGGTCAGCGCCGCAAGCACTACTATGTCCGCGAGAGCGTTGGGATCGCCTGCGGGATCTTCATCACGGCGTTGCACCACATGGGGCTCTGCACGCTCACGCACACCCCGAATCCCATGGGGTTTCTGTCGCAGATCCTCGCGCGTCCGAGCAATGAGCGGCCGTACATCCTGTTCCCGGTGGGGTATGCTGCGGAAGACGCAGTGGTTCCTGATCTCCGCCGCAAGTCGCTCGACGAGGTACGCGTGTGGAATCCGCGGGCATCGCGATAACGAGGCGGACGCGTGCGACCCGAGCATCCTTCTGATCCCCCTCTACGCCACGTGGAGATCGCGGGCGGCGTCATGGCCTATACGGACGAGGGTGAGGGGCCGTGCGTCGTCGCGATCCACGGCTCGCCCGGGTCGCATCGCGACTATCGCTGGCTCGGCGCGGCGCTGCGCGGTCGCGTCCGATTGATTCGGATCGATCAGCCCGGATTCGGCGCCTCAGCCGTCGCAGCGCCGCCGAGCGACTGGTCCGCGCTTGCTGAGCTCGTGCTCAGCGGGTTGAACCGCGTGATCGACGGTCCGTTCGTGGTGCTCGGACATTCGTTCGGGGCGGTTCTTGCCACCTTCGTCGCGTCGTCCGCGGGCACGCGCGTGCGTGGACTCGCCTGGCTCGCTCCGGTGACGCTGCGGCCCCATCGCCAACTCCGTCGGTTGCCGCCCATGGGGATGGTCGCGGCCGCCATGCGGACGCCTGTCGTCGGCGCCATTGTTCTGCGCGCCTATCGACGCGGCATGCTCTCGGCTGGCTTTCCGCGAACGACCACGTTGCCGGAGGTTTCGCGCAGCGTCGATCTGATCGCGCGCTTCCGCTTCGCCGACCATGCCGCGGCATTGGCCGGCGTCCGGGCTCCGTGCTTTGGCGCCTGGACCGAGGACGATCCGTTTATCGAGGCGGAGGTGATCTGCGACGGCCTTGCCCACGCGCAGGCCGGGCCGCGGCTCGCGTTTGCCGACGGTGGCCACAACCTGCAGAAGACCCACGCGGTCGAGGTGGGCGATGCGCTGGTCGCCTGGCTTGGGGACCTCGGGCGGGCCGTGGAGTAACGCGGGTGTCGTCGCGCGCACACGACCGAACCGGCCGGTGCCAGGACGTACCCGCATCGCCGCTGGGCGGGCCGAGACGCGGGTTAGCGAACGTGGTGCAGCGGCCGCGCCTCGGTCGGGGGCCCAATGTCTGCGAGGGACTTGACGTAGGGCGCAGTAGCCGGCAATGTCCCGGCCCCGACATTCCGGAGTAGCTCAGTTGGTAGAGCAGGCGGCTGTTAACCGCCGGGTCAGGGGTTCGAGTCCCTTCTCCGGAGCCATTTTTAGCTCGATGCGAACTTCGCCCGAGCCTCAGTTAACGGCGCCCCCAAGGTACATACCTCGGGGGCTTCGTCTTTTTCCCGCTGAG
This sequence comes from uncultured Myxococcales bacterium, assembly GCA_902826865.1. GTDB lineage: Bacteria > Myxococcota_A > Polyangia > Nannocystales > Nannocystaceae > Xiheibacterium. The sequence continues at coordinate 5,732 of CADEGN010000149.1, forward strand.
TTCGCAGGGGTTTGCGCGCTGCCGCTGCGGCGCGCGCCGCGATCGTGTTCGCGCGGAGAGCGCCGCGCGCGTCGTGCGGGGCTCGTGGAGCGTGCCCGGGACGCGGTTCGCGCTCTCTTCTCCGTCCCGTCGGGAGAGAGGAACCGAGAGAAATTTAACAGGAGCCGGGACTGTGACCCGGCGTTTAGCAGTCCCGCGCGGGGGCGGGACTGTTGATCATCGGGGCGCGGTCCTGCGAGGGCTGCGAACGGGCGCCCACTTTTGCCCGGGGCGCGGCGGCCGCGCTAGGCCGGGTCGGCGCAGCGCGGGGAACAGCCGGAACAGGCCGCCACGACTCAACTCAATCGAGCCGGCGTGCGATCGCTTCCACCGCCTTGAGCCCGGCACCGAACCGCGCCATCGCTTCGCGGTGCTTCGCGAGCTCACCGTACGGCAGGTACCTGACGTGGAGGTCCGCCACCTGCCGAAACGCGGGGCGACGGAGCTGGGCTCGCACGTCCTTTTCGCGGTCGTCCGGTGCGACCAGGAACAGTCCGCGGGTAGCGTCCCCCGAGCTGCCGAGCGCGAGATCGAGAAGCCGAACGATCCCGGAGTAGATCGAGGTCGTGTGCTCGACCTCGAATCCGGCCGCGACGCGAGACGAGCCGCGTTCCAGCCAGAGCACGTCGATGAGTCGAATCGCGTCGGCGCCGGCACACTCTGCGAGCGCTGTTGGCAGCGACTCGAGGCAACCATCGCCGAGTCGGCCCGTGCCCAAGGTCCGGGTGCGGTCGTTCGCAGCGATCCAAACTTCGAAACCCAGGGCGAGCCCGAGGTCCCGCAGCCACCCTTGGACCTCCGTATGGGTTCGATCGCTGTCGCGAGCCGACTCGATCTGCTTCCTCTCCTTCGCAGTCTGCTCGCGCACCTTCGCCAGGTCCTCCTGCCACGCGGCGCGTGCGACCTCGTCGTCGTCCTGCGGGGGGGCCGGGTAACGGCCGCTGCCGACGTCGAAGAGGAAGCCGCCAACGGCGCCAAGGTCGTTCGAGAGGAGACCGCGGTGGGCCTCGTTGAGACGAAGGATACCCTCCCGCATTGCGAGGTACTCCTCCCAGCTCCCGAGCTTCACGCGCGCCGAGTTGAGCGCGTTGTATCCCTTGACGATGGCCGTGTTGAACGGCGGCATGTGCGTCGGATGGATGAAGTACAGGAGGTTCGCGGCGGCGGGGCCGAGGCCCTTGATGCGGCGAGCGTCGAGCTGGCGGATCGAGCGCACGATCGGATCCGCGTCGGAGCAGCACGCGCACGCATGCAGGAAGCGGCCGAATGCCCGCTGGTTCTCGACATCCTCGTAGATGTCGGGGATTCGCAGCTTCGGCTTCCAAAGAAACGCGTGGTCAGCTCCTTTGAAGATCTGTCGCTGCTCAGCGATCGAGCCGACGATGGTTTCGAGCGAAGAGCCCCTGTATGTGTTCCCAAACGTACCGCCCTCGATCTCCTGCACCACCTCGGAGATGCCCCGTCGAATCGACCGAAAGTTCTTGAGGCGCTCTTCCCAGAGGAACCACGTCTGGTAGGTGCTGCCCGGGTCCTCTCGCCAGCGGTCGATGAACGTACGGATTGTGGAAGCCGACACGGGGCCGAGCATACTCATCGCGGGCCCGAAGGGCCACGGTGCCCTCGCGGCAGGAACATGCGTCGCCGCTACCCGGCCACGATCGATCCCCGCAGCATGTCCATGCCGCACGTGAAGGCAACGCTCCCGGACGCGGGCATCGTGAACTCCACAGTGACCGCCTCGTTCAGCGGCAGGTCGCGCCGGATGTTGAGCGAGGGGAACACGACCTGCTGGCCACAGCCCTCGTCCGACGTGCGCGTGATGGTGAGGCGAACCGGCTTGCCGGACGGCGCGCTGATCGACGAGGGATGGTACCCGGTGCCGTCGACCGTAAGTTGAAGGTCAGCGGTCCCGGTGGCTGCTCTTGTGGCGGTTGCGCGTGCAGAGTGGTCTGCGGTGGTTGCGGCAGTCGCGGTCGGCTGTGTGGCCTGCGCGGTTGCCGTTGCGCCGCGCTCGCACGCACTCGCGAAGGCCAGGATGGTGAGGACTCCGAAGGTTCGTACTGCGGTCATGGGGAGAGGCTCCTTTCGAGGGTTTACGGTTGTTCGAGCAGCCGGCGCGCACGGTGCCGGAGTACTGGATACGCGATGAGCAGCGCCATCGCTGCCATGGCAACAGCGACAGCAACGGGCTGCACCCACGCCGGCGGCGACTGCACGTACAGCTTCATCGCCACCCAGCCGAGTCCCAGCGTCCCGGTGATCTTCAACGCGATGACGTCGCGCTCGAGCCAGCGCAAGATCGAGAGTGCGGCCTCGTCGAGTCGTCGCCAGAGGAGCTGCTCGTTCCGCCAGTACGTGTAGATGACGGGGATGATCTCGAGTGTGAGGAAGGCGCTCGTGACGAGCCCGCCGACCATCGGTGCGGCGATGCGCTTCATGACGTCGGCGCCGGACCCCTGTGCCCAGAGCAGCGGCACGAGCCCGATCAGCATCGTGCTCACCGTCATGAGCTTCGGACGAACGCGCTGGATCGTTCCTTCCGAGTGCGCTTCGATGATGTCCTCGAGCGTGTTGATCTTTCCGGCTCGGAATCGGCGCTCGTAGGCGTGGTCGATGTAGACGATCATCACGACGCCCGTTTGCGCCGCGAGACCCACGAGCGCGATGACGCCCACCCAGACGGCGGTCGACAGGTTGTAGCCGAGGAGCCAGAGCGCCCAGACGCTACCCACTAGGGCAAACGGAACCGAGAGCAGGACGATGAGCACCTCGGTGAAGTTCTTGAACTGGAGGTAGAGCAGCACGATCGTGATGAGCAACGCGATCGGGATCAGGAGCTTCATCCGCGCTTCCATGTCGGCGAGGAGCTCGTACTGCCCAGTCCACTTGATGTAGTACCCAGACGGTATCGTCAGGGAGCCCGCTCCGCGTGCTCTCTCGACGGCCGCCTTCGCGTCATCGACGTAGCTGCCAACGTCGCGGTCTGCCTCGATGTCGACGTACACGTAGCCTACGAGGAGCCCCGCCTCGTCGCGGATCATGGGGGGGCCCGAGGCGACGCGGACGTCCGCCACCGCGCCGAGCGGGATCTGGGCGGGAACAGCGGCGCTGGCAGGGCTAGAGGCGGGGGCCTCGCCGTTCATTCCGCTGCTCGCTGCGGTCGCCATGCCTGGTGGCAATGGGATCATCACGTCGCGGACCGCGTCGAGGCTCGTGCGGAAGTCCTGGGCGTAGCGGACGTTGACCGTGAAGCGGTTTCGCCCTTCGACGGTGGTCGTGATGGGCAGCCCTCCCAGCGCAGACTCGATGACCTCGTTCACGGCCTCGACTTGCAAGCCGTAGCGCGCGAGGCTTTCACGGTTGGGCACGACGTCGACGTAGAGCCCACCGACGGAACGCTCGAAGAGCACGCTGCGGGTGCCGGGCACCTCGTGAAGGATGCGCTCGATCGACGTCCCAACCCGCTCGATCTCCGCAAGGTCGGTGCCGTAGACCTTGATGCCGATCGGCGTGCGAATGCCGGTCGTAAGCATGTCTACGCGATTTCGAATTGGCTGCGTGAAAGCGTTCGTCCAGCCGGGCAGCTGGAGGCGCGCGTTCATCTCCTGGATGAGATCCTCGCGGGTCATCGGCACGAACTCGGGCTGGGCCCAGTTGAGCAGGGGCCGCATGAAATCCGGCGTGCTCCCGATGTACCAGCGCCGGACGTACTTGGTGCGCCACTCGCTTCGGGGCTTTAGTTGAACGACGGTCTCGACCATTGAGAGCGGCGCTGGATCCGTAGGCGTATCGGCGCGCCCGATCTTGCCGAGCACCGACCGCACCTCTGGAAAGCTTCTCAGCACCTCGTCTTGCCTGCGGAGTTGCTGTCGAGCCTCCTCGATGGAGATGTTCGGGAAGGTCGTGGGCATGTAGAGAAGGTCGCCCTCGTCGAGCGGCGGCATAAACTCCGAACCAAGGCGCTGGGCGATGGGCAGCGCCGACACGAGCGCCATCACGCCGATGAGCACCGTCGTCTTCGGGTTGTGCAGCGCCACGTGCACGAAGGGCTCGTAGACCTTTCGAATCGCGCGGGAGACAGGATGGCGGGCCTCGGAGAAGATCTTCCCGCGGATGAGGTAGTCACGAAGGGCCGGCGCCACGGTGACGGAGAGGAGCGCCGCAGACAGCATCACGAACGTCTTCGTGTAGGCGAGCGGCTTGAAGAGGCGTCCAGCCTGACCGGTGAGACCGAACACAGGCAGGAACGACACGGCGATGATCAGGAGCGAGAAGAAGATCGCTGGAGTGACTTCTCGTGCGGCCTCGGCGAGGAGCTTCTCGCGCTCCGCGTGACTCAGGTTCTTGGGAGCGTGCTCGAGCTTCTTGTGCGCCGCCTCCACCATGACGATCTCGGCGTCGACGGTGGCGCCGATGGCGATGGCGATCCCACCGAGCGACATGATGGTCGCCGGGATGCCGAGGAGGTACATGGGGATGAAGGCCGTGACGACCGCGAGCGGCAGCGCGATGATCGGCAGCAGCGCGCTTCGCAGGTGCAGCAGGAACAATATGATGACGAGCGCGACGACGATCATCTCCTCGGTCAGCGCGCTCTTCAGCGTATCGATCGCGCGCTCGATGAGGTGCTTTCGGTTGTAGACCGGCACGACCTCCACGCCCTCCGGCAGGGTCGGCCGCAGCTCTTCGAGCTTGCGCTCGACGCGCCCGATCACGTCGAGAGCGTTCTCGCCATAGCGCATCACGACGATGCCGGACACGGCCTCGCCCAGGCCGTCGAAGTCGGCTGCGCCGCGCCGAATGTCGCCGCCCATCGTCACATGGCCGACGTCGCGAACCAGCACGGGGGTCCCCCGCTCCGCTCGAATGACGATGTTCTCGATGTCCTCGACGCGCGTGAGGTAGCCGCGACCACGAACGAAATACTCGCGCTCGGACATCTCGAGCACGCGGGCGCCGACGTCGTTGTTGGAGCGCCGCACCGCCTGAACGACGTCCGAGACCGAGAGCCCGAAGTTACGCAGTCGGACCGGATCGACCGTGACCTGATACTGCTGCTCGTACCCTCCGACGGACGCCACCTCGGCAACACCGGGGACGCTGGTCAATGCGTAGCGAAGCGAGAAATCTTGCAGCGTGCGGAGCTGCCCGAGGTCGTGTCGGCCAGTCCGATCGACGAGCGCATATTGGTAGACCCAGCCGATGCCTGTCGCGTCCGGGCCGATGCGCGTGTTCGCATCTGGGGGGAGCCGGCTCCGAACGGTGTTGAGGTACTCGAGCACCCGAGAGCGCGCCCAGTAGATGTCGGTGCCCTCTTCGAAAACGACGTACACGAAGCTCATGCCGAACATCGTCTGGCCGCGCACGTCGACGACGTGCGGTGCGCCGAGGAGCGAGGTGACGAGTGGATACGTGACCTGATCCTCGACGAGCGTGGGTGAGCGCCCCATCCACTCGGTGAAGACGATGACCTGCGGATCGGAGAGGTCCGGGATCGCGTCGAGCTTGACGTTGCGCATCGCAGTCACGCCCGCGATGGCGAGCGCGACCGCGGCGAAGAGGACGAGCGCACGATTCTTCGCCGAGACGTCGATGAGCCAACCGATCACGGCATCACCTCCACGGCCTTGGAATGGCGTTCTTGCAATCCGCGACCATGCTGCCCATACCCGCATGCTGTCGCTCGCACGCGCGGCACTGCCGGTACTTGTCGGCCTGGCGCTGTTGGTCGAACTCGGTCTCGCACGAAGGCCCCTGGTCGGCAGAACCTCCCTGTGAACCCGAAGCTGGCGCGGGGGCTGCGGCCAGAGATGCCTGGAGGCGACTCTCGGAGTCGAGCATGAAGCTGCCGCGGGTCACCACTCGATCGCCCCCGGCCACGCCGGAGAGCACTTGGACCCGCCCCTCCCGCGAGTGGCCGGTCTGAACCACGCGAGGCTCAAAGCGCTCTGCGCTCGTCGCGACGTACACGTACTCATGCTCGCCGGTACGGATCACGGCGTCGCGTGGTACGAAGAGCCCGGCCGACGCAGGGAGCTCGAACTCGACCTCGCCGAACTGGCCGGGTCGAAGACGCCCATCACGATTGGGGACGACGAGGCGCACCCGCGTCGTGCGCGTCGACTCCTCGAGGAGCGGCTCGATGAGGTCCACACGCCCGCTCAGCGGCTCTGCCGAGGTGTTCGTCGTCGTGAAGCGCGCAGTCATGCCGACGCGCATCGCGTTCAGGTCGCGCTCGTGAACGCTGGCGACAACCCAGACACTCGAGAGATCGGCGATCTCGTAGAGCACCATCTCAGGCTCGGCGCGCGAGCCAAGCACCGCATTGAACCGCGTCACGTAACCAGATGCTGGGGCGCGAACAGCGACCGCGCGGATCGGTCTTCCCGTCCGAGTAATCTCCTCGATGTCGGTCGTGCTGAGCCCGAGGAGCTCGAGTGCGCGGCGCGCGGCGGCTGCGATGTCGGCTGCACCCGTTGGTGCGGTGCCGTCTCCGCTAGCGGCGCCGCTCCAGCGCGTGGCAGCGAGGAACTCTTCCTGCGCGCGATAGATCTCTGGGCTGTAGATGAACGCGAGCGGTTGGCCTCGGGTCACACGCACGCCTGTTTGTCGAACGGCGACCTGCTCGACGAAGCCGGGCGCCCGTACGCGCGCCTGTGCGAGGCCGGTCTCCGGTGCGCTGATGACGCCGGGGACACGGAGGCGATCACCGACCGTGGCGCTCTCCACGACGCTCGTGGCGAGCCCAACTGCCCGCTGCTTCTCTTCGCTGACCGTGACAGGCGTGACGTTCGACGGACTTGGTGCCGATGGCGATGCCGCTTGGGCGGACGAGGTCGCGGGCGAGTTGCGCCGCTCCTGGGGGATGGGCTCGAGGTTCATGTGACAGATCGGGCACTCCCCGGGCTCCGGGGAGCGGATCTGCGGGTGCATCGGGCAGTAGTACCGGGCCTCTTCGTGCGCGGCGTGACCGTCCTGTTTGGGTCCCCATAAGGTCCACACGGCGTATGTGGCGAGCAACGTGACTAGGCCGAGCAGAGCCCAGCGAACGACCGCCATCGTTCGGAGGGCGCGGCGACTCGGCGTCGGTCCGTGCGGCTCCTGATGCCCTTCGTGGTTGGTCTCTGGGGGCTGCGTCGTTTCTCCGGTACTCATGGCGTCGAATCCTCACGCAAGGGCGTTCGAGGGAGCGCCGTTCCGACGGCTCGCTCGAGGCTGGCGACGCCACGCTGGAGGTCGCCGTGCAGCACAATCATCTCCATCTCGAGATCAAGCAGGGAGCGCGCGACGTCGACCCACTCCAGGAGGCTCGCGTTCCCCGTGGAGAAGGCGGCGGTGAGCGCCTCCATCGATCGCGATGTTGCTGGCAGCGCCTGCTCGCGGATGACGAGGAGTTGCGCCTCCAGCGCCACGAGCCTCGCGTGGGCCTCACTGACCTCGGCCTGCGTGTCGAGGCCCACACTGTCGCGGGCCGCGCCTGCTGCGGCTTCCTCCTCCTCGGCCTGGCGCACGCGTTCGCGGTTTGGACCCCACAGCCACGGCAGCGACATGGACGCGGTCACGCCCACACCAGGGCGCATGGCTGGGTCCTGCCAGTACCCGAGCCCGACCATGAACTCCGGGATGCGCACCTCGGCCTCCGCTGCGTCGCGCCGAGCGCCGGCTGCTCTCACCCGCGCGTCCGCCGAGAGCGTCGCGCCGCGATTCGCTTCCGCGCGCGCGACCAGATCTTCGACGGACAGGCGTACCGTCTCAGGCGGGGTCTCACGCGGCTCGCCAAGAGCTGCGCCCGGAGGTCGCCTCAACACTGCATTGAGCGTCGCCCGCGAGCGAGCGATGTCGCCTCCGACGCGCGCGAGCGCTCGCTGTGCCTTCGTGACCTCCACGTCGATGCGGGCAGCCTCTGCGAGCCCGGAGCCACCCGTGGTGTAGCGAGCGCGGACCGCCTGGCCCATGCGCGAAAGCAGCGCGAGCTGGCGCTCCAGCAAGCGCTTCTCGGCGAAGGCCTGCGCGTAGTCGGCGAAGGCATTTGCCGCCCGCTCCGCGACGAGCCTCTCCTCGGAGGAAAGCTCGGCGAGCATCGCCTGCGCTTCCTCGGCCATGGCTCGCGCTCGCGCGTCGAGTGAGCCAGCCGCCGGAAACCGCTGGCGCAGCTCGACCATGTACATGTCCGCTTCACCGAGGGCGTAGGGTCGCGGCAGGGGCAGGTTCCACGCCTCAAAGCCGAGCTCGGCCGGCGGCAGAGAGCCTTCGGCGCGACCGGCGTGAACAAGCGCTCGGGTTCGATGCGCCATCGCTGCAAGGGCGGGGCTGCGCGCTACAGCCTCCGCGACCACCACGTCGCGCGCGAGGGGGCCCGCAAGATCGGCCTCGGAGGCCATGCTTCTTTCCGTTGAGCGGCGGGGCGCCTCCCGAGCACGGGCCGTCGCCGACTCGTAGGACCGGTCCAGCGTCCGTCCGGTCTGCGTGGAGACACACCCGCTGGCGACGGCGGCTAGCGCCGCGACGGCCACGGAGCGCTTGAACACGCCAGCTAGAAGAAAGGAGGGCACGAGCGTCTAGGCAGCACGCGTCTGGATCGTGACCGGGGCGCGGGCACAATGTCGCTACGGAGCGACGCCTCGGTACAGGGAGAGCGTTCCGAAGACCGTCATCTCCCGGTGGGTCTCTTCGATCGCGCGGAAGCCGGCGTCTGTCATCAGCGTGGGCAAGAACCCACGAACATTGTCGCTCGTCGTCGCAAAGCCGTCGAGCAGCTGAATTGCCAAGAACGCCACGCGCATTGCCGGGTTCTGGGCCTTGCCCCAGTCGGCGATGTGCACCTCGCCCCCGCTCTTGAGCAGCTCTCGTACACGCGTCAGCGTGCGACGCTTCTCCTCGGTTGCCAGGTGATGAAACACGAGGCTCGACACGATGCGATCGAAGGATGCCGGTGGGAACGGCGCCTCCGAGGCCAGACCCTGCATGAGCGCGATGTCGAGACCGGCTGCCTTGACCTTCGTTCGCGCGAGGTCGAGCACCTTCGCGTCACCATCGAGCCCCGTCACTTCTGCTTCCGCACACGCCTGCTTCAGAAGGATCGTGAGCGTTGCCGTGCCACATCCGACGTCGAGCACTCGGTGCCCAGGCTGAAGGGCGGCCTGCTCCACCAGCATTCGCTTGAAGCGGTCTTCCTTCAGGGTGGCGCGCAGGACTGGGTCGTAGAATCGCGTGAGCGACTCGTAGCGGAGCGCCGGGATGTAGCTCATCGGGATGCTCTCCGCGCGTACGCGGTGAAGGTCTGATCGCTTTCGAAGTAGAGCGTTCGCCCGTCGCTGGCGCGGCCAATCACCGCCGTGGCCTTGTCGACCGTGTTGCCGCTCACGGGATCGGTCGATACGCGCGAAGACGGATCACTCCCGAGGCGTCCTTTGCACATCTCGCAGCACCCGTAGTAGGTGCGCCCGTCCACCTCGATTGGGATCTGCGGCCGGCCCATGAACTGGTTGTTCACCATGCATACGAGACTGCGGTCAGTGACGAGGGTGAGCGACGACGCCGAAGTGTCCGACGAGCGCTCCTGGCCCTGCGACGCGGATGCTGGCTGCGCGGGTGTATCCATGAACGGCTGAGCGGTCGTCGCTTGATTCGCTCCCTTGGTCTCACACCCGGGCACGAGCCCAAGGAGCACGATGGCTGCCGCGATCGGTCTGATTCCAGTCATGGTTCTTGTGGTCCTTTCAGTTCAGTGCTCATGGTGATGGTCGCTTGGGTTGACCGCAGCATGCGTTCGGTCGAACGCGTCCGCCCAATCCAAGATGGCGCGGAGCTCCTCGGCCTGAACCGCGCCGGGCCGGCCCTTGGGCATCGTCGCTGGTTGCCCGTTCGCGCCGAGCACCTCTCGAATCGCCGATGTGATCTGGTCGGCGTGGTGCCCGCCGAAGGGATACCGATCCATCGTGAAGTGTCGCAGCGCCGCTCGCTTGCCGGCGCGGCTCGTGTGGCAGCTCGCGCAGTACCGCTCGAACACGGGGCGAGCGCGCTCGTACGCCTCCTGTTCGCTGGGCGCCGCTGCGACTGGCGCGTGCTCGTGCGAAGCTTCCTCGGCAGGCGGCACGTCGGCCCCTGCCGAGCGCGCCATCGGTGGAGGGTCGTCGCGTCCTTCGCCGGGGCTCGCGTCGGATGGCGCACGAGAATCGTGCTCGTGCGGAGCCACAGCAGGCCCCGAGCTTGGCGCCGAGGCGCAGCCGACCAGCAGAAGGATTGCACCGGCGAGCGCGAGACCACGCTCGGGCCGAGTGAGCCCCCGCGTCATGGCGCCACAACCTCGACCTCGCCCATCATCCCGCGCTCAGCGTGCTCGAGGATGTGACAGTGAAACATCCACGTCCCCGGGTTGTCCTCGAGCCGGACACGGAACTTCACCGTCTTCTCCGCGGGGATGTTGATCGAGTCTCGCCAGGCGACGACGCCCGGGGCGGCCCCATCGACGGAGACGACCTGAAAGCGGAACCCGTGAAGGTGAAACGGGTGGTCCATTTCGGTGGTGTTCACGATCGACCATTCCTCGACGGTCTCCAGGGTCGCGGCCAAGGGCGTCACCTCGGGGAAGACCTCTCCGTTGATGGAGAAGACGGGCGCCATGTCGGTCGTCGACGAGCCATGCCCGGCGCCGTGCTCACCGCCGCTCATCGCCATGGACTCCTCCAACTTGATCTCGCGCTGCACGGTAGCTGCAGGAATCTCTGCGATCGGCGCAAACGCAGAGGGCACTGCGGGTGTAGCGATCGGCGCGTCGTTGCCGTGCTTAATCTGGAAGACGACCGCGTCCGGCAGATCGCCTGTGCCGTGCCCGCGGTCGTAGCGCAGCGACGTCCATTCCATCGTTTCGTTTGCGTCGCCGGATGCCACGACGAGCACATCCGCGCGTTCTCCTGGAACGAGGAGTAGCTCGTCGACCTCGCGTGGCGCGGGAAGGAGGCCGCCGTCCGTGCCGATCTGAATCAGTCCGTGCCCTGGGAGCGCGAGCCTGAAATAGCGGGCGTTGGCCGCGTTGATGAAGCGGAAGCGGTGGAGACCACCACGCGCGACCCCTGCGATCGGGTGCGCCCAGCCGTTCGCCAGGATCACGTTCCCCTGCCGACCGACCATCGCCTGCATCATCGGATCGAAGTCGCTCAGCTGCCAGTTGGAGTCGACCAGCAAGTCGTCGAGCACAACGGTTCGGTCGGTGGTCGTCGCGGGCTCAGCGTCGCCGCGCACGACGAAGGCGCCGTAGAGGCCGCGCTCGACCTGCTCTTCCGAGCGCACGTGCGGGTGGTACCAGAAAGTCCCTGCGTCCGGGACCACGAACTCGTAGGTGAACTCGGCGCCCGCAGCGATCGGCGACTGCACTGCCGGCACGCCATCCATCGCGGCGGGCACGCGCACACCGTGCCAGTGAATCGTGGTCGCCTCCGGAAGGGAGTTCTTGAACCGCACACGGACGGTGTCGCCCGCGCGAGCTTCGATGCGAGGTCCCGGTAGCTGACCGTTATACGTCCACATCGATGCGGTGCGACCGGGCGCAATTTCTACGTCGGCCACCTTCGCCTCGAGCGCGACTTCCACTACGTTGGGCGCGGGATCGAGATCCGGTGCAGCGTTCGGTTCGAACGGTCCTTCGGAAGCGTCGACCTCGATGACCTCAGGGATCATCGTGCCGTCCATGTTGCCCATGTCCATGCCGTTACACGCGCCCGTGAGCGCGGCGACGGCGGTTACGAAAGCGAGGTGAAGGGGTCGAGTCATTGGTGAGTCTCCTGCGAGGAAGTGGACGCGGGCGCGGAGGCTTCTTTCCCAACCGCGCCTTCGAGGTACGCGAACGCAAGCAGCACTGCGACTGCGATGCCGATCCACAACAGCCTCGCGCGTCCGTTCGGGCGGCAATCTGGGCAGCTCATCGTTTCGGCCTCATCGCCCGTGTAGGCACCCGGCCCACCGAGCGTGACAGGGCTAGGTTGCTTTTCCGCCGAAGGCGCGGCGAAGCAGACCAGGGACCATGCCAGCGCCGAAGCCGATGCCCAGGCCAATGACGCCGGAGTAGCCGATGCAGGCACACCCCATCGCGCCCGTGAGGAGCGCCAGAGACGACGCCGACACCCAGAACCAAGGCCCGGCTTTCCGCTGGTTGCCCACGCTCGCGACCGCGAGCCCCGCGACCACCCCGCCCAGGGCGCACGCGGGCACGCACAGGGAGCTGCAACCGTCAGCGCCGCACGTGTGCATGTGGTTGGCGCACATCGCGAACACCAGGGGCACGAGGCCCGCCGCGATTCCCGGGAGCACAGCCTTCTGCGGATCTCGCCCGTACCAGAGCATCGCGGCCCCGACGGAGACCGTCGCCAAACCAAACCAAAGCGTCGACATCGGACGATGCGCGACGCACGCGGCCATGGCGACGATGACGAGCACCGGCGCCACGCCGAGGAGGGCTCGACGCAGCCGCCCTAGCTCGTAGGCCCACCGCACTCGCCGCTGTAGGTGCGTGAGATCAGTCGAGTCCATAGAGCCTCCTGAATGTCTTTTTGAGCCGGTCCAGGGCGCGTTCGCGCCGCTTGCGCAGCGTGGCGCCCGAGACCGACGCGGCCTCGTCCCAGAACGTGGCGATGAGCGTTTCGCGATCGGCCTCCGAGAGCTCCCCGAGCGCGGCGATGGCAGCCGCGGTGAGGTTGCGCTGAACGAACTCATCCTCTGGGTGTTCCCCGGATTGCTCGTGACCTGCGTCGTCGACCTCTCGTCGACGCACGTGCTTGCGCGCCAAGGTCCTGCACTCCCAGCCAGCGATCGCCATGGCCCACGGCATAGCCGGTCGGCTCTTGTCGTAGTCTGAGGCGCGCTCGAGGATTTTTTGCATGGCTTCTTGGGCAGCGTCAGCCGCGTCGGCGTCGTTCTTGAGCAACGTGATGCACAGTCGATGAATGGGTCCCCAAAGGAGCTCGAACACGCGCGCGAACACGGCGCGGTCGCCGTCGGCGAGACGCGCCATGAGGGCGTCGAGGGTGTTCGATTCGGTTCGCATCGTTTGGACTCCCGGATCCCGTCATGAACCCGGGAGTCGGAACGTTACCTCCATGGTGGTCATGAAAGGAGCAGTCGCGCACGACGCAACACCTCTTCCGCCTTGTCGGTGTCACGCGCGATGATCCGCACACGGAAGCCGGTGCCGCCCGACTCGACGCGGACCGCTACGTCGTCTACGTCGAAAGCGCAGTCGGGCATGGCTGCGGGGCCGCGCATCTGCGCGATGTGTCGAGCGAGCGTAAGTTGAAGCCACTCCGCGGTGAGGCCGGGTTCGGCTTGAACAAAGACCTCTGCCCCACGAAGTCGCCGGACGGAGTTCTTGCCGATCCGCTCTTCGACTCGGTAGGGCGCCACCGAGGTGATCCGGTGCTCGCGCAGGAGGCAGTCCTGCGAGGGCGGCGTACCCGCGAACGAGGTGGCCGGCACGGATGCCGCGGCAACGCCGATGAGGACTGTCAAGATGGAAATGAGCTTGGGTTTGTACATGGTCAGAACTCCTGGGCAGCCGCAGCGGCTACTTCACCTGTCTAGGCGCCTGGACCGCGGAGCGTGACAGCCCAATCATTCCAGGCCGCGCGC
>CADEGN010000150.1 GCA_902826865.1 uncultured Myxococcales bacterium
CTCACCGGGGGGGACGCGCCCCGCGAGCACCTCGCGCGGGCGACACCCGAGCTATTCGGCTACGTGATGCCCCATGTGTTCCCGACCAAGGCGCGCGTCGAGCAGGGCATCCGCGTCGTGAGTCAGCTCGACTTCCGCTGGGACCGCTGTGATCTGAAAACAACCATGTTGCTCCCCGCCGTGCTCGGAAAGCGAATCGCGCGCAGCCGGGGTGCCGATGACGTCCTGTGGATCGGCGACGATGGCGGCATCCGCGAAGGTGGATCGAGCAACCTTTGTGTGGTGGAGCGCGGCGTAGTCACCAGCGTGCCGCCTTCGTCTTGCGTATTGGCTGGGGTAACCGCCGCCGTCGCCGCTCGTCTCGCAGTGGCTGCAGGCATCGCTTGGCGCCACGAGCCCATCAGCCTCGCCCGTGCGCGCGTGGCCGACGAAGTATTCGTGACGGCAACGTCGCAGCTCGCCATGCCTGTACTCGCCATCGACGGTGACATGATCGCGGATGGCCGGGCAGGTCCCGTCACCCATGCGCTCGCAACCTTACTGCGCGGCGACCTCCAACTCGCTTGAGACCACCGCCGCCAAGCGGAACCCGTCCTCACACGGGTAGCTGTGCGCGTAGATCGAGGGACTCGAATACCCCGCGTATCTCGAGATCGAGCAACGCCGCCATGGGGGCCCAGGGCGGCGTTGTCCCGTCGCGGGTTTCACCCACCAACTGTTAGCTGCAGCCGCTCGTGCTTCCGCAGGTGTTGCACTTCAGGCAAGAGCCGTTGCGTACCATCGTGAAGCTCTGGCAGTTGGGGCACGCGTCGCCCTCATACCCCTGCATCCGCGCCCTGTAGACCTGCGCGGACAGGGCGGCCGCGGCCTTCACCTGCTCGCGGTGCTCGCCACCATCCGCCGGCGCCGCACTGGTTGCCGCGCCACCGCGGGTCTTCGCCCGCGCCGGCCCCTCGGCGTACGTCTCCGCCGCACCGGCGTACGTCCGATCCTCAAAAAGGATCGGGCGCTCGGGCGGAGCGACGATCCCCGCGCTCCGCGGCAGGGGAGCCGAAAGCCGCAGCGGCCCCGGCGTGACCACATGGTCTTCGATGACCTCCTCGTCGCCGTAGTCGACGCCCGGCAGCATCTCTTCCTCGGCATCACCGGTGGTGTCTGGCGTCAGATCCTCCGGCATCACATGGGCAAGATCGCTGCGCCCGAGGTAGCTCACCGCGAGCTCGCGGAAGATGTAGTCGATGATGCTGGTGCACATCTTGATGTGCGGATGCCCCTGCACCACCCCGTTGGGCTCGAACCGAGTAAACGTGAAGGCGTCGACGTACTCCTCGAGCGGCACGCCATACTGCAGGCCGAGACTGCATGAGATGGCGAAGCAGTTCATCAGGCTGCGGAAGGCCGCACCCTCCTTGTGCATATCGATGAAGACCTCGCCGAGGGTGCCGTCAGCGTACTCACCGGTGTGGATGTAGACCTTGTGCCCGCCGATCGTGGCTTTTTGCGTGTAGCCACCGCGGCGGTCGGGCATGCGTCGCCGCTTGGCCAGGTAGCGATAGACCATGCGTTCGGCCACACGCTCGACAACCTGGGGTTGGCTGGACGCGGCGGCGACCGCGGGAACCTCATCCTGCTCGTCGACGTCGTCGGCGACCTCCTCGAGCAACGCTGCCGACAGGGGCTGGCTGAGCTTGCTGCCATCTCGATACAGGGCGATCGCCTTGAGGCCGAGCTTCCATGACGCCATGTAGACGTCCTCGACGTCGGCCACGCTCGCCGTTTGCGGCATGTTGATCGTCTTGCTGATCGCGCCGGAGAGAAATGGCTGCGCCGCCGCCATCATGTGCACGTGAGCCATCGGAGCGATAAAGCGCTTGCCGTAGCGGCCGCACTTGTTGGCGCAGTCGAACACAGCGAGGTGCTGATCGTCCAAGTGCGGGGCGCCTTCGATCGTCATCGTTCCGCATACGTAGTCGTTGGCGATGCGCACGTCGTCATCGCTGAAACCGAGGCCGCGGAGGATGTCGAACGTTGGATCGCCGAGCTGGTCGTCGTTGAAGCCGAGCACATCGCGACAGAAGTCATCCCCGAGAACCCAGCGATTGAACGCGAAACCGATTTCGAACGCCGCCGGCAGCTCCGCCTCGATTTTCGCGATCAGCTCAGCGGTGAATCCCTTGCGCTTGAGATCGGCGTGGGTGATTCGCGGGCTACCGACCAGGCTCCCGGAGCCCTTGCAGTACCGAACGATGTCCTCGACCTGGGCGGGTGCGTAACCGAGGCGGCGCAACGCCGCGGGCACCGACTGATTGATGATCTTGAAGTAGCCGCCACCCGCGAGCTTCTTGAACTTCACCAAGGCGAAATCGGGTTCGATACCCGTAGTATCGCAGTCCATTAGAAGTCCGATGGTGCCCGTAGGAGCGATCACCGTGACCTGAGCGTTGCGATAGCCGTGCTTCTCACCGAGCTGTAGCGCGAGATCCCACTGTGCGCGCGCTGTGGCAAGGAGCTCGGGCGGGCAGGCATCTGCATCGATCCCGCTCGGTATCACCGACAAGCTCTCGTACTCGCTCGCCGGCGCGTCGTAGGCGGCGCGGCGATGATTGCGGATGACGCGAAGCATCTGAGCTTGGTTGCCCGGGTGCCCCGCGAACGCGCCGAGCTCCGCCGCCAACTCTGCACTGGTGGCGTAAGATGCGGCCGTCATGATCGCCGTGACCGCGCCACAGATGGCGACAGCCTCGCGCGAGTCATACGGCAGGCCGTTGACCATGAAGTATGTGCCAAGGTTGGCGTAACCGAGGCCGAGCGTGCGGAATTTGTGACTAAGCTCGGCGATCCGCTTGCTCGGGAACTGGGCCATGAGCACGGACACTTCCAGCGCGATCGTCCAGAGCCGACATGCGTGGAGCATCGCGTCGATGTCGAGCTTGCCGGCGATCGGGGCATTCGCTGCCTCTTGGGCGACTGCGGCACCGCGGCCACGCGGAGGCGTTTCGCCTGCCTCAAGCTCCGGCACGACGAGCCGCATGAGGTTCAGCGAGGCCAGGTTGCACGCTGTGTCATCGAGGAACATGTACTCCGAGCAAGGGTTGCTCGCATTGATGCGACCATCCGCGGGGCAGGTGTGCCACTCGTTGATCGTGGTGTCGAACTGCAGGCCCGGATCAGCGCAGGACCACGCCCCAAACGCGACTTTGTCCCACAGCTTCTTGGCCGACACGCGCTTTACCGCCTTGTTATCCGTGCGGCGGCGCAGCTCCCACTCCCCGTCGTGCTCCACGGCAAGGAGGAACTCGTTGGGGATGCGCACTGAGTTGTTCGAGTTCTGGCCCGAGACGGTGCCGTAGGCCGCCGAGTCCCAACCAGTGTCGTACTCGTCGAAGTCGATTCGGCGCACACCCTGGGCGGCCAGCTGGAGTGCCCGCTGCAGGTAGTTCTCCGGTACGCAGGCCAGTCGCGCGGCCCTGAGCGCCCGCCGTAGGCCACGGTTTCGGCTTGCGTCGCCACGGCTGGCCTCGGGCACGGTTTCGTCGGTGGCAGCACGAAGCACCGCTCGCATGTGCGTCGCGCATGCCCGACTGCCGGCCACCAACGCGGCGACCTTCTGCTCCTCAACGACTTTCCAGTCGATGAACTGCTCGACGTCGGGGTGATCGATGTCGACCACCACCATCTTGGCCGCGCGCCGCGTGGTGCCACCGCTCTTGATCGCTCCAGCTGCGCGATCACCGATGCGCAAGAAGCTCATGAGCCCACTCGAACGACCCCCGCCGGACAGCCGCTCGCCCTCACCACGCAGGCGCGAGAAGTTGGTGCCGGTCCCCGAGCCGTACTTGAACAGTCGCGCCTCTCGAACCCACAGATCCATGATGCCGTTTTCGCCCACGAGGTCGTCGTCGACGGACTGGATGAAGCAGGCATGCGGTTGTGGACGCTCGTAGGCGTTTTGCGAGCGCCGTACTTCCCCGGTTTGCGGCTCGCAGTAGTAGTGCCCCTGGGCCGGGCCCGTGATGCCGTACGCCCAATGCAGACCGGTGTTGAACCACTGTGGGCTGTTGGGCGCGGCGATCTGCTGGGCGAGCATGTAGACCATCTCGTCGTGGAACGCCCGCGCCGAGGCTTCGTCCGCGAAGTAGCCGTGCCGCCAACCCCAGTAGGTCCAACAACCCACGAGGCGCCCGAACACCTCGCGACTATCTGTCTCCCCGCGCGTGCGCTCGGCCTCAGGGAGATCGGCAAGGGCTTCTTCGTCGGCCTCGCTGCGCCACAGCCATTGCGGAACGCCTGGCTCCGGCACGCGGCGCAGCGCCGCCGGGATACCGGCCTTGCGAAAGTACTTCTGCGCCAAGATGTCGACCGCGACCTGAGACCACCCCTGAGGGATCTGGATGTCGCGGGCTTCGAACACGACCGAACCGTCGGGGTTAGCGATGCGAGAGCTACGGGCTTCGAAAGCGATGCCGGCGTAGGGACGCGCGTCGGCCTTGGTGAAGTGGCGCGAGATCTTCATGGGTCGGGCTCCGGGGCGAGGGCGAGAGGGAGTCGGCGGCGAGCCTGGAGGTGGACAGCGAGTCTGAACGGATGAGCAGCGGACCGGGCGAAAATTTTGACGAGACACCTAGGGAGCCCACGAAACCTGCACAAGAGCAGAGTTCGCGGGTTGGGACCCGGAGCCGCCCCGAGAGGCGGGGTTGGGGGCTCCGAAATAGGCCGAGGTCGGGGACCCAGGCCGGCCGTGGTGAGCGGGATCGAGCGGCGATTCGCGCGCTAGGGGCGGAAAGGTAGGATGTAGGACCCCAGCGGGCTAGGGGTTGAGGTGAAGGTCATGTAAACCACAAGATGTTGGGGGTCGCAAGAACCAGGCGAAGGGTCCGGCCGCGAGGTTATCCACAGGGCATCAGCCCCCGTTTGGCAACCGGACATCCCCAGATCATCCACAGACATATCCACAGGAAAACCTTGAACGCCGGCGTTCGCGCAGCAGGGGCGCCTCTCGCGTCGTTCGATCTCGGAACCCCGTCCCGGCGGAGCGTCGCCGGGGGCGAGCCAGCATTGGCACGTCGCTCTGCGACCCGACCGTGTGGACGACGCGGCGCGCGTGCATGTCCCCAGCTCGAGTCACAGTGGAGGTCCAACTTGGGGCAGACTGCGCGAGCGAATTTTCCGTCGGGGAGATCTCCTCGTGCCCGCAGCAAATCCGAAGCGCAGCCGACGCAGCCACCGTGTGTCGTCGCCACCATCGCGACGACGCGAACCACCCGTGAGCAAATCGGCGAGTGATGCCAGTGCGATCTTTCAGGAGCAAGTGGGATACGGCGAACTCGAGCGTCTGTCTGCGCTCGAGACCCTGAAGGGACTTCGTTCGCCTGAACTCGTCACGCTCGGGGACCTTGTGCGTTTTCTCGACGCTCGTGGTCTCTGGCCACAGTTCGCGAAGATCACGCTCGGCGACCTACGTGACGGTTTCGCGCCTTCGCCTCCCGCGGAGACCGAGCCCACCGGCCGCCGCAAGAAGCGACGCATCCTCGAAGACGAACTGGAGGACGCGTTCGCCGAGAAAGCCGAGAAGGCGGCGAATGAGCCCAAGGAAGCCTCCGACGACGGCGGAATGACAAGCGATGAGTTCGCCCGCGCGATCATGCCGTTCATCGAGGGCAACGGCGAGGTGACGCTGGACGACATCGCTGAGTACAGCCGCCTCGATCGCAAGGTGTTGCGTCACCACATGGCTACACTGGTTCGCGAAGGCCGACTCGAACGGGTGGGCGTGGGGCGGCACGCGATCTACACCGCCCTCTAGCAGCCTCGGCGAAACCCGCTGGGCATCTGATCGATGCCCAGCGAAACAGGGCAGTAGCAACGCTCAGGGCATCCTCGGTCGCGCGCTAGCCGAAGCGCTCGAGCGCGATCCCGACGATGCTCGCCATGATGTACGCGAAGTCGATCTCGTCAGCTCCCCACCGTCGCGGCGTGCGTACCTGCTCGTGGCACAGTACCCCGGCGTTCCTGCCCGCGGCCCAGATCGGCACATCGAGCATCGATTTGATGTCGAGGGGGCGCAGGTAGCCTACGGCGAAGCACGAGGTCCGGAAATCGACCTCGGCATCATGGGCCGCGATCGTCCTCTCGCTCAGCAGGGCAGTGAAATACGGGGGATAGTCCCGCGCGTGCAATTCCATCCCCGAGGAGTGGGCACGCGTGGAAGCCTCGAACAGATCCGCGCAGTGCAGCCGTTCGTCCTTGGCATCTAGCAGCCACACACTCACGCGGGAGACCTCAAGAACACGCGAGGTCGTCTCGGTCACGCGGCGCAACGCCGACTCGCGATCGGACAACACCAGCGAGCGCTGACTCATCAGCTCGAGAATCGCCCCCAGTTGGCGGCGCAGGCCGATGACTTCACCGCCATCGATCGCTACGGCCGGGGACGTGGCGCGCTGTCGAGGAGCATTGGCCGCGCCGCGGAGATCGACGCGCAGGCGATCGAGGGCCTGGCGGAGTCGGTTGAGCAACTCGGGGTCGTCGGCGACGGCTTCGGCCTCGCTCGAAGTGATCGAAGCCATAGACGCGAGACGCATCTTGCCGAGCACGCCCGCAATTCGCTCAGCGTCTGCAAAGCACTCCGCGGCCTCTGTACCCACGAGATCAGCATACGTCGCGACGCACGCGACCGCGAGCCAAGAACTTCGCCCGCCATGCGAAACGCCTGAACAGCTTTCGTAGGATCGCGGGAACATCGGAATACACACTCGAGGCCCGCGAGCCCGAAGTGAAACCCCTGCTGTTACTTGATCGCGCTTCGCCGTCCACGTCGGCGCTGGCCGAGCGCCCACAGCGTGGGCAGTACGAGCAAAGCCGACACGGCCGCCAGGGTGATCCCGATGGACGCGAGTCCGCCGATCCCGCGCAACCCACCCGAATCGGCGACCAAGAACGCGGCAAACCCGGCCACGGTGGTGGAGGTGGCGGCGACAATTGCACCGCCGGTTTCCTGCAGCGCGCGCGACAGCGCGTCGACCTCGCCGTGGGTCCTACGAACGGTATCTGCGAGGTACACCCCATTGTCGACGCCAATGCCAAGGATCGCGGGCAGGATCGGCAGATTGAACAGGGTGAACTTGAGGCCGATCGCGCCCATCAGGCCCACCATCCACCAGAGCGCGAGCCCAAGCGGCAGCAGCGCCAGGAGCGTCAGCGGGAGCGACCTCAGCTGCCAGTACACGAACGCGGCGATGAGCACCGCCGCCATGCCGACGACCACCGGCGCTTCCTCGCGCAGCATGAGAAACATCGCCGCGTACGCCGTCGTTTCGCCGACAAAGACGGAGTCGACGTCAGCGACATAGGTCGAGGTCTCGTCGGTGAACTCTACGCCCTTGCGCATGTCGGCGGCATCGAAGTCGGGATAGGCAAACACGCCGTACGAACCGTCGCTGCCGCGAACCTTGCGCAGGAGAACCTGCGGGAGATCATCGATCCCGAATGGCTGGGCGGCGAACATCTCGACGAGGGCCTTTGCCTCCTCGCTGCTCATCCGTTTCTTGTCGCCCTCTTGATCGCTGGGCGTCTTCACATCGCCGCCATTCGGCGGCTTCGCATCGCTGCCATTCGGCGGCTGGGCGCCTGTCCCCGGCTCGCCGTCCGTCTTGGCGCCGCTCGCACGGAGCTCCGCCGTGCCCGCACCTTCGCCGCCAGCGTTGGGCATAGGCGACCCAGGCTCAGCTTTGGCCGTGTCGCCCACGACCGCGCTCGTCGTCGCGCCGTGGGCCGGGCCCTCAGCTTCCGCCGTTTCCCCGCCGCCCTTCGCCGCACCTTGCCCAGGCGTTGCGCGGCCGCGCTTCGGAGGGGCGCTGGCGTCCTCCTCGGGATCTTCATCCCAATCATCCGAGCCTCCGAAATCGTCCCGATCTTCGCTCGTCTTGGG
The DNA here is from genome assembly GCA_902826865.1 of uncultured Myxococcales bacterium. GTDB lineage: Bacteria > Myxococcota_A > Polyangia > Nannocystales > Nannocystaceae > Xiheibacterium. The sequence goes on from CADEGN010000150.1 coordinate 7,928, forward strand.
CGTGCGCACGCGCGGGACGTGCTTGCGCCCTGCCGCGAGATCTTCGAGCCGAATGAAGGTGTCCTCGTTCTCCGCGTAGAGCTGCTCGATCGCCCGTCGCCGCGCTTTGATGTCCACCGACGGCGGTGGCATCAGGTCCGGCGCCGCGAACAAGCTGGCGACCACGGTGTTGCCAACCGCCTGCCGGGCCTCGTGGCGCCTACGGGCCTGTTCGAGCGCGACCTGCGTCGACGCGTAGTCCGGCTGGACGAGGATCCCGGCATGGATGTCCTTGCCAAAGATCTCGGAGATGAGCGCCGTATCACCTTGGCTGTTCTGCCGCGCGCGGTCCGACTGCAACGCCCGACCGTTGTACTCGAACGCGACGTGGCGGGCGCCCTGAAACGACAACACCGTCATCGCGACGATCGCGACGAACATGACTCCTGGCTTGGTGAGGAGCGCGTGCATCATCGCGCCTTGACGATGTGCGGGCTTCGGCTCGTGGCGCTTGATCCCGATCATGTACATCAGCGCCGGCAAGACGGTGCACATCGCCAGCATGCACAGCCCCACGCCCCACGCGGAGATCATCCCGAACTCGCGGAAGGCCGGGAACTCCGAGGTCGCCATCACCAGAAACGCCCCGATCGTTGTTCCCGACGCGATCGCGAGCGGGATAATGAGGCTGTGAAACGCGCGGCGGATCGCCTCCGCGTCGTCATGATTGCGCCGGTCGGCCTTGGCACGGGTGTAGAAGTGAATCCCAGCGTCGATGCCCATGCCCATGAGCACGGTCGAGATCAGGCTCGTCATCAGGTTGAGCCGCCCGAGGACGAGCTGCGTGATCGCGAACGACCACACGACACCGCAAGCGAGCGGAGCCAGCAGGACCAGCACGGCACGCGACGACCGGAACAGAAGGTAGATGATGGCGACGACACCGATCGCACCGATGATCCCGCTACGAATCATGTCCTTGCGAATCGTGGCGTGCTCGTCGGCCTTGGTGGTGTAGGGGCCGACAATGTTATAGGACAGCGAACTTCCGGCCCATGACGCGTCGGGACGATCGAATACGGCGGCCACGGCCGCACGCATTTGTGCGCTGATCTCGCGTGAAAACTCGAGACTCGCTGCGGCCTGGATCGGATGCAACAACACCACGGACGCCTCGATGCCGGCGCGTTCGTAACGATCCTTGAACCCGGTGCGCGCCAACGCCTCTTCGCGCTTGCGCTGGATAAATCCCTCGAGGGCATCGGGCGCACGCGGGTCAGGTGGCAGCAGACAGACATCCGAAGCGCGTGAGCACAACTCGTAGTGGCTGTAAGCCTCGACCCGCGCCTTGAGCTCGGTCATCTCGGCGTCGGAGAGGTAGTAGAGCGCGTGCTCGGTAAAGAAGTCGCTGGGCAAGCGATCGTCGACCTCGCGCAGGAGTGGATGACCCTCGAGCTCCTCGCCCAGCGCGCTGGTGAACGCGGCGCGCAACTCCGGCGTCCCATCCTTGATCACCACGTTGACGCTGCCGGTGCTGCCGAACGTCGTCTCGATGGAGTCGAGGCCCAGGAGCACGGGGTGACCATCGGGCAGCAGCCGCCGCAGATCGGTGTCGACCACTAGCTTCGTCGAAAGCCAGCCGCTGACAATGGTGGCAACCAGTGCAACCCAGAGGATCGGCTTGTGGAAGGCGAGCACGCCCCGAATCCAGCGGTCGCGAAGCAGCTCCTTCTTGGGGCTCAAGCGCCGGCGACTTTGGCACGAACTCGACCGGCTCGGCCAGCGTTCGTTCGTCGATCGCGAGGCGCACGGCGACGTCGGCGAGCGACCGCTCCGATCCCGCCGATCGCGAGCGGGCGAAGGTCGGTCAGCGGGTCGGCGCGGCATCCACACCCCTCGGGCGACTCGGCGGGCGGTCCGACGCGCGGCTCCGAGGCTGCGCCCGTAAGAGCCGCGTCCGTGGTGCTCGCCTCACCGGTGTCGCTGGTCGGAGCAGCGGTCGTGTCGCCGCCCACGCCGCAGTGATCCGGACCGGGGGGCAAGGCCGGCTCATCGCTGCTGCCGTCACCGGGGTACACGGTGATGAAGCCCGGCGCGTGGCCGATCCACTCCGCACCCCCTGGGTCGCGAGCGATCGCGCGGACGAGGAGCCCGTGATAGACCGCGTCAGCAGGGGGGAAGAGAAGCTCGTCGATCTCCCCCATCTTTGCGTCGAGGGTCGCGAACACGTGCCACGCCGTCTCGTCGTCGAGATCGGGCGTTGCCGTCGAGGTCCACGACAGCTCCACCGTCGTGCCATCCGGCCCAGCCATGCATCCCTGCACCCGGTAGCCCGCCTCTTGAAACGCGCGCGCGTCGTAGACGGGCGACGTCAACGCCGCGACGGCGCCGACGTGGTCGATCCCGTCCACGACCTGAACCACCCCCAACCGCGGCGTCCACAGATTCGGCGCGGGCGCGAATGTATAGCCGCGAACCACGTAGTTACCGGCCGGCACCCCGGTTGTGTCCCAAGCCACCGGCTCGCTCGTGGCCGCACAGCTGATCGGTACTCGATCGGTCTCGGGCACGATGGCTTGCACGCAACTGCCCGGCGCGCCGTCATGCCCCACGCGAAATCGTGCGGCCTCCGCCAATACCTGTTCCGGCGTGGGGAGCTCGGCGACGATGCCGGCATCAAGCGCGCGCTCGGCATCTGACCTGACGATCCAGTTCGGCAGGCGCACCTGACGAACATCGTCACGGCAGAGCGCGAAGAACTGAAATGTGCGTGAGTCTGGCAGCTCATCCTCGGTGAGCGTTGTGTCCTCATACGGGATCGCCACGCTCATCCGCCAGATCGGATCGACATCGCGATCAACGATGGCGAGACACGGGTGAGCCGGATAGATCGGCGGCGTGCGCGGTTGGTTGCCGTTCGCGGCGGACGCCACTCGCACAACTAGCCCGAGCGCGAACGCGAAGCCGAATACACCGCGGAGCGAGCGACCCGCTCGCGGCGGGAAAAAACGGCGTGGCGAGACCCGAGCGATCACGTATTGCGCATGGATCTTGGGCCGCCACCGTCGTGCGACGCAAGCGGATCACTCGCCAACGCGTCACAGCCCTGCGGGGCCCATCCATCGAGCAGGCGAAGTTGACGCGCGACGTCCCCGCCGCCCCAACGATCATCTGGGGCGGCCCTCTTCTCCTCCCGTGCCGCCGCAGGCGAGAGCCACGGGAGAGCGTAGGGGCCCTGTCAAGAGTCGATCTTCGTGAACCGCGTCGGGATCGGGACAGTCTCCAGCGCCATGGGGATCATCCCAACGACGTCCGGGTGGCGCGGCGGTGGGTCGGCTTACGGTCTCAGCGGTCGCCTCGTGCTCGCGACGGCCTGTTCGCTCGTAATCGGCTGCTACCACGGACTCGACCAGCCCCCCGCGGCCGGCGATGCGAACGACTCGTCGGGTGGGGGCACGCAGGGGGAGGCCAGCGAAGAGGGCGAGACGGGGGTATCGGCATGCGAGGGGTCGCCCGAGCTGCTCGCAGCTGCCCCGCTACGGCGGCTGAGCGGGGAGCAGTACGCAAACACGGTGGTGGACCTGTTGCTGCTCGACTCCCCTCCGGTGTTCGACTTGCCCAGCGACGAGCAGGTCGGAGGGTTCTATAGCAACTCGGTTGCGCCGGTGGACGAGCTGACCGTCACCAAGTACGTGACGGCGTCCGAACAGGCCGCGGCCGCAGCCGCGCTCGACGGGTTGCGACCCTGCCCTGCGGACGTCGCCGACGAGACCGCGTGTGCCGAGGCGTTCGTGGACAGCTTCGGGCGCCGGGCCTATCGCCGTCCGCTCGCTGCCGACGAGCGCACGCGCCTGCTGCAGGTCTACGATGCCAACCGAGCGGACTCGACCTTCGACGAGGCGCTACGGTTGGTGATCCAGACCGCGCTCCAGTCCCCGAACTTCCTGTACATGGTTGAGATCGGCACCGACGAGGTCACGCCTGGCGTGCGCGCTCTCGGCGCTTACGAACTCGCGACCCGGCTGTCGTACTTCCTGTGGAACTCCATGCCCGATGATCGCCTGCTGGATCTGGCGGACAGCGGTGCTCTAGACGCTGACCAACTGGCCGCGGAGGCGCGGCGCTTGCTCGACGACGATCGGGCCCGGCGGGCGATCGGCAGTTTCCACCTGCAATGGCTCGAGCTCAGCCGCCTGGAGTTGCTCGAGAAGTCGCAGCAACGCTTTCCAGAGTACTCGCCGGCCATGCGCGACGCGATGCGTGCCGAGACGGTCGCGTTCGTCGACCATGTCGTGCGCCACGGCGATGGCAGCCTGGCCACGCTGCTTACGGCCGAGTTCTCGTTCCCACCCGCTGCGCTCTGGGGCTTGTACGGGATCGACGGCACGGCCGTGCCCGAGGGCGATCCGGTCCCGCTTCCACCGGGCCAGCGCGCCGGTCTTCTGACCCAAGCCGCCGTGCTGGCGGTGCACGCTCACCCGGATGAGACCTCGATCGTTCGACGCGGCAAGCTCCTCCGCGAGAACCTCCTGTGTCAGGTCGTGCCCCCGCCGCCGCCGGTGGTGGACAACACGCCGCCGACACCCGAGCCGGGAGAGAGCGCGCGCGATGCCCTCGAGCGCCACCGGGACGACCCGGCCTGTTCTGGATGCCACATCTTGATGGACGAGCTCGGCGTCGGACTCGAGCACTACGACGCGATCGGTCGCCATCGGACTGAGGACGAAACCGGCGTGGCAATCGACGCATCCGGCACGATTGCGGCCTCCGACGTCAATGGACCATACGTCGGCGCGGTCGAGCTCGCCGCGAGGCTCGCGAGCAGCGAACGGGTCCACCACTGCGCCGTCGACCATTGGTTTCAGTTCGCCCATGGCCGCGCAATCGACCGAGCGAGCGACGCGTGCCGACTCGACGAGCTTTATGGCGGGTTCACGAGCAGCGACCAGAACATCGCAGAGTTGCTCGTCGCCATCGTCCAGACAGACGCGTTTCGCCAGCTGAGGAGGGACTAGGCCGATGCGAGCACCAACTGCTTCGCGACGAGCGCTCTTGCGCGGACTCGGTGCATCTGCGCTCGCATTGCCATTCGTACCGATCCTTAACGCGAGCGGCGAGACCGCTGGCGGCCCACGGCTCGTCTTGCTGTTCTCGGCCAACGGCACCGTCTATTCGCACTGGAAACCCGAGGGAACGGGCAGTGACTTCACATGCCCGCCCGGGAGCATTCTCGAGTCCTTCGAGGACGTGCTCCCGAGCGGCCGCAAGGTCAAAGAGATGGTCCTCGTGCTCGACGGCATCCGGATGCGTCTCGGTGGGCCGGCAGATCCGCATCAGCAGGGCTTCGTGTCGATGTGGACCGGCTGCGCGGTCCGACCCGGCAATTTCACAGGGGGCAGCGGTCAACAGGCCGGCTGGGCCGGGGGACCGTCGGTGGATCAGGTCATCGCCGCCTCGTTGGACCCGACAATTCCGTACAAGTCCCTGGAGTTCGGCGTGCAGTCCGACGCGGGCTGGGGGCACCGGGTCGAGTCGCGCATGTGCTACGCGGGCGCGGATCAACCGATCACGCCGGAGTCCGATCCCTATGCGATGTTCGAGCGGTTGTTTGCGAGCATCGGCAATCCGGCGGATCCGGAGGCGCTGCGCCGCATCGCTCAAAAGCAGAGCGTGATCGACTCGGTGATGGGCGATCTCACCGGGTTGGCGGGCAAAGTCGCCGCCGCCGACAAGCAGAAGATCGACGCTCATCTTCAGGCCGTTCGTGAGCTCGAGAAACGCCTCGACGCGGAGGTCTCGGGGCTGTGTGAGGTTCCGACCCTGCGCGGCGGGATCGACGTGAACGCGAACGACAACTTCGCCGTCGTTGCCGGGCTGCAGCGCCAACTGCTCGTCGCTGCGCTGCAGTGTGGCCTCACGCGGGTCGCGAGCCTCCAGTGGGCAACCGCGGTGAGTCAGCACATCTTCAGCTGGCTGCCCGGCTTCGGCGACACACTCGCGGATCGACACCACGAGATGTCGCACAATGGAGACGCGCGGCTCGTCGATGTCAATCGCTGGTACGGCGACGAGTTCACCGAGTTGCTCAAGGCCCTCGACGCAGTGCCCGAGGGTGACGGCACCATGCTCGACAACACGATCGTCGTTTGGGGCAACGAGCTCGCCACCGGGTACCACACCACGCACCGGGTGCCGTTCGTGATCGGCGGTGGCGCGGCCGGCTACCTCAATCCTGGCCGATACCTCGACTACGGCGACGTCAGCAATACGCGCTTGCTGGTGTCGATCCTGCACGCGATGGGCCTCACGGACATGCAGACGTTCGGCAACCTCGACGATGGCTCCGGGCCGCTTCCCGATCTGACGTAGCACGGTGTGCCGTCGGGTCACGACGCGCAGTGGTAACATCGCCGCATGCTTCGGCTTGGTTTCAGCGGCCTGTGGGGTGCGTGCGTGGGATGCGGGCCCGGCCTCGGTGGTGGCGACGCCGGCGAGGACAGTGGAGGCGCCGGATCGATGGGCCCAACCTCGTTGGCCACGAGCGGATCGACGGCCGAGCCGACAACAGCGACGGCGGCCGACGGGTCCGGCGATGCGGAGACCACGGCCGCTGGTTCGACCACTGGCTCGACCACGGGTTCGACCACGGGAGCGATCGAGCCGGAGTGCATCGACGCGAGCGACTGCATGTTGTTCACAACCTGCTGCGACTGCGAGGGGATCCCCGTCGGCGGCATGGGCGTCGACAGCTGTCCCAACGTCGACTGCAAGGGAACCTGGTGCTCGGTGCAGGGGGTCGAAGAGGTCGAGTGCAGCCACGGTCGCTGCGAGACCGTGGACGTCTCGTGCAATCCCAGCCACGTCTTGTGTGATTCTGCGCCGCCCCAGTGCGAGTTCCCGTTCGTCCCGGGCACGGCCAGGGGCTGCTGGAGCGGCGCGTGCGTCTCTCCCGAACTGTGCGACTGGGTGCCGTCGTGCGACGCGTGTCCCGACGACGAGGTTTGCGTCACCGCCCCACCTGGACCCGCGGGTCCGAGCAACAACTCGTGCGAGCCCATTCCCCCCGGCTGCGATGCCGTGGCCACGTGCGCGTGCGCTGGCGAGCAGCTGTGCGCCGGCCTGGGCGAATGCTCCGACGGCGGCGAGAACTGGATCTCGTGCCTCGGCTAGGCAAGCGGTTGAGACCTGAAGCGGCAACGAAGGCGGCGGCGGGGAGACCGCCGAGCGATGGCGATCTCAGGCGGGCGGAGGTTCCAGTCCCAGCTCACGTTCGAGCACGGCCAAAACGTGGTCGCGCAGGATATTCGCCCCGGCCGGTGAGAGGTGGATCCCGTCACCGGCGCGGACGCGGACTTTCTTGCCAGGCGAACCATCGGCGCCGTCAATCGCGATCTTGTCGGCGTATTCGCCGTCTTGATCGGCGAGCAACTCCCAGGCGTCGACGAAGGTGGCCCCCTCGCGCACGGCCATGCGCGCGCGATAGATGACGTTGACGCGCTTGACTCGTTCGTGGAACTTCGCCGGTCGCATCACAGGCATGCCGACCCAGAAGATCCGCTGCCCGCTCGGCGCGATGATGTCGCACAGTCGATCGATGCGGCGGGCGTATTCTTCATCCCAGCCTGGCTCGTTCCAGCGGATCCATTCGTCACGGCCCATGTACAGGCCCTGGACATCATTGCCTCCGAACATCACCACCGATGCGTCGGGCGCCCACTTGCCGACAACTTCTCCCGCGGCGACGTGCCAGTCGTAGAAATCGGGACGCGCCAGCCCAGAGCTGCTCTTGCCCGCTCTCCTGACCGGCAGGCGGTAGTCTTTCTTTAGTGCGCGCTCGAGAAACACCCCAAACGCCCCGGCGATCATGCTATCGCCGAGCACGAGGATCTTGGTGTCCCCGGGCCCCGCGGCGCGCACCGACCGACCGGCGGTGACGGCGGCGACCGCCGCCGAGCCGAGGAGAAGATCGCGTCGCAACAGGCGCTGGGCGTCCATTCGCGACAAATGTGGCCCAGACACCGGGCGCATGCCAAGCCGGTCGGCGCAGATGCGCCCGCGCTAGCCGGATTGCCTCCGCTGGGCCATTCGCCTATCTAGAGTAGGCCGGCGCGGGGCGATTTCGCCGCGCCGTCCTGAGGCGCCATGCTCGACGACGAGACCCGCAAGTTCATCGACCACCTCGTAAACCACAACCGCGTGGTCCTGTTCATGAAAGGGAACAAGACGTTCCCACAGTGCGGATTCTCGGCGTCAGTCGTCGAGGTGCTCAAGAAGCACGGTGTCGATTTCCACACCGTCAATGTCCTCGCCGACAACAAGATCCGCGACGGCATAAAAGACTACTCAAATTGGCCGACGATCCCGCAGCTTTACATCGCGGGCGAGTTCGTCGGCGGTTGCGACATCGTCCGCGAGATGGACGCGAACGGGGAGCTCGCGCAGAAGCTCTCGGCACCGGCCTGAGCGCGACTTCAGCCCCAGGCCCAGCTCACGGCCACGAAAAACACGGTCAACATCGCTGCACCGAGCGAGTGGGTGGCAAACCGTTCGCGACGATCGAGTTGTTGGCGACGGTTGGCATCGACACGGCGCGCAAACGTCGATGACCAGCGGCGGAGCAGAGCGAGCGCACGATCGGAGTCCACGTCCGGCGTCTCGACAGCGATCCCTGACGCAGTCTTGATCACCGCGGTGTTGATGCCCGCCCGCGAGAAAACCAGCTCAAGGCCAGTTGCCTCGTCCTCGTCGTCGCACAGCCAGCGCATGCTCACCCAAACGATGTCGGTTCCCGCGAGGCCCGCGGAAAGTGCTCAATCGGGCCAACCCGCGGCCCCCTCGCGTTCGCGCCGTCGACGGACCAAGACCGGACGGGTACCACGCGCACAGGCCAAACTTGCAACAAAGCCCTCGTTCGCCGGGGCGGTGTCACGGCTGGTGCTAACTCGACGGTGGTGCACTAGTGTCACCCCACCTCCGTGCACCTGCTGGGCACATCCTGGTACCGCCGCGCCGCTTCGGGTGTCGCGGCGGTGCTGTTCGCATGCACGGGCAACGCCGGGCCACCACCGACGGTGGTTGAAATCGTCGCCGACGCACCCGCGTACAACAACAGTGCGAGCGCGTTGATCGCCGCGCGCGGCACGATCTCTCGCGTCGAAATCGTGGATGTCGATGATCGCCACGTGATCGCGCGCCTCGACGCTCGCGTAAGCGCGCGGCTGCTCGAGGCAATCGCGGAGGCGGGTCCCCGCGATGCTGTCGGCGGCGTTCGACCTGCCTGGGACGTGGCGCTGCTGCTTTGGCCCCGCCGGGGGCCTCCGTTCGTCGCGCATCCGATCGCCGCTGGGCGCCTGCGCTTGAACCCACGCGATCCGTGGAGTACTGCTCTTGTCGGACCAACTGGCGCGATCGACCCCGCCGTGCAGGAGGTTGCGGCCGGGACAGAGCTATTCCCCGCGCTCACGCAGCTGCTTGACACGGTACCGCGCGAACGCTAATCCCGTGGCGGCGTCCACCTTCGTGACGCGCAGTGAGCGCTGAAAAAATGCTGACCGTGGATCGACACAAGCGTGTGACGCACACGACCGCCGCGACGTTCCTGGCCGTTGCCATGGGTTGCGGTTCGGTCACCGACTCCAGCAATCCGTTCGCGGATGGTGGCGCGACGGATGGCGCGGGGCAATCGAGCGGTTCAACCGACCCAGGCGTGGTTCCGACGGGCCCCGTCGACGACACGGGGACGCCCGCGTCGTCCTCCGCAGGGGACTCGCCGCTCGTGCTGGATGTCGGCGGCCCGGCCGGCGAAGCCGATGGTGAATCGAAGGGCTGCCGAGCCATCGACTTCTTGTTCGTCGTCGACAACTCCGGGAGCATGGCGGCTCAGCAAGAGCGGCTGCTCAATAGCTTCCCTGGTTTCATCAGCGGGATCGAGAACTCGCTGGACATGGTGGACTCGTATCACGTTGGCGTGATCACCAGCGACGCCTACGCGGGCAACGAGCCAGGGTGCACGGCGCTGGGTGACCTCGTGACACAAAAAGCGGACTTCCAGTCGTCCGAAGTGTGTGGACCCTTCGCCGCCGGGGGTCGATTCGCCACGGATCAAGACGACCTGCCAGCAGTATTTCCTTGCATGGCTCGCGTGGGCGTAAACGGGAGCGCCTACGAGCAACCCGTCACCGCGACCATCGCCGCGCTTGATCCGGCCAAGGCAGCGCCCGGGGGGTGTAACGAGGGCTTTCTGCGCGATGACGCGATCTTGGTGGTCGTCATCGTGACCGACGACCCACCCTCCATTATCGATGTGGACGATGCGCACCCCGATACCAACACGAGTGGTTGGTACGACGCGGTCGTTGCCGCGAAAGGCGGCGACGTCGAATCGATCGTCGTCATCGGCTTCATCCCGTGGATGAACGTCGCATGTAACACGCAAAACGCCGAGAGCCCCAACCTCATCGAGTTCGTCGACGCGTTTGGCCAGCAAGGCGTGGTCGCAAGCGTGTGCGACGAGAACTACGGACCGGTGTTTGAGTCGACGATCGCGACCATCCAAACGACCTGCGAGAACTTCGAACCCGAAGGGTGAACTGCGGCGCGCGGCGCCGCGCGCAAAACCTCGGTCCACGATCGCCCCGGGCTGCGTCTGCGTGCGCGAGTGCGCGCCGCGCACGAGACGTTTGCGCACCGGCATGGCGTTTGTGGCTTGGGCGGCAGTCGGAAAATCGCCACGGCCCGCGGGACAAACCAGCCCGCTGCGGCAACGTCGAAGGGGATGGCTTCCTGGGGGTTCGAGCAGGTTCGAGCAACTGCTGCGCCTTGGCGACCCCTCAATCCGCGCGAAGCCGCGACTGCAGCGTAGTCAATGACACGTACTGGACTCTTTGTCATCACGATCTCATTGGCGGTTGCGCAGCCAGCTTGGTCTGCGACTTACTATGTCGCAAAGCCCGGTGACGGCGGGAGCGATGCCAACTCATGCGCGCAAGCGCAGCGTCTCAGCACCCCAAAGCTCACGATTTCAGCCGGGCAGGCTTGTCTAACGGCCGCCGGTGACCAACTGCATATTCGAGCAGGGAGATACGACGAAAGAGTGTCATGGACAACGATTGGTGCCTCTGGGACCGAGGCGAATCCGATTGTCATTCGTGGGTATGAAGAAGAGCGTCCAGTCCTGGAGTACACAGGCACCGAAACGTGCCTGGGGATCATGTCATGGGGCGGCCGGTCGTGGATCACCTACACCAACCTGAAAATTGACGGCAGCACCACAAGCACTTGCTCCTCTGGACTTTCCGTGGTCGGTGGCAGCACGGGTGTGGTCTTCCGCGATAATGAGATTGCCGACGCGCCGGGGTCCAACCTGTTTGCCGGAGATCGGGTGACCATTGAGAACAACTACATCCACGGGGCCGGCTGGCGAGCGCAAC
>CADEGN010000151.1 GCA_902826865.1 uncultured Myxococcales bacterium
AAGCCTCGCCCGCCGAACTCCCAGCCGCCAGCGGTCCAAACCCGTACGGTTACGTAGCGAACGCAGTGCGATCTTCATTTGTTCCCGATGAGGGCCCGGTCTACGCGCGGGGCACTCCAGCGAAGGTCCGCCGAACACCTGTCTCGGTCACATCCTTTTTTTTGTGGGGACTTGCCAAGGAAGCGCGATTACGGGCAGTGCCACTAAGGAACGTTCGGCGAAAACGGACCTTCCAGGTGGTCGACGCGCCCGCGGCGCACTGCTGCGCTCGAGCCCGCGAGTTTATTGGTCGATGGGGCGCGTTGCATGTCTCCCTGCCCATGCCACGGTTCGTCGTCACACGGCTCGTACGCGGTTGCGATGCTGCAAAAGGTCCGCGAGCAACGCGAGCTCGAGGGCGCATCCGCGAAGGCACTGATCGATGCCGCTGCCGCGCCCGCGGTGCCGCCCGACGGCACGGGCAAGCTCGTCAGCGACGTCGCGTAGATCAGGCGGCGTCGCTGACACGAGCACACGATCGATGCTGAGCTCGATCCGGCTACGGATCAACGCCAGCACGCTGGTGAGCTCGCTTGGCGCCGACCGGAAGCACGCGCGCAACGTTGCGCCTTCGTTTCGGTTTGAGCCATCTGAGCACCGTCGACGAAATGAGGCGCATGAATCAAGCGCGGGGCAGCCAAACGGATCGTGTTGGGGCATCGCGCGAGTGCAGAAACGGCGTCGACGTTTCGTGCGTCGCTTATGGAGGCGGGATGTGGCCGTGACGCCGCCTTTACTGGGTCGTGGGCGTCGTGGGCGACGTGTGCACAGTGCTCGCCGCGCAGGGAGGCTCGATCCACATCGAGCGTGCCGCGATGTCTAAGGTTACGGCAGCACACCCGGAGAGTTGCTTGAGCGGAGGGAACGGGAGTATAGATGCGTGGGCGCCGCGCGGGTCTCTTCGGAGTACTTCGAACACGGGATCCGACACGGCAACGACGCGCAAGTCCCCAGCGATGCGAAGCGGGACGTGGACCGCATTAGGCGCTCGCAATCCCTTGGCGTCGGTCGCGAAGATCACCTCCTGCCGCGCGAAATCGACGCGAACAGCAACGTTCGTAAGGGCGTTCCAGGCAAGAACGCCATCCACGTCACGCATGGGGCGATCGAATAGAACGCCGCGAACGTCCCGAAGGAGCAGATCCTCTATCGGGAGCGCAAGGCGACCGTTGCGGTGAATCCGAACACCAACAAGGCAGTTGTCGCAGGGTTCGGGAAGAGGTTTCAGAGGCAAGTCCGGCGTGAAAGTCGCGCCTCGTAGGGCGCTCGAAGCCATCGAGAACAGTGCCATCGGCTCGATAGCCACGACGCCCCCTCTCGTGCGCACGGCCTGCGAATTGTCGAACGAAACGAGAGGTAACCGGACCGGGCCAGTCTTCGACCATTCCGTTGTCACGGGTGAGCCAATCGCATCAAAACAGCCGCTCGCCGTTGCGCCCATCGAGACGAGCGGCTCGCAGGTCGAAACACTCGGTCCACTGGGGTTGCTCCAGCGGAACGTCCCGAGATCGTAGACGTCGGAGTCGTCGGACATGTCTGAAGGCCAAGAGACAGCGCGCCCGTCCGTGTCCTCGACCCAGTCGTGGAGTCGCCAACGGAGCATTTGCCCGTCGGCACGCTGGTAGAGAACGCTTTCGAGAGAGCTCGACGCCGAGTCGAACCGGAGTGTCGGGGACCTGAGCCTCTCATCGTGGACCGTTACTTCGAATTCGCACTGCGGACCACACGCCACTTCGTCGCGTCCACACATGACCGATGAGAGATATTCGCGCCGAAGCACCCACGCCTTGATTGCGAGGTCATCTTCTTCAACCGTCAAGCGAACGAACCCCCCATACCGCGTCAAGGACCATGCCCCCAAGCTGTCGCGCCCGCTCGCCGCGAATTCATCGTTGACGAGTTGCTCCTCGCGGTAGCGATCGACGGACACGGACAGACGGGCTTTGTGATCACGCTGCCAGTCGGGAAATGGTCCGCTATCGATACCGTAGTCCTCGCGCGAGCCCAGGTCGAAGATCTTCGGAAGCGCGGCATGCACGGCCGCTTGAGACCCGTAACGAGCTGCGTGTGCTGCTAGCAGCGTGTTCACGTCCATCGCTCGACATTGAGAATGGGCGCAGCGCGTCTCTGCGGGCTGTTCGGTCGCCACGCGTGGCGGGCGCGGGCTCTCGCGCGGTCTACACGCGGATAACGTCACCGCGGTTGCGACTAGCAGATACCTAGTCCGCTGCAGGAACAAGGGGAGCAACGTGTCCGAAATTCTACCATGCTGGGCGGAGCAAACAATCGCAAAATCAGCAGAAAGCCGAGCTCGAAGTCGCCGCACGTAGCAAACGCACGGAGCTCATCGACGACGAAGGGCACGCTGCCGCGCCGCCCGACCACGGCATCGTCGGCCCGCACCAACGCCGACTCACCATGGTCGTTGCCATGGACGCGCGCGGGCGATTCCCCCTCGTGGCGTCGCAAGGCCGACACCTCGACGGCGGGTTCGACAAGGGGTGGCGGCGACGACGGGCGACCGCGTCCACGGCTGCTGCGCGAGCACCCGATCGCGAACCGGCGCGCGCGTGGGATACACTCCCCTCGCGCCCATGGCCGACGATCCCGCTGCAGCCACCTCCGCGTCGTTGGGCGTCAAGGGGGCCTGGGGGTCGGCCCGCCCGGCGATCGCTTCCCCCACGCGACCGAGACCCGAGGTGGAGTGCGCGTGATCCTGTGACGACGACGACGCGCACGACTATGGTCGGTCTCGACGTCGAGACCGTGCGATTCTCGCTCGAGCGGCAGCTCGCCGCCGCACTCGACGGATTGCCGGGGTTCGCCGCGCAACGCAGCGCGTTGGTGCCGCGCGACCCCGAGGCGATCCGCCGGCGCCTGCACGCCGACGCGCTCGAGCTCTCGGCCACGATGGCGCCGAGCGCCCATGCCCAGGCCGACGCCGCGCGCAGGACCCTGGCGATCGAGGGCGCGCTCGAGCTGTACCAGTCGCGTGGTCGCGAGAACGCGGTGCTTCACCTCGTACAGTCGCCGATCCTGCTCGAGATCCAGGGCCGAATGCTGACGCTGCTCGATGACGACGCCGGTGTCGCGTTGTTCGGGCACGAGCTCGGCCACTGGCTCGCGCATGGGCCGTGGACCGAGCTCGGCGCAACCGCGGTCGCGGGGTTGCAGTTGGCCGATGCCGGCGTGCTCCCGCGCGCCCAGGTCGAGGCCGCGCGGCTGCTGGCGGTCGCGCGCGAGATCACGGCCGATCGCTTCGGCCTGCTCGCGTGTCAGAACCTCACCGCGGCGCTGCGGCTCGAGATGATCGCGACCACCGGTTTGCCGGGTGACGCGCTCACCTGGGACACCGCGGCGTACCTCGAGCAGGCCCGCGAACTGATGGATCGCACGCTGGCCGCCGGCGAGGCCGCGCTGGCTAGCACGCACCCCGAGCACAGCCTGCGCGCGTGGGGGCTGTGGTTGTTCTCCGAGAGCGACGTATACCAGCGCCTCACCGGGCGCGGCACCGGCACGCGAACCATCGCCGAGGTCGACGCCCTCATCGCGCGCGCGCTGGGTTCGGGTCAACTCGACTCCGAGTTCGACGCGCGCGACGAGCCTCCGGCGTTCCTGGGCGAGTGCGCGCTCGCCTGCGCGGTGCTGGTTGCCGCGGCCGATGGCGTCATCTCGCCCGAGGAGCTCGATGCGATCGAAGACGCGTTCGGCCCCACGATCCCTGGCTGGTCGGAGGTGCTCGACCCCGAGGTCGCACTCGCGCGCTTCTACGAGACCGGTGGCATGGTCCGCGCCGGCGGCCCCGATCTCGTGCGCAGCCTCTTCCTGCTGCTGAGCCATGTGATGGGCGCCGACGACGTTGTCGACGCCCGCGAGGTGCAGATGATCCTCGCGATCGGCGAGGCGCTCGGCCACGGCGGTGATTTCCAGCGCTGGATTCGCCCGGCGATCGCCGCCATGAAGTCGCCGCTCGAGATCGAGTTGCTCGAGCAGGTCGCAATTCCGCTACCGGTCCGCAAGCACGAGGTCGCGGATGCCCTCGCGGCGCTGTGCGACAGCGTCGATCGGCGTGGCGAGTCGTCGATCGCACCGCGACGACTGCTGCGGCTGGCGGGGGTGCAGGCGGCCACGCCCGAGGCCCTCGCACCGCTGGCGCAGCTGTTCGTCGAGCGCGGCATTGAGGTCATGCCGCCCCTCGAGCGCGCGCCCCTCGACAGCCCGCTGCGGCTGGTCTCGACCCGCCGAGCGCAGTCCGCCCCGCCGCCGCAGCTCGATGCATCACGGCAGGCACTGATCGCCGCGGTTGCACGCCTGCGCGACGAGTTGATCTCGGGCGATGGTCGCAGCCCGTCGGTGCGATTGCGTCGACTCGTGCGGGGTCGTTGCTTCGATCTGGTGGCGCTCGACGCGATCCGCCCCGGCACCGCCGAACGCACGCTTGCGCTGGTCCGCGGCGGGCGCGAGGCCGTGCTGGTGACCGCCGACGATGCCGGCCGGCACGACGCCGCAGAGGCATGCTCGGCGCAGCTGCGGGAGCTTCACCGTGAGGTCCGCGATCGCATCGAAGAGACCGGCGCGAACGAGCTCTACGTCGGCTACCCCGTCGTGGTGGGCAACATCGCACCGCGTGGCGCCACCACGGCGGGATATGGCGTGCGCGCGCCCCTGGTGCTGTTCCCGGTTGAGCTCGAGCGTGACGGTCGCGGTGCCCGCGGCTTCGCGCTCCGACGGCGCACCGACGACGAGCCGGTCGCGAACCAGTCGCTGCTGCGGCTGTTGTTCAACAAGGCCGCGCTCGCGTTCCCGGACGAACTCGGGCGGGAGCTCGACGACATCGCCGCCGATCCGGCGCGCGGCGTCGAGGCCATGCTCGCCAAGCTGCGCGAGGTCGGTGTGCCGGTCGCCGTCGAGTCGAGCGCGCTGGTGCCGTTCATCGATCGCGATCGCGATCTCGATCAGGGACCGCCCCGCGTGTTGATCGAAGAGTGCGCGCTGCTGGGACTGTTCCCGCAATCGAGCTCCGACTTGCTGCAGGATTACGACGCCCTGCTGCGCGAACTTGCCGATGCCGCAAAGGAGCCCGCTTCGGTGTTGGCTTCGGCGGCAGCGCTGCTGCCGGCGGCGCGGGTCGTCGCCGTCGAGCCCACGATCGCCGATGCGGAGCCGCCGGGCTGGCCCGTGGTGGCGGCGGATCCCAGCCAGCGCGAGGTGCTGGCGCACTGCCGCAGCCATCGCGTGACCGTGGTCGATGGTCCACCGGGCACCGGCAAGAGCCAGCTCATCGTCAATCTGGTCGCCGATGCGCTGCGCCGCGGCGAGCGTGTAGCGGTCGTCGCAGAGAAGCGCGCAGCGCTCGACGTGGTCGGCCAACGGCTCGAGGTGCGGGGCCTGGGTGAGTACCTCGCGGTGGTGCACGACGTGCACGAGGATCGCAAGCCGCTGTTCGAGCACGTGCGTGCGCGGCTCGAGGCCCCGCGGCAGCAGCCCGCGGCGCAGGGCCGGCTCAGCGTTCTGCGCATGGAGTACGAGCAGGCCAAGGCCGCGCTCGAGGCCGATCGTGGCGTGCTCGCGCAGGAGATCGATGGCGCCGCCATGCGCGTCGGGCAGCTCCTCGCGATGGTCACCAGCGGCGAGACCCTGATCGTCGACGGTGCGCTCGCCGGTGTCGATCGCGATCGATTGGCGCGGTTGCTCGAGCTCGTCGAGCGCTTGCATCCCCACCAGGAGCTGTGGGCACCGAGCGCGTGGTGGCGGCAGCGCGGGGGCGAGCGCGGTTCGCTGCGCGGGCACGATGACGCCGCGCTGACCGCGATCCGCGTGCAGCTGCGCGAGGCGATCACCCATGCCGAAGCCTTCGACCGCGCCCTGGCGGAGGCACCGGTCGATCGCGACGCGCTCGCGCGTGCCCGCGAGGGCCTGCTCGCGCTGCACACGGCCCGCGCGGCGTGTCAGGGCCCCGACGACGCGGCGCTGCTGACCGCGCTCTGCCTGCGCGGCGACGAGGGAGTCGCCGCGCTCGCGCAGACCTGGCAGGGGCAGTCGCAGGCGTTGGTGCAGTGGAGCCCTGGTGGCCTCGTGGTCGACGACCCGAGCGGGCGTGCGGTCACCGTGCTGCAGGCGTTCGCCGGTCGGTGGACGCGGATCTTCTCGCCGCTGTGGTGGCGCACGCGCGCCGAGGTGCGCGCCGCGTTGGCGCGGCTGTGGCCCGAGCAAGCGGCCGCGGCGCTCAACGCCAGCTTCCTCGCGCGGCTGCAGTCGCGACTGCAAGCGGCGCGCGCGTGGGCGGATGCGCGGGCGACGTTCGAGCGGCTCGGGGTGCCCGCGCGCCTGCAGGGCGATGCTTCCAGCGCGAGCGCCGTGATCGAGCGCCTGCGGTCACTCGCCGCGCTCGCGACCGCGGTGCGGGCGGCGGGTGAGTCGCTGGCCGCCATCGGCATCACGCTCGAGCGCGCCTTCACCGACGAGTGGGCATCGCGTCGGCTCGCCCAGAGCGAGGCCGAGCAGCGGGTTCTGCAGGCGCTGGCACCGATCGCCGCGGTGTTCCCGTGGGTCGTGCGCGACGACGCCAACGCGCTGCGCGAGCTCGCCGATCGGCTGGCCCGCGACGGCGCACGGCTGCGAGAGGTCGATGGCTGGCACGCGCTCGCCCGCGAGACCATGCCGACGGCGTCGGCCCTCCTCGATCGCTCCGCCGCAGCGCTCGCCGGCCGTCCGTTCACCGACTGGCGCGAGGGCATCGCCCGCGCGTGGGCAGCCGCCCAGCTCGAGCGTGCCCGCGCAGCACAGCCGCGGATCGACGATCTGGGAACCACCGCGACGGCGCAGCGGGCCGAACGCGCGATCGAGACCATGACGCGCCTCGATCCCGAGATCGCGACGCTCGAGGTCGCCGGCATCGTCGCGCGGGTCGACCAGGCCGCGTTGCTGCGGACGCCGAGCGCGGGCTATCGCGCGCGGCGGACCGATCCGCAGCGCGCCAAGGAGGCCCTGCTCAAGGAGGTCGGCAAGAAGAGCCGGCTGATGCCGCTGCGTCGCTTCGTCCGCGAGTTCGCCGACGTCGGCCTGCTCGACGTGATGCCGTGCTGGCTGCTGTCGCCCGAGACGATGGCCGTGCTGTTCCCGCGCGAGCCACTGTTCGATCTCGTGATCTTCGACGAGGCCTCGCAGTGCACGGTCGAGGCGGGCCTGCCGGTGATGGTGCGGGCGCGGCGGGTCGTCATCGCCGGCGACGAGAAGCAGATGCCCCCGTCGTCGTACTTCGAGCTCGGCGCCAGCAGCACCGACGACGAGGATCGCTCCGCCGAGGAACTCGCGGTGCGCGACGCATTCGCGGCCGAGTCGCTGCTGGCGTTGGCGCGGGCGCGCTGTCCCAACGCGGGCTTGAAGTGGCACTACCGCTGCCGCGACGAGTCGTTGATCGCGTTCTCCAACCACGCGATGTACGACGGGGAGTTGCTGACGATTCCTTCGACCCACGGCCCAGCAGCACCGCCTGCGCTGCGCTGGCTCGCGGTCGATGGCGGCAAGTACGACGCTGGCCTCAATCGGCCGGAGGCCGAGCGCGTGGTCACGCTCATCGGCGAGCTGCTCGCGCGCAGCGAGCCACCGACGATCGGGGTCGTGACCTTCAACCTGCGCCAGCGCCAGACCGTGCTCGACGCGATCGAGGCGCGGGTTGCCAACGACGAGACGTTCGCGGCCGCGTGGCGTACCGCCACGCAGGTCGATGCGATCGACCGCCGACCGTTCGTGAAGAACCTCGAGTCGGTCCAGGGCGACGAGCGCGACGTCGTGGTGTTCTCGCTCGGCCACGCGCCGGTCGAACGCACGCGCAAGGGCGGTGCGACCGAGCGCTATGTGCCGGCGCGCTTCGGGCCGCTCGGCCAGCGCGGTGGCGAGCGACGTCTCAACGTCGCGATCTCCCGCGCAAAGGCGGAGTGCTACGTGGTCGCGTCGTTCGAGCCCGGCCTGCTCCACGTCGGCGACGCCACCCACGACGGCCCCCGACTGTTCAAGGCCTACCTCGAGTTCGCGTTCCTGCTCGGCAAGGGTCAGCGGCTGCAGGCGCAGCAGGTGCTCGACGACGTGCGTGGCCGTCGGCGCAGTGTCGGCGCCGAGCGGGAGCGGGCGCTGATCGAGGGACACGTGCCGCTCGCGACCCAGATCGCGCTCGCGCTCGAGCACACCGGCCTACGCCGCGAGCTGGGCGTGGGCGCCTCCGAGTTCCGGATCCCGCTCGCGATCGGCTCCGCCGAGACTAAAGACTTCGTGCTCGCGGTGCTCACCGACGAGGGCGCGGACGCAGCTGACGCCTTCGAGCGTCATCTCCATCGGCCTGCGGTCCTGCGGCTGCGAGGCTGGGACGTCATGTACGTCGATGCGGCGACGTGGTCGCGACGCCGCGCCGACGTGTTGGCCGAGATCGAACGCCGCGCGTCGCGTCGCCAGTGATGGCGGTGCCAGTGCGCCTGAGCCGGGCGGGTCTACGCGCGAGCACCCCAGTGGAGGTCCGCAGAGCACCTGTCGCGGTCGTATTTTTCTTGCGTGGAGACCTACCAAGGAGGACGTCGCCTAGATCAGGCGGAGTCGCCCGGGGCGAGGATGCGATCGATGCTGAGCTCGATCCGGCTGCGGATCAGCGCTAGCACGCTGGCGAGCTCGCTCGGCGCCAGCCGCAGCCGCGTCCCGAGTTCGCGATGCACCGCCGCGGCAACGGAATCCCGAGCCTGAGCGACCCACCGCGCCGCGGTGGCGTGATGCACACCGTACATTCGCGCGAGCTCGCGAACTGTTACCTGATGAAGGATCGCCTGGCGGAGCAACGTTCGCTCGCGCGGTTGCAGTGACGTGATGGCCGCGGCGAACGCCTCGCGAAAGGCGTCGCGGTAGGTATGCTCGAGGAATTCGAGCTCTGGGTCGTGCAGGTGGCGTGGCAACGCGGCGAGGTCTTCGTCGGCCAGCGGCGCATGTTGCTTGCGCGTTCGCTGGGCGTTGAGCGCGGCGCGTGAGGCCGTGACCCGGAGCCAGGCACCGAGTGGGCCGGTGCCGCCATAGCGGGTGATTGCCCCCTCACCGTCTCCAATTAGCACGTGGCGACGCACGACCTGGCGGAGCTCGTCGCGCTGGACCGGATCGGCCTCAACGCGGATGAGCGCCTGCTCGACCGGATCGGCGAACGCCCTCTCGAGCGTGGCGATCGCGGCCGCATCCCGCTGGGCGCAGGCGCACGCAATCCATGAATCTCCGCCACGTAGCCGCAGGAGATCTGACAGCGGATTCTCGCCGTCGGTGATGCGCGCGGCCACCCACAGAGCAAACACGTTGCCCACGATGTGAATGGCCGGCCAGGTCGCCCTCGCCGCGAGAAACCACTCCTCGACGGCCGACCGGGCCTCGGGCACTGCCAAGGCGGTGACGAGGTGTGTGCGCTGCGGCTCGGGCAACGCCGCGAGCAGGTGTTCGACGTGGGTCGCCGCGTCCGTCACTGAGATCCCCCGACTCCGAGTTTGGCGAGGCGCGTCTCGGCCGTCGCGCTTCCGAGGGTCCGTGCCGTCGAATACTGCGCTCGCGCCTCCTCCATGCGCCCATCCTTGCGGAGGCAATCGCCGAGCAACAGGCGATGCCGTGCGTTCTTGGGCCGCGCTCGGACGGCGCGTTCGGCGAACCCAATCGCTCCCTGGATTTCGCCACGCTCGAAGTGCAGCTCGGCCAGGGAGTGGGCGGCCTCGGCGTCGTTGCGATCCAGTTCTAGCGCGCGGCCAAGGAGCGACTCGGCTTCGCCAAACCGTCCAGCTTTGAGGGCGGCGCGGCCGGCCGCGCGGTACTCCGCGCCGGTGTTGTACTTGGGTGCCTTGCGGTCCACCGGCGCCTCGGGCTCTGCTACGGGAAGTTCCTGAGGTTTCTCCTCCGGCTCCGCCGGGCGCGGCGCGACAACCGATCGCGGCGTTTTTTTCGTGCTGCGGTGGACCGCCCGCGTGACTTCCTCACCGAGTACGCCTTCGAGGCGAGCGGTGGCAGTAAGCGATGGTGCGTGCGCGCGATCGTACAGCGCCGCGAGCCGTCGTCGGCGCTCGGTTTCATCGGGTGCAGCCAACACGGCAAGGGGTTCGGCGGCGGCGAGCTCGGCCGGCGTGAACGAGAGGTCGTCGGCTTTCGCCCGCAGGGTTACCAGCTCGCCGTGGGTCAACATCGCGCGCTCGCTGGCGCGACTGATCTCGGGGTCGAACACCAGGGCTTGCGCGTAGTAGTCGCGCGCGAACGGAGCTCCGCCCTCGCTGTCCCATAGGCGATCGGCGAGGCGGACGAGCGTGTCGGCAAACTCCCGACGAAGCGTCACAGCCTGTCCGCGACCCGCGGGATCGGCCACGGCGTCGAGTTGCATGAGCACGCGATGGGCAGTTGGATACTCGGGCTCGTCGGAAGGCGGGTACACAAAATAGCTCCGGGCAGCGGCGGCGCGGGCTTCGTTCGTCAACCTGTCGACCTCATCGGCCGCGGTGGACGAGGCGGGCGCGGGTTGGGGCCTGCTCGCCCACACCACACCGCCCGCGAGCGCTGCGGCTGCGGCAACGACGATCCACGGACTGCGGGGCGCGCGAGGATCTGCCGCCATTGCCCGGGCGAGCGCCGTCATCGATGCGTGGCGTTCGGACGGGTTGGCCGCGAGCCCACGTACCACGGCACGGCGCAACCAAGTCGGCACGCGCCGATCGACCCTTGGGGTGGCGGCGACGCCCTGCGCAATCGCTACCTGTAGCTCCGCCAGAGATCGTCCGGTGAAGGGGCGGACCCCGAACAACGCCTCGTAGCAGGCGACGCAGAACGAGAATTGATCCGCGCGCGCATCGACCTCTGCCGCATTCATCTGCTCGGGGGCCATATAAGCGGGCGTGCCGACCACCGTGCCGGTGCGGGTCAAGGCGGGCTCAATCCGGTGGACGTCGCTGGATGCGGCGATGTCCGGAGGAACCGCAGGATCCTGCTCGAGTGCCACAGCCGCACGGGCGAGCCCGAAGTCGAGGACCTTGGCGCGATCGCTCGACTCGACCAGCACGTTGCTGGGTTTGAAATCGCGGTGCACAAGCCCGCAGCGGTGTGCCTCCTCGAGCCCGGCCGCAGCGCCGAGCATCACATCGCGGATCTGCTGCCACGTGCGCGGCGCAGCGTCCAACCACTCGGCCAACGTTGCACCCCGTACCAGCTCCATTGCGATGAACACGCGGTCCCCGAAGGTCCCGACATCGTAGATCGCGACGACGTGCGGATGGGTGACCTTGGCCAGCGCACGGCCCTCGCGGACCAGACGGCGCTCGAACTCTGGGTCGGCGTCTAGGCGGCGGGTGAGGAGTTTGATCGCCACGCGGCGATCGAGCTCGGGATCGTATGCCGCATACACTTCTCCGAGCCCGCCACGACCGAGGGGATCGATCACGATGTAGCGCCCGATCGAAGTGCCGCGTTGGGGCGCCCGCGGGCCGATCGATTCATTGCCCTCAGCTGCGCGCAGGGTCTTGTTGTCGGCAAGGGCTTCGCGGACCAACGCACTGCAATCCCCACACTCGTCGACGTGCATCGCGATGCGCTCACGCAGAGGTGCAGCGGCTTGCCCGTGGGCGAACGCGAGGATCGCGTCGGTATCGGGGCAGGCGTTCACATCTCAGCTCCCGCGCATCGCGGCCGATGGCCGCCCGCGGCGTTGCTTGGCGGTGCGACGAGCGTGAACTGCCAGCATTACGATGCCGCTCACGATGGCCCCGGCGCCCACCGCCACGAGCGTCGCGCCCCCTCGCGTTGAATCGTACAGGTAGCGGCAATCTCCATCCCCATCCACGCCACTGCCTCGGCAGCTGCGGCGGTCCGGCCGACCATCGATGGCGAGCAAGGCCGCGCCGGCGGCCAGCCCGGCGCCGCCCAGCCCCGCCGCCGCCCATCCCCATGGTCGCAAATCGCGATGCCGCTGCGGCTGGGGCCGCGGCACAACCGGTGGAAGCGCCACAAGTTCGAGCGTCAATGCCTCGCGGTGGCCTGGCAGCGCATGCAAGGTAAGCCGCTGGGCGACGTACCCCTGCTTGGTGATCTTCGCCGCGTGGGCGCCCGCGCGAACCTCCTGCTCGAGGGGCGTCTGGCCGATGGGCTTGCCATCGAGCTCGACCATGGCGCCCGATGGGTTGCTGGCGATCGCGACCAAGGGAGGACCCGATGCGAGCAGGTCGAGCTTCGTCCGCAATTCGCCGGTGGCATCGGCGAGGAGCTCGCCCACCTCTTCAACCGTACACACGTCGCAGTCCCGCGACGCAAGAACGATCACGCCCCCCGTAGATCCTTCGACGAGCTCAACCGCCACGCGATACTGGCGGTCGCCGGCGGTGATGCCCGCAGCCACGAGATACTGCGCGTTCGCGGAGGCCGCGAGTTCACGACGGCAGACCGCGTCGCCGCAAGCCGCCGCCTCGGCACCGGCCACGGCGACAACCTCGAACTCGACGCGGACAAGCCCGGCGAGTAGGCGGTCGGCGAGCTTGACCTGCCAGTGGTCTTCGAGTTGTCCGGTGGTCGCGGTGGGCAAGACGGCCACCCGTGGTCGCTCGCGCGTTGGAGCCGCGTGGCCCGATGCAGGCGCGCCCACGACGGCGATGGCGAGGGCGCAGGCGAGTGACGTGGCGGAGTTCATCGCGCTGGGGCCAGCTGACCACGGACGAGGGCCGAGTTGGTATTGGACACGAGCGCGCAGGTCCGGGCGAGGACGCAGCGCAGCGGATGGCGCGGCAAGCGGGAGGTCGCACGCGAGCGTTTCTGTCCCGGCATGGCTGCTGGCCGCGCCGACGGCGTCGAACGCAGGGTTGGGCGGCAACCCACGCGGAGGGCGCCGGTGACGAGACGCGCGCGCATGCGGATCGCTCCGACCAGCCTAACGCAGCTCAAATCCCGTCGCCAACCAAGACGACGCCATGCGACACTGGCGAAGTCGCCGTGTCTACCCCGGTAGGCCCAAGGAACTCCATGTCCAGATGCCGGGTCGCCCTTGTCCTGTATGGGCTCGCAACATCGCTTGCGTGCCATTCCGACGCCACGCCGCCGGACCAGGCGGGCTCGAGTGGCGACAGCTCCGGCGGCGGCTCGGGTCCCGGCGAAACTGGGACCGCGCAGTCAAGTACCGGCGCGAGCGAGTCGAGCGAAAGCGCGTCAAGTAGCGGCGAACTCCCCTCGCCCTACTCCGATGGCACGACCGCGGGGGCTGCCGAACCCGCACTCTCCGGCGACGCCGCGAGCGAGGCGCTCGGCGGGGGTCTGAACGCGTTTGTCCACGACGCCAAACCCAGCGAGATCATCGCGGCCTACGCAAGTTTGGCCGGCCTCGGCGCGTTCGACCCGGACTGCCCAGAAGACCAGCAAGTCGTCGATGGCGACCAGGTCGACGTTGTGTTGTGGAGCTCGTTCGGTTGCACCACTGCTGCGGGGATCACGTTCACCGGATTCGGGCGCCTGCAAATCGAGACCGGGGTCGTCGAGGATGATGCCACGGTCAACAGCGTGGAGTTGTCCACGGAGGGAGCCACGCTACGGGTCGAGGCGAGCGACGGTCGTTACTTTGGGATGTCGGGGTATCTGTCGCTGGAGACCCGAGTCAAACCGGATAGCACGACCGCTTCATTTTCGCTGATCGGCGACGTGGACGCGGACGCAGGCACGGCCGGGACGAATCCCGTCCTCGGTGGACGGCTACGGCCCCAAGGGTATCTCTTCTCCTACGTGCAGCAGGGCTATAAGGCGGTGGGGGGCAACGGTTCTGTCACTGGAGATGCCCTCGGAGATGCCGTGGCGATCTCTTTTGTCGATGCACTTGTCGCGAGCGACCCGTGCATGATCGAACCTGCCGGTCAGTATGCGGTGCGCGATCAAGTCGGCTTTTGGCACGACATAGTGTTCGACGCCGCCACCTTCGATGGGGCGGACTACCAGTGGGATGGCCCGTGCGATGGCTGTGGATCCCACGTGGCTGGCGGAGAGATCGACGAAGAGGCGGCCTGCATCGCGCCCGACGTCCTTGCGTCGTTGCTCGACTGGGAGGTTCTGCCGTGGTGAATCGCCTCGCAACGCTGTCGATTTCCACCGCGATCGTTGCGGCCGCGGCGTGCAGCGATGACGCGCCAGGCAAACCTGGTGGGTCCGACGCCGCCCAGGGCACAACGAGCGAGCCCGGCGGAAGCAGCGGTGCCGGCTCGCACGGGACGGACACGGGGGAGGAGGTACCCGAGCCCGGCGTTCCGCTCTCACCTGCGGAGGTGCTCACGCGCGCGAGCCTCGATCTTCGCGGCGTGCGGCCTAGCTCCGAGGAGCTCGCCGCAGTGATCGCAGACCCCGAGGCTCTGGACGCGACCATCGCCGCCTTCGTCGAGGATCCAGCGTTTGGCCTGCGGGTCCGGGATCTGTTCGCCGGCGCCTGGCGCACCCGCATCGACGAGTACCCGCCGCCGAGCGGCGACTACTACCTCGAGCAACCCAACGCGGCCTCGCATACAGCGATCGGCGACGAGGTGCTCAACCTCGTGGCTACGGTTGTCATGAACGACCAGCCCTTCACCGATATCCTGCGCGGCAACGAGACAATCGTCGATCCTCTGCTCGTCGGTCCGTGGCCGCTTGAGGCGCTGCCCGACGATGGGCAGTGGCTCCCGCCGGGCACCACGCGCGCTCGCTATACCGACGAGCGTCCTTCCGGCGGCGTCCTTGCCCTCAATTCGGTGTATTGGCGTTACACGTCGACGGTGGAGAACGCGAATCGCGGGCGCACAAATGCCCTTTCCCAGGCGCTGCTGTGTCAGTCGTACCTCGACCGGCCGATCGATTTCCCGACGAATCTCGACTTGACGGACTCGGAGTCCATTCAGGATGCGATCCACACCAACGGCGCGTGTCAGGCCTGTCACTCCACGCTCGATCCATTTGCGAGTTTTCTCTGGGGCTTCATGGTCCCGAACCAGCTGCCGGTGCCCACCTACAACGCGGCAGCTGAGCGCGATTGGCAGATCTACACCGATACCTCGCCGGGTTATTTCGGTGTGCCGGGCGAGCGCATCGAGGATCTCGCGGACATGGTCGCTAGCGACGAGCGCTTCGTCTCGTGCACGGTACGGCGTGTGTACGAGGGATTGCTGGGGCGGGACCCGCAGCTCGAGGACGAGGGGGCGCTGGCGGTCCACCGTGAGGCCTTCCTCGCCTCGGATCTGTCGCTCAAGGCCCTCGTCTTGTCGATCGTCAGCGATCCAAGCTACCGCGGCGAGCACTGGACACCGGTTTTCGGAGGCGCGCCATTGCCGGTCCGGCGCAAGGTCGCGCCTGTAGATGTGCTCGCTCGCTCGCTCGCGGATCTCTCCGGGTACGCGTTGAGCTACGATGGCCGCGACGCGCTCGCCCTCGACGGTGCGCTTCGCCGAGTTGCGGGTGGATCCGATCGGGGCAGCGCGCAGTCGATCTCGACGGGGGCGGTGCTCACGCTACGCCGGCTTGCGGAAGCCGGGGCTCTGGCGCTGATCGATGGTGCGGTGGCTGGCGACGCGGGAACCGGGCGACTTGCGCCGCTGCTGGAGTCGGTCGATCTCGAGGCCGCGCCGAGCGGCGAAGCGCTCGTATCACTCGTGCAGCAGGCACGGTCGGTAACGTTCGATGCCGCGGCCGACGAGATCGCGGCGTTGTCGACACTGTGGGCCGAGGTCGCCTCGGTGAGCGGACCGCGAGAGGCTTGGATCGCGGTGGTGACCGCTGTACTCGCCGACCCGGATCAACTTCTCTACTGAGGGACAGGGGACGAAGCATGCTCACTCGACGCACGTTTCTCGGTTCGGCAGCCGCGACCGCCGCGCTCTTCGGGGCCTCACCGTTCAGCCGCGCTGAGGTGGGGCCGGACGGAAAGCGTTTCCTGTTCCTGCACGCCGAAGGAGGCTGGGATCCGCTGGCAGTCTTCGCGCCGCTGTTCGGCGCGGAGTCGATCGAGATGGAGCCCGATGCGGAACCCTGGACGATCGGCGGTCTGTCGCTGGTCGACTCGCCGGGCCGGCCGGTGACGCGCGCGTTCTTCGAACAGCATCACAGCAAGATTGCGCTGCTCAACGGTGTCTCGGTGCGAAGCGTTAACCACGAGACCTGTTCGATCGTCGCGCTGACGGGCGCGACGTCGGCGGATCGCCCGGACTTCCCAACGATCCTCGGGTACTCCGCACGCGACGAGACCTCGTTGCCGCACCTGGTCATGAGTGGGCCGGTTTTGCCGGGGCCATACAGCGTGTTCGTTAGCGACGCCCGCGGGCGACTGCAGGAGGCGATCGATGGCTCGTTGCTGCTATATAACGATAGGCCGCTGCGGCTGCCTGCAAGCGCACCAGGACACATCGTCGACCGATATTTAGTGGATCGCGTCGAGGCATTGCAGCGCGAATTGCCGGGGGCTGGTCATGGCGCCGACTATCGCGAGGCACTGGCACGGTCGCGTGCGCTCATCGATAGTCGCTACCAGCTGCAGCTGCGGGCGAGTGACACGTTTGGTGGGCGGGCACGGACGGCGATCGATGCCCTTTCGGCGGGTCTGTGCCGATGCGCGAGCGTGGGCACCGGGTTCGAATGGGACACGCACCAGACGAACTCGGAGCAAACCGGTCTGTTCGAGGGCTTCTTCGCGGATGTTGGCGCGGCCCTCGACTTGCTGGCGATCACGCCGGATGCGAATGGCAAGCCCCTCGCTGAGAGCACGATCGTCGTCGTGATGTCGGAAATGGGCAGGACACCCGCGTACAACTCCACGGGTGGCCGAGACCACTGGCCGTTTACAACGTTGATGCTGATGGGGCCGGGCATCGCCGGCGATCGAGGCTTTGGTGGTTACTCGGACCTCTACGCCGGGATCGGCGTCGACCAAGGGGGCGATCCCGATCCCACGCTTCCGGGAATCCCGGCCGAGGCTGTTGGCGCAACACTGCTAACGCTTGGGGGCGTCGATCCGGCCGAGTATCTCCACGTCATCGACCCGATCCCAGGGGTAATGACGTGAGGAGCTGGACCGTCTTGGTCGCGCTCGCGATCGGGTGCGAACAGGGGGCCAGCGACGAGGACATGCCAGCGAGTACGGCCGGCAGCGGCGGCGATGAGTCGACGGGCAACGGTGGTTCGTCGGGCTCGGACACCGGGACCACGTCCTCCGACTCGAGCGGGAGTGAAAGCGGCGAATTGATCGACTGCGACGACACCCCGGTCATCACCTACGACACGTTCGGTGCCGGCTTTCTCGCCACCTACTGCAACGGTTGCCACGGCGGCCAGGTGGTCGATCGCAAGGGCGCGCCGGCCGCTGCGGTGTTCGATACCCGCGAGCAGGTCATGCCGTACGCGGACAAGATCCTCTACCGTCTGGCGCCGCCCATGGACGTGACGCCCATGCCGCCTGCCGGTGGCGTGACCCCGGATGACGAGGCTCGGATCGCGATCTGGTTGATGTGCTTCCCGTAGGCATCGAGCTCTTCGGACACCTCGAGCGGCAGCGCGGCGTCCGCGGACCCGGACGAGACCACCGCGGCCGAAACCGGCGGCGGCTTCATCATGTCCGTCGACGGTGCGACCTCGTGTTTCGCCACCTCGTACTGCGACGTCTGGGCCCAGGACTGCGCGGCGGGCGAGAAGTGTGTGGCGTGGTCGGCCGATGGTGACGCCGATCTCGGCGGATGCGTGCTCACCCGTTGCTCGGCGCTGGCCGCCGATCCGGTCGCGATCGGTGGGGTGTGCGAGGTCGAGACCGGGCCATGGAGCGGCGCCGACGACTGCGAGATCGGTGCCTACTGCTGGGACGTCGATCCGGTGACCCTCGAGGGGGTCTGCGTGAGCAACTGCAACGGGAGCGAGGCGAACCCGGTGTGCCCCGACGACTTGCGGTGCTTCGTGGGCTACGGCGGTTGGCTGACCGCATGCGTACCGGACTGCGATCCGGGTGCGCCGGCGTGCGCCGTGGGCAGCGCGTGCGTGACGACGGTTGGTGCGGCCTCCGTGTGCCTGCCGAGTTCACTGGGGATCCCCGGCGCCCAGGCCCAGGCGTGCGATCACTCGGTCGGGTGCGGCGACGGTTTCGCATGCATGGCTGCGGACGCGGTTGCCGGGTTGTGCGGATCCGGCGAGCTGCTGCACTGCGGTGTGTGATGTGGACGCGCCGACATGTGGAGGGGACACGCCGGTCTGCACGCCGCTGGTGGGTGTGAGCGGGGCAGGGGCATGCACGGCGGGGTGACGGACGCGGACATGCGTCAGCTCGCGTGCGGTCGGATGCTCGGCGGCCTATACGCCGCGTGGTACGGCGATTGCCAAATGCTGGTTGCTCAGATCCCGAAATCATCGGGCTGAACGCTTACTCGGCCGGATAGAGGCAGCAATGTGAAAATTCGGTCGACGTCCTGGCGTCCAGCTCGATGTTGGCCCTGGCGGGCGCAGCGTTCGGGTCGTCTGTGACGAACGCAGTGTTGTCGACGTAGGTATACGCGCAGCTCAGGTGGAGCTCGGGAATGGACGGCTCGCCGTTGTCGCACAACGTCGGATTCCCTTCGTTCCCGGACGCGACGCGCCACGGTGGCTCGACGCGGACGTGGACGAACGGCGCGTCCGGGGGCGGAAAAGACAACGCGACATGGATCCCGAACACGGTGTTGCTTGGCACCCGATTGTTGCAGAGCTCTGGGCACGCCGGGTCGATGCCGAGGGCGGCCGGAAGCTCAATCACGCGAGGGAGCTGCGTATCGGCTGAGATCGCGATGGGAAATCGTGGGGAGTCGTTCGGAGTGAGGCCATGCTCAACCTCGTAGCCGCAGGTCGCAGCCGAACCCGCAACGTGATCGCTGAGGTCCAGGACGCAACCTTCGCTGGGGAACGGGCGCGCGTGGTCGAGCCGCGCCGCGTCGGCGCGCACACGCGCATCCGCGAGATCGAGCTCCGCCTAACCGAAGCCGCAGACACCGGCGAAGCCGCGCCCTTGGCCGATGCCCACGCTGCCGCAACGATTCTTGCAGCTGGACTCCCCGCGGAAGCTCCTCAGCGTGCCGCGCTCTTCGAGTTGTGTCGTGCGATCGATCGCGCGATGGCGAGCGAGGCTGATCGTCGACAGTTGGCAGCCGCCGCGTTGGTGACCTTTGCCGAACTCGCGACCGGATTGCTTGCGACCCACCGGGGAGGCGGGTGGTGACCGACGTGCCGAAGCGATCGCGTCAACCGCGAGTTCGCTTCCCCCTCGGCCTCAAGCTCAGCGTA
>CADEGN010000152.1:0-2794 GCA_902826865.1 uncultured Myxococcales bacterium
TGGGCAAACGCGGATGCCGCCAGCTCGCATCCGTTGCGCGCAAACTCCGGGATCGGGCGGCTGCACGAGTGACGCTGCGCGGCCACACCGATTCGGTTGGCGAGTCCGCCTACAACGAAACACTCAGTCGCGAACGTGCAGAATCGGTCAAGAAGTGCCTAATCAGCCTCGGTGCCAGTAGCCAGCAAATTCATGGAGAATCGTTGGGATCGTCCCAACCGGTCGACACCGGACAGCCAGACGCGAATCGCCGCGTCGAGCTCATTTGGAACCCCTGAGGAGAACAGCCATGGACACCGTGTCATTGATCCAACTTGCGGCACTGGGCGGTGCGATGGGCTTCTTCGGGGCGGGCTACATGCTCGCCCGCGTGGGAGGTCCGCGGGCGCGCGAGTCGACGCGAGTCGATCTAGGCGGTGGCGGGCTTGCACCCGGCGCGACGACCGACGTCGAGCTGCTCAACGACGCCGTGGCGCGCTTGCAATATGAGCTCACCACTGCGCGTCGCGAAGCCGACCAGGCCACGGAGAATGTCCGTGCACTCACCCAACTCGTCGAGTCGAAGGCGGGGTTACCTGCGGCGAATCGAGAGGGCGCGCCAGAACGTCCCCGGCCCGGCGCTGCGGACGAAGTCACGGTGCTGCACGAAGCGGTCGAGCGTCTCGAACGCGACCTCACCAGGTCACAACAGGAGGCACGCGAAGCGACGGAGAATCTCCGCGCTGCGCTCGCGATGAAGGTCGCGCCGGCCGCCCCCGCGAAGACCGTCGGTCAAGAGCAGGTCGCGTCGATGACCGATCTCATTACCAAGCTCGAACGTGAGCTGGCCCACTCCCGCCAAGAAGAAGCCAAGGCCCGCGACGAAGTCCGTTCACTTCGCGATCTTGTCCAGGTCCAGCGCCCCTCCCAAGCTCGTGCACAATAGCGCGCCCACCAGGTAGTACTCGATCATGAGCGCGTCCTCCGTCCCTCCAGCGCCGCAAGCCCCGCCTCCGCCTCCCCCGGCGAGCCGGACGCCGCTGCCTTTCGTCAGCCTGGAACGCGACCTCAGGACCGTCTCGTCGATCACCCGAGCGCTTGCGGGAAGTGGACTTCAAGCCGAGCAGCTACAGGTCGTCCGCGATCTGCGGGCCGTGCAGGCGCTGTTCAGCGATTCGCGGCTTGGCTTCGCGCTGGTTCGGCCCCGCGCCGACGCCGACGTGCTGTCGGAGCACCCGGTGATCCGAAGCGTCCTGTTTCCACCCGTGGTCGCGGTCGTCGACGGGCCGATCGATGGGGTCGCACAGCAGGAACTTCGCCGCACCGGCGTTGCCGCGGTGATGCCGGCGACGACGCCCCCGGAGCAACTGCGGGCCCTGCTTCGCAACTTGGCCGGGGCATCGTCATGGATCAAGATGCCCATCGAGAAGATGGAGGTCGGCAGCGCGCTGCAGGGATTTGCGCACGTTCGCGATGCACTCGTGACCGTCGCCTGCCCGCACTGGACCCATGCGAGCGAGCACAGCTGGGATGATCCAGCCGTCCATCGCTGCCGCCTCGGCGAGGCAGCCGAGCCATGCCAGGGTTGGTACGGACGCATCTATTTGTCCGGCGGCGCGATCTGTTTCGCGGAGACCCCGGACGCCACGGGGATTCCGGCGGTGGCGCAGTTGCTTCCCCTCAAGGGGGGCGAGATCCGCATCCACGAGATTTATATCGATCCACCCTCGATCGGCTTCATGAGGTCGATCCAGGGCTGCCTCATCGAAGCCGCGGCCTTTGCCGACGAAGCGGCGCGTGACGCCAACGCTGAGCAGGCCTCGAGGTCCGGGACGTTACTTCGGGAGGGGGGCTCAGGGTCCACCCCGCGAGGATCAGGCACGCCCCGGCAAGTTCGAGAGTCGGACCATGAGACACGCGCGCGGACGGTTCCGCGCGAACTCCCCAGTCCACCACCGGTCGATACCGGGCGGCCCCGTCTGGGCCAAGAAGCGAGGGGTGCTGTGAAACAACAGAACTGGTTGGAGGCTGTGCTCACAAGCACCTCTGGGGTCCGTGGGCTCGCGACGTGCGATCCGAACGGCTGGGTTGGAGAACTCGCCGGCACGATCGACGCTGAGACCACGAGTGCGGTCGTCACCATGAGCCTGCCGCCCATGCGACGAATCGCGTCACTGCTTGGTCTGGGGCAGATCAGCCACTGGGCGCTAGGCAACGAAGCCATGACCATCTACGCCATTGCCATGCAGAAGGGCCTGCTGACGGCAGTTGGCGACCCCACGCAGAACCTGGATTCGGTCCTGCGTGCGCTCGAGCGCGCGAGCGGAGATCGCCGTTAGGCGATTGCCGCTAGGCTGCAGGAGCGTGCCGTAGGTTGCCATGCAACGACCCCCGCCCGGCGCCGCCGAACCCGAGTCTTCCCAGGCGCCGAGCAGCAAGCTCCTTGCGGGAACGATCTTGGGCAACTACCAGATCGAGTCCGTGCTCGGACGCGGTGGCCAAGCGATCGTCTACCTGGCGCGCGACGTGTTGTTGCAACGGCTCGTCGCCGTCAAGGTGTTCGACGGGAACAGCGACGAGTTTGGCCGCCGCCTGGTGGAAGAAGCCCGCCTCATTGCGCGCCTAGATCACCCGAACATCGTTCAGGTGTTCCACGCCGAGAACTCCCCCACCTCGCGATATATGGCAATGGAGTACGTGAGCGGGGGTGATCTCGTCGATCACGTCCGGCGCATGGGCCCGATCGCACCCGCGCAGGCGCTCGAACTCACCGCGCAGGCCGTGTCTGCGTTGCACCACGCGCACGAGCTGGGCG
>CADEGN010000152.1:2804-19266 GCA_902826865.1 uncultured Myxococcales bacterium
GACGTGAAGCCGCAGAATTTGCTCGGGGCCCTCGAAGGGCAACTCAAGCTCGCCGACTTTGGGCTCGGTACCGCGGTGCGCTCAGGCAGCGACGGGGCGGCACTGATCGTCGGTACGCCGGAGTACATGGCGCCTGAGGTGTGGCAAGGACAATCCGCCGACCCGCGCAGCGACATCTATAGCCTGGCGGCCGTTCTGTATTTCATGCTGACCGGGCGTCCCCCGTTCCGTGGCAAGTCGCGCGAAGAGCTCCGCGCTGCCCACCTCACGGGTGAGATCGTCTTCCCGGACAGTATCCCCGATCCCATCACCTCGCTGCTGCGGGTGATGATGGCGAAAAGCCCCGAACAGCGGCCTGAGAACGCCGTGGACGCGCTCGAGATGATCGCCTCCTGCCTCTCGACGCTTCGGCCGACCGCCGGCGATCGAAAGTCGCGGCTGACCGGCGAGGACTCGCTGGGTTCGCGGGCGGAACGAGCGATGCTCGAGCTGCCCACATTCGCGGACGCCGGGCGCCGCCTCGAGCAGGTCGTGCTCTCGGGTGCAGCGTTGGTGGTGGTGACGGGGATGCCGGTGGGTCTTCAGGAACGTATGTTCGACCGCCTGGTCGAGCGGTACCGAGATCAGGTGGCCTACGCCGCCCGGATCCGGATCGACGAGAGCACCTCGGGGCTCTTCAGCGGGATCGTCCGCGCCGTGTCGCCCCGGCTCAAGCCCCGTGGCGACCCGCCCGGGGTCGCGCACCAACAACTCATCGACGTGTTGTCGCCGGTTGCCGCGTCTCGCCGACGGCTGCTGCGGATGACGTTGACACGTCCGCTCACGGACTCGGACGAGCGCGACGTCGCCGAGTTGATGCGCCGCGCCGGGTCCCGCAACCTCGCGTTTATCGTGCTCAGCGAGGGCAACTACGGTGAACGGCTGTATCGCGGGCTGCAGCATGGCTGGCACCGCACCCAGGTGGAGCTCGTTCACGTGCCGCGCATGTCCTTGCCCGAGGGGTCTCGGTGCATGCGGTTGTGGATCCGGGCAGTACGCAGCCCTGAGCTCCTGCGCTGGTCGGTCCCGGCTTTGACCGCGGCAGCGGCCATCACGGTGGAGAGGCCTGAACAGGCGCGCGCCATGGCCCACAATGCTCAGACCGTTGCGATGGCGGCGGGCATGCGGATCGTCACCACATGGTGTCTACGTGGCGCGGCGGCCCACGAGGGTCTCATTGAGGGCCCCGCACAGATCGATCCGGCATGGAGGATTAGCCCGCTCGTGTGGCCCGATGCCGCGGAGCTCGCCCGCCAGGCCGAATTGGCGGTGTTGAACCTCGGCGAGGACGGCGTGGACTTCCAGGCTACCGAGGGCGGGATGTGGACCTCGGAGTACTCGACGCGCTCCCTCGTCCAGGTCCGCCGGGATCCCTTCTGACCGGCAGCTCTCGACGTCGGTGGATCTAGGCGCCAGCCGTCGCAATCCGGGGCGAAACGCCTCTGCAACTCGGCGCAGGTGAACAGGGCGGCCGATGGGGCTGCGTACGTTCTTGGGGCTGCGCCTGACCGAAGGGCCCACGATGGGCTCGTTGCGCGGGAGTTGACGCTCGTTCGGGCACCGCTTGCTGTCGGCTCGCACGCCGTGGAACACCGAGCAAGCGAGAGTTCGTCGTTGGCAACGCCGAGATCACCCGACACACCTACCGCAACCTACGCCTCGCGAACGATCAACTCCCGCGCGAGCAACATGACGACGATCGATGCCTGAACACGCGAAGAGGAGGAGGGATCGTATCTGCAAATTTGTGACGTGTTCGATCATCACTCCGTCGCAGCGCGAAACGAAGAGTGATCATAACGACGAGTCCTTGACCGGCGCCGCGCAAAGTCGGACAAAGATGATGGACGTCGCTCGACTTCGTCGGCGGTCGTGCCGGTGCCCAGTTCGAATTCAAGGAGACCCGACATGTACAACCGATCTGTCCGCCTAACTCGCGCGCTATCCCTTGGGTCGCTCGGCGTGGCGATGATGCTGAGTGCATCCGTCCGCGCTGCCGAGCCAACAGAGCCAGAGACGGCGTCTGCTTCGTCACCGTCCGCGGACACCCAGCCGCCCGAGACCGATCCTCCGTCCGACACCGCGACAGCGCCCGCCGCACCGGATTCTGCAACCGCCTCCGGAGAGGCTGCAGACACCGACGCGGAGAGCCCCGACGTCCCGGCGCCGGAAGAGGAGAAGGCCGAAGCGAAATGGCACGACGCACTGAGCTTCGGTGTGTTCGCCGACGCTTACTACAGCGCAAACTTCCTTCTGCCCGCCTCGCAGCCGTTCGCAAACTTCGGCCGCGCCTACGATCAAGAGAACGGCTTCGGGCTTGCCTGGGCCGGACTCGAGGCTGCGTACAGCGGCGAGAAGGCGGGTGCGACCCTCAGCCTCCGGCTTGGACAAGGTCCATCTCAGGGATGGGGCGATGCCAATGTGCCCGGATCGCAGTTCGTCAAGCAGGCCTTCGTGACGTGGAAGCCGCACGAGCGCGTCGCCATCGACTTCGGCCGATTCGACACGGTTTTCGGAGCGGAGGTCGCCGAGAGCTGGCTCAATCACAACTACACCCGCGGCATGCTGTACAACCTGATGCAGCCGTTCTGGCACACAGGGCTGAAAGTGACTATACAAGCCCATGACCTGGTCGCGATCAAGCTCCTCGCGGTCAATGGTTGGAACACGATCGTCGACAACAACATCGGAAAGTCCTTCGGCTTCCAGGTCGCGGCGAAGACGCGCAACGAGATCTTCGCTGCCTACGTCGGTTACCTGGGCGGTCCTGAGCGTCCGGACAAAGACCCGAACAACGGCGAGCGCGTGCTGTCGGCCAACAAGTACTGGCGCCACCTCATCGATGTGGTGATGACGGTCAACTGGAAGCGCCTGTCGCTAGCACTCAACGGTGACTACATCTACGACTCGAATCTCCCCCGCTACGGCGCGAGCGCGGCGTGGTACGGCGTGATGGCCAGCGCAAGCGTGCGACTTGTCGACTGGTTCTACATCGGCGCGCGCGGTGAGTTCTTGGTGGACGCGGACCGGGCGCTCTCAGGCGCTGCCGGCAGCGCGATGCACACCGGCCAGACCATCATCGGTACGGGGACCGGAACGCTCGACTTCCACCCCGCGGAGAAACTGACGATTCGCGTCGAGGGCCGTTACGACGGATCGAACAACGATATCTTCCTCAAGGGCGCAGCGCCCCAGTTCACCAAGCACCAGGCCACCGTTACGGTTGGCCTCGCGGTGCGCAGCTTCTGATTTGGGGCCGTCCAACACCGAGGCGGCTGCACATCGGTGCGGCCGCCTCGCCAAGATCGACCTGGCCGAGCCTTGTCGCTGCTGGCGAAACGTCCGTTGCAACCCGTCCCGGAAGCTCGCCGTCGCCCTGAGTGATCTCGATCATTTACGAGAGGGGGTGTGACCTCCGTTGGGCGAAACCGCGGCCCTCGAAGCACGCGTCGTGCGCGGGGGCGTGCGAAAGCGCCTTCGCCACGCCATCGTGGCAGGGGATCCCGCCAGCGGCGGACGAAGAAGCCGCGACGCAAGAAGGGCGTGCTACTTCACGCGTGCCGGTGTCGTCGCCGTCGGACGAGCTTCGCTCACGAATCGAGTCCGGTCTTGCGGCGGGTGACTCGAACCGGCTGCAGCTCGGCACGCCCCGCTCGTAGATCGAAATGCTTAACCGCCCTGTCTGACCTCAATACCACGTACACAGGAGGCCGTAGTTCTGTGCCTCCCAACCTGTGCACTTCATGCCCTCGGGACACGCAGGCTCGTTGGCGCAGGAGAGCGCGCACCAACCCTCGCCGTCGACGTCGATGCACGCTGGCACGGCGCTGCCTGACAGCGGCGCCGGGCAGTCCGCCGCATTTTGGCAGGGTGGGGCGCACGTGATCGGCAACGCACCGTCCGGCTGGCACTCGGAAACCCCGACGCAGGCGTCCATCTGACACGAGCCATACGGGTCGCCGCCGTCACCGGTGGAGTCCATCGGGCCCGTTGTCCCCTCCGTCGGATCCGAGGTGCTTGTCGTTGTGCCCGCGGTGCTCGTCGCCGAGCCCGCGGAGACCGCCGTCGAATCCTGCGTCACAGTCTCCGCCCACGAGTCGGACGCGAATCCGCTCGTCGTGTCCGCAGCGCTCGCGTGCATTGCGTCATCCAGCACGCCGCTTTCAGGTGCGTTCCCGCCCTCCTCGGGACCATCCGCGGCTTCGGCGTGCGTGCTCGAGTTCGCTCCCGGCACGCACATGCCAGCGAGGTGCGCCGAGCCGAGTGAGCCGTAGCGTCGCCCGCTTTCACAACCCGGATCGGGGAAGCTACAGGCGCCGTCGGCTTCGCACCAGCCCTGCCCGCCCTTGCGACAGGCGTCATCGTTCTCGCAGCTGAACGTGGGTGCGGTACAGCTGATGGCGAGAAAACAGATGCTTGGGGGGCCGATCCACGGCACTAGATCCGCCAGCGCAGCGTGGAGACCCGCCATCAAACGTCGAGTGTACCGCCGCCCAAGTACCCTGGCGAGCAACCGCGCATTGTCCTTCATGTTGCCGCAGCCACTGCGCAGCGTCTCTCCCCGAGCGGTCGACGGAGGCCGATCTCAGGTGTGACGAAGGAGCGCTCCCGCGCCCGAGCTGCGACGCACGACGTACCGTAGCCCGCTGGCGCGTTTCAGCGCGACGGCCGCCGCTGAGGCCGCGCTTCAGTCCCCGAGCGCGGCGAGCCCGCGCGGCAGTTCCGGATGGCCCGCATCCTCTCGATCCCCCGGCGAAGCTTCGCCTTGGCCTTGGGCTTCTCCTCCAGCTGCATCGAGATCAGTTCTTGGTGGACTCAGACTTGGCGCTCACCGGCCCTGCCGGCAGCGCGATGCACAACGGCCAGCCCATCATCGGTACGGGGACCGGAACGCTCGCTCGACTTCCGCCGCGCGGAGAAACTGACGATTCGCGTCGAGGGCCGTTACGACGGATCGAACAACAATATCTTCCTCAAGGGCACAGCGCCCCAGTTCACCAAGCACCAGGCCACCGTCGCGATTGGCCTCGCGGTGCGCAGCTTCTGATCTTTGGGCCCCCCAACACCGTGGCTAAACTCAGTTTCCGGCAAGCACGGAGATCTCGGCGCCGTCCAAAGCTCGAGCGTAGATACGAACGTCGTCCACCAACCCCGGCCAGTACGCATAGGGCGTGCCGTTGTCGACGTCGCAGCCGATACGGACATGGTTATCGTCCCACGCGATCGCCACGGCCGGCGTACTCGCCACCGACACTCCATCGATGTAAACCGCGACGTTACCAGCCTCCCAAACCATCGCGGCATGCCGCCACGACTCGGTCGACGTCGTTCCCTGGGCCGTCACATGCCCGACGCCATCGCCGACCAGTGCGACGATCGCCGTCACATCGGGTGTCGCGGCCTTGACGTCGGAGTAAAACTCCCACGTGTTGCCCTCCGCCAGCCCGAGTGGCTTGCTCAGGAACGTCGGTTTTACGGCGGTGGTGTCCCGCCAGATCCACGCGGCGACCGTGAACCCGGCGAGGTCGATCAGCTCGGGGCTGCTCGGAAAGGTCGCACATTTGCCGGCGCCGAAGACCGCTGCACCGCCGAACAGGTCATCTTGGAGATCGGGGCACTCGGGGTCACATCCCGCAGCGCCTCCGAGGATCCCGTAGTTCACCAAGGCGGTGTCGATCGACCCACCTTCGAACGTTAGCCACAGCAGCAACGACGGATCGATCGGATCACCCGTGCTGCCGTCCGTTGCTCCCACCACGCCGGTCGTCCCCGTCGAGGTGGAGTCTGTCGTCGCGGTTAACAAGCTGGCCGTCGCGTCGCCTTCGGTCCCGGTTCCTGATCCGGCCGCGTCCGGCGCCGTCAGTCCATCGGAGGAGCCGCTGCTCGATTCGCGAAGCGTTGTGGCGGTGGTTTCGGCGCCCGCCTCGGGCGGTACGCACATGCCAGCGAGCGAGCCGCTGTGCCCGCCGTAGCGTTGTCCCGACTCACACAGCGGATCGGGAAAACTGCATGCGCCGCCGCCCTGACACACGCCCACGACATCACCGTCGATGCAGTCCGACGGTTCACTGCACACGTATGGCGACCCGCATCCCGTGAGCAGTGCGAGCCCAAGGCCAACCACGCGCATTGTCCTTCATGTTACTGCAACCATCGCTGAGCGTCTCTCCGGAGCGGTCGACCGAGCGATCTCCGGTGTGACGAACGGGCGCTCCTGCGCACTAGCTGCGAAGTACGCCATACCCGTAGGCCCCGCGGCGCGTTTCAGCGCGACTGTCGCCGCTGAGGCCGCACTTCAATCCTCGAGCGCGGCGAGCTCGCGCGGCAGTTCCGGATGGCCCGCGTCCTCTTCGATCCCGCGACGAAGCATCGCCTTGGCCTTGGGCTTCTCCTCCAGCTGCATGTGCGCGCGGGCGATCCCGATGTAGATGTCTCCGCGTCGCAACAAGCCCGACTGGTCCGCATTCTGCAGAAGCATCGTGCGGTAGATCTTCAGCGCATCTTTCCATTCGCGCTCCGACTCGTGCAACGCACCGAGAGTCATCAGCGTCTCGACGTTGGTCGTATCGATCCGGTAGGCCTCCTGCAGGTGCTCGCGCGCCGCCCCCCGTGACTCGCGCCGCAAGTCGATCTGCGCCAGGCGCGTCAAGTGATGGGCCAGCGCCTTCACACGCTTGCCGCGCCGTCCCATTTCGACCAACCAGCGATACATGCCCTCTGCCTCGTCCAGGCGTCCGGCCCCGAAAAGCGCGTCTGCGATGCGGCGGTTGATCTCGGCGTCGTCTTGGACCTTCTGATAGATCGGTGCGAGCGCAGCGAGAGCTGCTTCTGCGTCACCGACTTTTCCGAGCAGCAGGTCGACACGCTCGAGTCCCAGTGCGCGTTGTTTGGTGGGATCTCGCTCGCTTTCCTCCATCTGCTCGAGGATCTGTGCGACTTCCGCCCAGTGACCGAGCCGTCGACACAGTGTCAGCAGCTCCCCGGTCACCGCTGCATTGCTCGGGTCGAGTCCGAAGGCGGTGCGAAGGTGGCGATGCTTGAGCTCGGTGTCGCTACCGGCCAGGCGCGCCAAACGTAGCTGCAACTGCGCGCCGATCGCCCCCCGCGGGTCGAGATCAACGGCGCGCTGCAACGTGATCCGCATGGCTCCCTCATCGCCACGGGCCTCGAAAACAGCCGCCAGCGCGAGGATTGCCGGCACATAGCCACGATCGACCTCGAGCAACTCGTCGAGGATCCGCTGCGCCCGCTCGGCGTCTCCAAGTCTCTCGGCGAGGAGCTCGGCGAGCCGCGAGGCGGTCGCGCGGTAGCGTTCGAGGTCACCGCTCGCGCGCGCGTTGCCCATGCGAGCCTCGAGCAGCTCCGCCAGATCGGTGTAGCTCTCCTCGGCGGAATACAGCCGCTCGAGTGCCGCGTCGGCGGCCGCATGCTCTGGGTGCTCGTCGCGAATCGCTCGATAGCGACCAATGGCGTCGATGCGGTCACCGAGGCGATCCTCGGCAAGCCGCGCTAATTCCTCGAGCGTTTCGACGCGGTCGCCACCTTCCGCCGTCGCGAGTTTCTGTTCAAGATTCTCGCGGACATCCTCCCAGCGTTCGAGCTGGCGCAACAACTGATCGAGCTCGTCCCGCGCCTCGGTGTCATCGGGCCGATCCGCCAGCAGATCGCCCAATGACGACACTGCATCCTCGGGACGCTCGAGGTTGTCGCGCAGAACCCGAGCGAGCCGAAGGCGAAGGTTGCGCCGCTCGCCTTCGTCCGACGTGGCAAGGATGCGACGGCCGAGGACATCCGCAAGACGACGATGATCCGCAGCGGCGCCTAGCAGCGTGAGCAGGTGTTGCCATGGGCGGACATCGCCGTCGTCGGCCGCGATTTCCCGCTCGAGATCCTCGATCGCCGCTGCCCCATCCCCGAGATCACGTTCGGCCACCTGCGCCGCCTCGGCCCATAGTCGGGCCGCCTTGGTGAGATCGGGCTGCTGCTGCGCCGCCCGGCGCAGCAGTTCGTGCAAGGTGCGATGCCGTCCTGCCGCTCGCGCGGCCGCGATACCAAGATCGATGGTCTCCGCGTGATCCGGATCCGCGCCCAGGATCAGCTCGGCAAGCTCGAGCGCGCGCGTGTGGTCGCCGAGCTCGCGATGTAACACCATCGCCGTCGACAGCGCCAAAGCGATCGGCAGGTGATCTCGCGCGCGCCCGGCCATGACCCCGGCGATCAGCGCATCGCAGGCTTCCCGCAGCAGGCCGGCGCGACCGATGGCCAGCAGACGGTCGGCCGGCGCCGACGCGTCTGGATCGAGGATGAGTAACTCCCCCCACACCGCGAGGACGTCGGTGCGCGCGGCCCCGCCCTCCTCCAGCAATGTCGCAAGTTGCTCGAGTAGTCGCGTCCGCTCGGACTCCCCGGCGCCGCGCAGACGCGCGCGAACGATGCGAGCCAGATTGGTGCGATCTCCGACGAGTTGGTACGCGTTCTCGAGCGCGTCGAGCACAGCAACCGCGGGTGCATCGCCACCCCGAGCAAACAGCTGCTCCATTCCCGCAAGGGCAGCCGGTGCACGCCCGAGCTCGAAGGCATCGCGGAACGCGTCGAGCGCGAGCGAAGTGCGTTCGAGCTCGAGCTGGACAGCTCCCAGGCGTACCAGCGCCTCCGCCCGCGCGCCGTCATCCTCGGACAATCGCGCGGCTTCACGCAGGGCTGATTCGACGATGCCGAGGGTCTTGGTCGCGCGGCCTAGCCTCTCCACCTTGGCGCACACCTCGGGCGTGGCAAGCCCATCGTTCACCAGTGGGCCGAGGATCGCGAGCGCCAGCACCGAGTCCCCGAGGATCTCCTCGGCCAGCTGGGCAGCGTACGAAGCGATCATCACCCGCGCGTTCGGGTCGCGTTCGACCTCCATCGCCAGCGCCCGCAGCTTGTCGGCATGCTCGGCCCCGCGACCTAGCTCGACGGCGAGACGCCCCCCACGTTCCAGGGCATCTCGAAGTGCGCCGCCCTCAACGAGGCCGAGCAGTTCGTCGTAGCAAATGAGCGCGCCGGCGGGATCCTCGAGCCGCTCGATCCGCAACCGGGCGAGCGACTGCAGCGCCGCCGCGCGCTCGTCCGGATCCTCGACCAGCCGAATCCGCGCCTGCAGGACCTCTG
The DNA here is from genome assembly GCA_902826865.1 of uncultured Myxococcales bacterium. Taxonomy (GTDB): domain Bacteria; phylum Myxococcota_A; class Polyangia; order Nannocystales; family Nannocystaceae; genus Xiheibacterium. The sequence continues at coordinate 11,991 of CADEGN010000152.1, forward strand.
CGAGCTCGGCAAACCGTCCGGCCTCCTGGAGTCGTCCCATCACCGCAGCAGCCGCGGTGTCATGACTGCCTTCGAGCTTCGCGAGGGCTACGAGGTCCGCCAGCGCCGGATTGAACGACGGCACCAACTCGAGGGCGCGCTTGTATGACTCGATCGCGCCGCCAACGTCGCCGATCGGCCCAGCCTGGAGTCGACCGGTCTCATGCAGCAACGCGGCCCGCTCCGTTTCAGTGCGCGCGAACTCGGCGCGGCGCTGCAACACATCCACAGCTTCCTCGTTGCGACCCTCGGCGAGCAACGCTGCGGTCAGCGTCGCCATCGCCTCGGCATCATCCGTCCGCTCGCCGAGGAGCGTCTGCAGCGTGTCTATCTCACCGCTGCGATTTCCTCGCGCCCGGTGAAACCCAGCGAGTCGCAACTGCAACGCGCGCCGGGCCTCGCCGGGCAGCGCCCCCTCGATCTGCCGTTCGGTCACATCGATGAGCTCGGCGACCGCACCCCGACGCTCGTAGGAGACCGCCAAGCGAGCCAGCGCGTCGCGATCGGTAGCTTCAATGTCGAGCAGCGCACGCCAGGCCACCTCGGCGTTGTCCGGCTGGGCCAGCGCATCGTCGAGCAGAGTCGCTCGGCGGCGGATCAGCTCGACCCGATCGCGATCATCTGTCGCCAGGTCGGCACGCTTCGCCAATACCTCGACCAGCGCCGCGGCATCGCCCTGGCGCCCGAGCGCGGCGTCGAGCAGCTCGAGCGCCGGCCCGTGGTCTGGATCGCTCGCCAGTGCGAGGCGCAGGACGTCGGCGGCACCGGCCACGTCCCCGGCACCGTGGCGCAACTTCGCCGCCCACACGAGCAACTCCACCCGACGCTCGGTATCGCCGGTCAGCGCGGGACCATCGGCCGCGGCCACCAGGGCCTCCACCAGTCGTGCTTCGGTCTGGAGCAGGGATGCGATGCGCGCAGCTTCGGCATCGAGTCGCGCAAGTGCCTCCGGCGGGCCGGGCTCAGCCAAAGCGCGCAGCAGCGCCGCGAAGCCAGCCTCCGTCGAGTCATGCCCGCGCAACTGCAGCGTCGCCATCTCGAAGAACAACTCGTGGCGCGTGGCCGGGTCGCTGGTGTGGGCGAGCTGCCATTCATCCACCTCCACGAGACGTTGCGTGTTCCGAGCGCGCTCGTAGATGGGGCGGAGGATCGCGAGCAAGCGCGGCCGCATGGCGCTCCGGGTCTGGGCGATCCGCTCAAGCATGGCCACCGCCTCGCGATCGTCGGTGGTCTCGTTCAGGATCGACTCGAGGGTGTCGACCGCCCCCTCGGCGTCCTCGAGCGGGCCTTCCTGCAGCTGCGCGATGCGCATCGCGACGCGACTGCGTTCGTCCGCGTTGGAGGTGCGGACCAGACGATCGCGCAGTGCATCCAGCAGATCGGCATGTCGACCGAGTTCGCCGAGGTTCTGCTCGAGGCGCGTGCGGGCCAGCTCGTAGTCCGGTCGCAGCTCAAGCATGCGCTGGTACGCCCGCGCTGCCTCGTGCTTGTCGTTCAGTTGTTCCTGGGCCAATCCGGCGAGGCGGCGCAGAAGCTCGATCTGGCGATCGACAGCGACCGAGCCGTCGACTGCCCGCCAGTACGCATCGGCCAAGGCCCGCCAGCTCTCGGCCTCCATCAGCGCACGCTCCAGCTGGGAGAACAGCGGGATGTCGCCCGGTCGGCTGGCAAGCAAGCGTTCGAACAGTGGCACAGCACGGGCCGGCTGGCGCAAGGGACCGATCCACAGTTCGGCGGCCTCGCGCACGATCGAGAGGATGTCGTCCCCCTGATCGGCCGCCCCTTCATCGCCGGCAAACGACGTCAGCAGCTCGGCATACCGTTCGCTGTGGCCGAGCACGCCAGCGAGGCGCGCCAACTGATCGCGGACGTAACGATCGCCCGGCTGCTCGCGGAATAGTCGCGTGTAGCTGTCGAAGGCGCGGTCGAGCTCTTCGAGCTGTTCCTCCTCGATCTGCGCGATACGCAGGAGGTTCTTGCTACGCGCCCCGTCGTCGGCCGCCTCGGCGAGACGGATCTCGTGGATCTGAATCAACCGGTGCCAGTCGCCTACCGCCGCGAAAACCGGCTCGAGCAGCTCGGCAACGCGCACACGCATGCTCGGATCTTCGAGATAGCGACCGAGCTCCGCGGTCGCCACCGCGTGATCGGGATCGAGCTTGAGCGCCGTCGCAAGATGACGGATCCCAGTCTCCGGATCATCGAGCTTCTCACCGTAGAGCCGACCGAGCCGCAGGTGGGCGTCCACCGCAGCGTGCCCGGTTTGCGCGGTCAGCTTGCGACCAAGATGCGCGGTCAGTTCGCGCCATCGGCCCGTCACCTCATAGAGGTGTTCGAGGGCGTCCTTGACGTCGGGGCGCGAAAGCCCCTCCGCCGAGAGGCGCTCGTAGAGGCGGATCGCGTCCTCAGGCCGTTCGAGCTGCCGGCGCATGATGTCGGCGGCACGGGCGAGGAAGCCGTCCCGGACCGTGACGTCGGCGGTGCGGTCGGCCCGGCCAGCCAACAGGTTCGCGAGCGGTTCAAACTCCGCCTGTTGAAGGTAGATCCGCTCGAGGGCATCGGCCGCCTGCGGATCGCCGGGATGCAGCGCCATCACGCGCTCGTAGGCGTGTCTGGCGTCGTCCAAGCGGCCGAGTCGGTCGAGAGCGACCTGCCCCATCGCGCGCAATACCCGTTGTTGCAGATCTGCGTCGAGAATGTGATCGGCCGTGGATGCGTACGCCGCCAGCAGCCCCTCGGCGCGATCGGCCTCCGCCCCGAGACGCTCGACCTTGCCGAGGACCTCGGCGAGCTCGGGCTGATCGGCAGCCTCTGTCATCGCCTCGCACAACACCGAGAACGCCCGCTGCGGATCTCCGATCCTCTCCTCTTGGGTCTTGGCGACCCGCAACAACGCCGCCAGGCGCCGGCGTCCGGACGGTTGCTTGCGTGCCTGCAATTCCTCGAGCGCGAGCAACTCCGGCCAGTTCTGCTCGGCCTCGAAGAGCGGCATCAGGATTCGGATCGCCCGCTCGCGGGTGTCGTCCCCCTCAAGGTAGCGAGCGACCTCCGCCCGTGCATTCGCATGGGTCGGCGCGAGGTCGAGCGCGCGCTTGAGCAATTCCAACGCATCGGCCCCGCGACCGAGGCGACGACCAACGACGATCGCGGTGCGGCTGAGCAACTCCACGCGAATGTTGTCGCTGTCGGCCAACGCGGTCAGGCGGCGCAGCGCCTCGTCGATATCCGGCCAGCGTTCCAGCTTCTCATAGAGCGCGACGAGGGCCGACAGGGCCGCGATCGTGTCCTCTCGTCCGACCTTGAGCTCGAGCACTGATTGAAACGCCGCGAGCGCCCGCTGCAGGTCGTGGAGCTGGTCGCGTTGGACCTCGCCGATGTGCCGCCAAATCGCGCCCTTCTGCTTAGGATCTGGCGTCACACCGATGCGATGCTCCAGAACCTCACACAGCCGTTGCCACTCCTGCTCCTCGAGAAACAGCCGCTCGAGCGCATCGAGGGCGGCAAGGCTCCCGGGCATCAGGTCCAGGACCTCGCTATGGGTCACGGCCGCACCCACGCGATCGCCGAGCTGCTCCTGGATCTCCGCGATCTCGAGCCGGATGCGAACGTGGGTGTCGGTATCACCCGCAAAGCGGAGCAACGCCCGCTTCGCGTCGACAAGCGCTGGCCCGTCACCGGCCTCGAGATGCAAGCGACAGAGCGCCGTCGCGGCGCGCTGGGCCAAGGCAACGTCAGGCAAGTCGATGGCGACAAGTTCGGCCCAAGCAGCTCGCGCTCCGTTGCCGTCGCGCAGACGATCGTCGAGCAGCTCCGCGATCCGCCGGGTGAGATCGATGCGCAGCGCGGGATCCTGCCCGGCTTCGGAGTCGCGGGCGAGCCGCCACAGCTCGACGAGTTCGGCGTGACGCCCGAGCGAATCGCCTAAGCGCTCGACCTCTGCCCGCGTGTCGCTACGCCGAGGGTCGGCGAGAAACGCCTCGCGTGCGACCGCGAATGCGGTGTGGCGATCGCCGAGCTCGTGCTCGCGAATCCGGGCGATCTCACTCAGGTATGTGATCGCCTGGTCCCGCGCCCCTTCTGCCTCAGCGTGTTCGCGCCGAACCATGAGCACGCGAATCCGGCCCTCGTGATCGCCACGACGGGCGTAAATCGGTTCGAGCAAGGCGCACGCCTGCAGCGAGACCTCCGAGACCCCCATCAATTCCTCGAGCAGGCCACGCGCACGGGTATCGTCGGGATCCTCCCCCAGCACTTGGCCAAGCAGATCGACGGCCCCAACGGCGTCCCCAAGATCCTGCATCCGCAAGATGGCACGCCGCACCTGGAGGCTCCGCGCAGCCTTTCGATCGCGCTCCAGCTCCGCCATTCGCCCGAGCAGTTCCTCTAGTTTGATCCGCTCGCCGTGGTCGCTCGATATCTCATACATCGACGCGAGCAGCTCGATGGTCGGCATGTCGTCGGGGATGAGGTCGAGCAGCTCCTCCGCGGTGGCGACCGCGGTCGCACGATCGTCGAGCACGGCGCGCGACAAGTCGACGATCCGGGACAGCAGCTCCTTTTGCTCGCGCGCGTTGAACGTGACATCGACGCGTCGGCGATACAGCGCACGGAGCTCGGCATGGGCCCCGCGGGCGCGCAGCAGGGCCTCGAGCGCTTCGTAGGCGCCCTGATGGGTCTCGTCCTGCTCAAGAACCTCGGCATAGGCTTGCTCGGCGCCCCCAGGGCTGCCGAGCCGGTCGCGGCGGATCGCCGCCAGCTCCAGCAACAGGTCGCGGCGCAGCGCCACGCGCTCGCGTTCCAGGGTCCTACCCTCGGCGTCGGCGGCCTCCGCTTCACGCGCGAGATCACCAAGGACCTCTTGGTAAGCGTGCGCGACATCGACCACCCGACCGATCTCCGCGCCCAACCTGCAGAAGATCTGGCGCCCCTGGTACACGTGCGGCTGCGCGCGCAGCAGCTCACCGCGGATGCGCAACGCGTCATCACGCCGGTCGGGCATCTTCTCGTAGATCGCGGCGAGTTGTTCGGAGAGAGCCAGGCGCGCGGCTTGGTCCGTCTCGGCCGCGACGATCACCTCCAAGGCCTCAGCCTCGCGCCTGCGGTCGTCGACCCGACGGTAGTAGGGTAGCAGACCGCGCATGATCACGAGGCACTGGCTTGGGTCTGCTTCGCGCAGGCCCTCGAGCGCGATGACCGAAGGCTCGTGTTCGGGCTCGAGCTCAAGCACCGCGAGAAAACCGGTGGTCGCGGCTGCCGTATCGGCGAGCCGCGTCGCGTGTACGTCGGCGAGCTCGAAGATCAGCGAAGCGCGGCGGGAATGCGACGTCTCGCGCTCGAGCTTGGCGCGCAAGACGTCGCCGAGTTCGGCCCAGTTTCCGCGATTGCGGTGGATCCGGGCCAGCGCGTCGAGCGGACGGGGATCCTCAGGCGCGGCCGCGAGCACGGCGGTGTGACTGGCGACGGCGCCGTCGAGATCGCCAAGCTCCTCCTCCTGCAGCCGCGCAAGCGCGCGAACGGTCGCGAGTCGCACGTCGGCGTCGCCCTCCACCTCGAGGCGCCGGCGATAGACCTCCGCCAGGTCCTCCCAGCGCCGTGTCGCCGTGTAGATCGACTCGAGTGCCGTCATTGCCCCGGCGTTGCGTGGGTCGAGGGCGATGATCCTCCGGTAGTGCCGCTGCGCGTCGTCGGGCTTCGACAGCTTGTCGCGCGCGACGATCGCGAGTTTGTCGAGCAAGGCCAGCCGCTCGTCGTCTGCGACCGCCGGCTCCGAGATGCGCGCCTCGAAGATCCGGCTGATCTCGTCCCAGCCATCGGCGCGCTCGGCCGCCGACTCGAGATTGGCCCGCAGCGTCGCATCGCCGGGGCGGAGTCGGTAGGCCTCCGCCGCCCACTGCAGCGTGAGGGCCGGCGACGCGAGCTTCTCCTCGGAGATCCGCCGCAGTGCATCGATGAGCTCGAGTCGCTCATCGTCGTTTGCGGCCGCACGCATCAACACCTCGTAGGTCCCCAGCAGACGCGCCCAGTTGCGCTGCTCGCGGTAGATCGGGACCAGCTCGCGCGCCACGTCGAGGTTGTCGGGCTGGATCGCAAGGGTTCGCTCAAGCGCTCGCAGTGCCCGCTCGGGCTGACGGAGCTCCCCCTGGCATAGCGCGGCCACCCGCCGGTACAAAGCCACCCGTGACTCGGTGTCGGGCAGGCGATCAGCGGCGCCCTGCAAAACGTCGATCACGTCGGCCAAGCGCCCCTGGCCGGCGTACATCGCCTGGAGCTCATCCCATTCGCCCGCGGCGACGTAGGCATCACGCAAGCGCCGAAGCGCGCGATCGTGGCCAGGGTGCACGCGCAACAGCTCGGACCACACCGCGACCGCATCGTCACGACTCGCGAGTCGATCGGAGTAGATGTTGCCGAGCGCGATGAGGATGCCCACGGCGGCATCGGAATCGGCGTGGGCTAGCTGACGGTGCAGAACCTCGGCCGCCGATGGCCATCGCGACTCGCGCTCGTAAAGGCGTGCGAGGGCGACGAGTGCGCGCGCGTCGTCTCCGTGATGGGTGAGGACATCGTTGTAGGCAGCGACCGCCTCGCGCCGATCGCCCAGGCGCTCCTCCGCAAGGTGGGCAAGCTCGAGCCGCAGCTCCAGGGCATCCGCCGAGTCGAGCCCGTCGAGTTCTTGACGACGTAGGGCGATGAGGGCCCGGAAATCGCGGCGTAGCTCGTGGATCCGCGCGAGCTGACTGCGTGCTTCGCCGTCGCGAGGATCCAGATCCAGAACGGTTTGTAGGGGTTCGAGCGCGCGCTGTGGGTTGCCGAGGTCGTCGACCCAAATGCGCGCGACCTTGCGCAGCAGATCCGCTTGACGCGCCCGATCACCTGCTTCCCGCGCCGCGTCGATCCGCCGCTGATAGACCCCGAGCAAGTCGTTGTGGCGACCCGCCTTGGCATAGGTCTCCGCGAGGGCCTCGAGGCTGGCCTCGTGGTGCGGATCGACGTCGAGGATCCGCTGCAGGGTCGCGAGCGCCATCGTGTCGAGCTTGAGTCGATCTCGGTACAGCTGGGCGATCTCGAGGAGACGAGCGATCCGCTGCTCGGCTGCCCCAGGGCTGGCGGCGAGCCGCTCGGCCTCGTCCTTGAGGAGGTCGACGAGCGCCGTCCACTTGCCTCCGGCACGATACAACCGCTCCAACGCGGCCTGGGCCCGCGGATCGTAGCCGTCTTCGCGCAGGACCGAGCGCCA
>CADEGN010000153.1:0-10776 GCA_902826865.1 uncultured Myxococcales bacterium
GCTCTACTGCGGTTGCGATGGCGTCGAGTTCCGCGCCTCGGGGCGGTGCCCGGGGCGACGCTTCGCCCACCGCGGCGCCTGCGAATCCTCGTCGGCGAAACCCGATGGTTCCGCGTGCGTGCTCGGCGTCGAGTGTGCAAGCGGCATCTGTGAGGGCGAGGGTTGCGACCGCCCCGGCACGTGCGCGCCCGCGGGAAGGAGCTGCACCAAAGACCTACGCGAGTACTGTGGCTGCGACGGGACAACGTTCTCAGCCAGTGGCTCTTGCCCCGGGCAGCGCTTCGCCGGGCGCAGCGCGTGCAGGTGATCGCCGTTTTTTGCCCCACGAGTCGCCTTGCACGCGCGCGCGCGCGCTCCGCTACGCTACGCTACGCTACGCTCGCGGCTGGGGTGAATCTCGAGGCGTCACGGCTGCTCCTCGGAGATACGGCGCCCACGCTGGGTGACGCGAACCCGCCACGTTCGCGCGGCAGCAGCTTCGAGCGCTATCTCGTGCTCGAGCGCATCGGTGGGCAGGCGACGATCGAGCGCTACCTCGCGTTCGATCCACTGCTCGATCGGCGCGTGGTGTTGGCCGTCGCTCCCGGCGGCGGAGATCCGGCCGGGGAGGCGCTCGTGCGTCGGGCACGGCGGCTCGCAGCCGTGACCGATCCTCATCTTCTCACGATCCACGATGTGGGTCAGGGAGGCGCAGGCGTGTTTGTGGCGATGGAGTTTGCCGAAGGACAGACGTTGCCCGCGTGGCTCGCGGCGTCCAAGCGACCGGTCGCCGACCTGCTGCCCATCTTGATCGCGCTCGCGCGCGCGGTGGCGTCCGCCCACGAAGCCGGGGCGGTGCATGGCGCCCTGACTCCTGAATGCGTGAGGATCACGTCAACCGCGGGCCGAACGGTGGCATCTCATCTGCGGCTCGGCGGCTTCCCGGTTTTCCCGAATGCCACGGCGCTCGCACTGCCCGCGGATCCCCTCACGGTGCTCACTCCTGCGAGCGCTGCTTCGGGAACGGACGATCTTGAGGCGCTGCTGGCGATCGCACGCCTGATGTTACAAGCGCGAACTGGGCCTCTGCCGCGGGCGCTGCAGCGTCTTGAAGAGGGCGAACTCCGGCCGGCCGACGTCGATGGGTTGATCGAGATCCTGCAGCGCCTGCGCACGGGCCGACGCCGCGCACTCGTGGCCCTCGGCCTGCCCGTGGCGATCGTCGGGGCCGCCGCCCTAAACTATGCACCCCACCCGATACCCTGCGAACGGGGGACACAGAGCATGGCCGAAGTGTGGCACGCCGACGTGCGTGCGCGCGTGGTGCAGTCGCTGCGCGCGGGCCCTGCCGCATTCAGTGCGCGTGCAGCCGAGGACGTCACAGGCACGCTCGACGGATGGACCGCACGCTGGGCCGCCACCCATCGGGAGGTTTGCATGCGGGGCCGACAAGAGCCGAAATCGGACGGGGCCCTCGACGCACGCATCATGTGCCTCGAGGTCGCGCGCGCGCAGCTTGCCGGCGCCCTCGATGTGCTGACAGAACTGGCGCCCGCCGAGGCGGAGCGGGCGAGTTCCGCCGCCCGCGGGCTGCGGCCGCCTGAGTCCTGCCTCGAACCCCCGGAGGGAGCCTACGCCGAGGGGGATGAAGGGCACTCGTTTTTGCGCGAGCAACTCGGGCGTGCGCAGATGTCGTTGCTCGCTGGACGAGCGCACGCAGCCCAGGAGGCCGCGACCGAGATCGCCGCTGACGCCAACGCCGGTGCTCGGGTGGTCGCCGAAGCGGCGCTCTTGCGCGGCCTCGCGGTCAAGGCGATGGGTCGTCCCCTCGAAGCCGAGTCGATTTTGATCGACGCTGCGTTCGCGGCCCAGGCGATCGACTACGCCGAGGTGGAGGTCGAGGCCGCGATCGAGCTCGCGAGGCTGCTTGCGGGCCACCAGCGGCGATTTGCGGAGGCAGATGGCTGGGCTGCCTACGCGGCGGCGGAGTTGCGGCGTCGGCCGAATTCGCGCTTCGTCGCGCGACTGCATGAAGCTCGAGGGGGGCTCCTGTCCAATCGTGGCGCCTATATCGAAGCCGTTGCGGAATACGAGCTCGCGCTCGAGGAGCTCCGCCAGCGAGGGGCCGATGAGCTCGCGCGGATCTCTCCGCTCGAGGGTTTGGCGGCGGCGTATCGGGAGGGAGGTCGTTTGCGCGACGCGATCGAGACGGCCCAAGTCCCGCTCGAGATCGCCGAGCGCGTGCACGGTCCCGATCACCCCGCGACCGCCCGTGCGGCCATGGTCCTCGCGGGGGCGCTCGCGGCGGCTGGCCATTACGATCAGGCGTTGCAAAACACCCTGCGCGCGTTGACCGTGTTGGAGCGCGTCCTGCCGTCGCCGCACCCGGAGATCGCCAGCGCGCGACGGAATCTCGCCGGCCTCCGCTTCGAGCTGGGAGACTACGCCGGCGCGATCGAAGATGCCCAGACCGCGCTCGCCATGCACGAAGACATCTACGGCGCGGCGTCGCCGAGCTGCAGCGCGAGTCATGGCGTGCTTGGGGCGACCCTGGCCACCATCGGGCGGCATGCGGACGCGATCGTGCACCTTCGCCTGGCGCTGACGCTCATCGAGCAAGATGTCGGGCCAACCCACCCGAGAAGCGCGGTGGCGCGATCGAATCTCGCGGCGGCCCTGGCCGAGAGCGGAGATCTGGTCGGCGCGGCCGGCCTGTTGACCGAGGCGATCGCGAACCTGAGCGCGCGGCCCGGTCCAATGCATGCCGACGTTGCGCCGCTTGCCAGCAACCTCGGAAACATCTTTCGCGCGCTCAATCGTCACGAGGACGCTGCCACGGCTTTCCGCCAGAGCATCGAGGTGACGGAGCAGGCGGCCGGGCCCCTGGCGCGCGACCTCGTCGAGCCGCTCTTGGGACTCGGCGGCAGCCACGGCGCCTTGGGTCGGCACGAAGACGCGTTGCGGGCGATCGAGCGCGCCCATGAGATCGCGCAGCATACGGCCGTCCCGCCGCTGCTGCAGGCGAATATCGAGTATGGATTGGGGATGACTCGGGTGGCCGCTGGACGTGATCGTGCGGACGCCCGCGCCCTTGTCCGGGCTGCGCGGGCGCGCTATGCCGCGCTGGGGCCCATGGGCGTGGACGCGGTCGCGGACGTCGACGAGTGGCTGGCGGAGAACTAGTCCCCTGGAGACCTGATTCACGACGAAAATAACACCGCCCTCGTGGTGCGACTCCGCGACGCGATACCATCGCCCTCGGCCCGCATGGCTGCGTTGCTCGGCGCTCGAAATATGCTGCCCTTCTGGTTTCGGGTCCTCCCGCTCGTTGTTCCCGTGGTGGCTTGCTCCGCGCCGGCGACGAACCAGCGCGGCGGAGAACCGCAGGTAGATCCCCACAGTCAGGTGATCGCGACGGCGCCGCGGGGCGCGACGAGTGTCGCCTCCGCGTCCGATCCTGCCCAACCCATCGACGCTGCAGTCACTCCGCGCGCGTCTGCGACGCCGTCGCCCGCCGCGTCGCCGGTGGAGGCGGCATCGCCGACGGAGGCAGTGCCGGCGTCGGAGCGACCCGCGCTCGACATCGAGTACGTGCCGACCCCGCCAAACGTCGTGCGCAAGATGCTCGAGGTGGCAGAGATCCGGAGGGACGATGTCGTTTACGACCTCGGTTGCGGTGACGGTCGGCTCGTCATCGCCGCGGCTTCGCGATATGGCGTGCGCGCGGTCGGCTTCGATCTAGATCCCGATCGCGTGAGCGAAGCGCGGGCGAATGTGGAAAAGGCAAAGGTCGGCCACCTTGTATCGATCGAGCAGAAGAACATCTTCGACGTCGACCTCAGCGGTGCGACGGTAGTGACGCTGTACCTGCTCCCGTCGATCAACGTCCGCCTGCTACCGCAGTTGGCGAAGCTGCGTGACGGATCGCGGGTGGTCTCGCACGACTTTGATATCGCGGGCGTGTCTTACGATCGCGTGTGGACCATCCGGGCGAAGCATCACCGGCCGCCGCCGGAGCAACGCGACCACTACGTGTATCGCTGGATCGCCCCGATCACGCCTCCCTAAGCAGCCCGCGGAGTTCACCACGGGTTGCTCGTCCCGGGTGGGCGGATGCGCGCCGGCGGCCGCGCCCCGCGGAGGCCAGCACGTTCGCACGGCGCACGATCGCTTTCTCGTGGGGGCTGTGACAGAGGCGGCGCGATCTCGTAGCATCCATGTCCATGGTTTCACATGCAGCGCGCAAAGTAGTGCTCGGGCTGTTCGTGCTCACGTCGTGCAAGGGTGACGGCGACGCGGAGGGCGACGGTACAACCGACGCTGGTTCAACCACCGGCAGCGACTCGAGCGGCACGCCATCGACCTCGATTTCCCCGGACACCACCGCCGCGGACACCTCGGGCTCGGAGTCGACGGGCGGAAGTAGCACCGGTTCCCAAGATCTACCCGAGCCACTGCCGCCGCTCACGGAGGCGCCACTGACGACAGAGGTCCGACGCACGCCGACCCACGAGATCTCCGAGGAGCCAGTCAACGACCCGCGCGTGGTCGCCGACGTTGACATGATGCTGGCCGATGGATTCGGCGAGGAGACCGATGCTCCCGGTGAGGACATCATCGACGTTACTATCGATGGCTCGCCGGTGCCCACGCCCGGTCCCAACGCCGCGCTCATTTCGCGCTTCGTCCACCTGGCAGACACGCAGCTGGCCGACGACGAGTCGCCCCTGCGATTCATCAGCGTCGACAACGATGAGGCGTTTTCCGGCGCGTTCCGCCCGCAGGAAGCCTACGAGTGTCGGATGCTCAACGCGGCTGTCCGGACCATCAACGCCGTCCATGCCGAAACCCCGATCGATTTCGTCGTTCTCGGGGGTGACAACGCCGACTCAGCCCAGACCAACGAGGTCGACTGGTTCGTCTCGATCCTCGACGGAGCGGACGTCGTCGAGTGCGATTCGGGGGACGACGATGATCCGGTGCCGGGCGAGAACAACGACCCCAAGGATCGTTTCGCCCCGGTTGGCCTCGATGTGCCGTGGTACTGGGTCATGGGCAACCACGATGTGCTCGTTCAGGGCAATTTACCGATCGCGGGCCGCGAGGAGCTGGCCGTGGGCGATACGGTCAACGCCGCCACGCGCGACTGGACGATGCCCGGCGGGCCGCCCTTCATGGGGCCCGTGGTCCCCGACGACAATCGCGCGCTGCTCGACGGCTCGAGCCTGCTCGACATCGTGCGCAGCAGCGGCGACGGCCACGGCCTATCGCAAGCGGTGATCGACTCGGGGAAGGCGAACTACACCTTCGACATCCCCGGAACTGAGATCCGCTTCATCGCCGTCGACACGGCGGCCCAGACGGGGGCATCCACCGGACTTGTTCGGCAGATTGAGGTCGACGACTTCCTCCGTCCTGCGCTCGATCAGGCCGAGACCGACGGCAAGTGGGTCCTGCTCTCGTCGCACCACGCGTCGACGTCGCTTGAGGATGGCGGAGGTCTTGGCGGCATGCCGCAGCCCGACGCGCTCACCACGGGGGATTTCCAGGCCCTGCTCGGGGAGTACCAGAACGTCATCGCTCACCTTTGCGGTCACTCGCACGTGCATCGCGTGCGCGCGAATGAACCGACGGGCGGACATGCGTACTGGGAGATCATCACGTCGGCCATCGCCGATCATCCGCACCAGGTCCGGATCTTCGAGATTCGCGACGAGGACAACGGCTGGCTCAGCCTCACTTCGGTGGCGCTCGACATCTCGTTCGAGGGTGACGAGCTGGCCGCGGAGGGACGACTGCGTGGGATCATGGATCTGACGTCGGGTTGGAATGAGCAGGGCGAGGGACTGCCGGAGGACCGCAACGTCCGGCTTTGGATGCCCACGCCCTGAGCCACAGGCGGGCGCCGCGCCGACCCGGGCACCCGCTTCGCGGGCAGCCCGCGCGCGCACCTGCGCTGGACGCTTCCGCCCCGCCGACGCGATCGACACGGGTACCGTTAGCCGCGAGCGATTGGGGGGAAGGAATGCACGACCCGGCGCCATCAACAGCGTCGGAATATGCCCACTCATCCTCCACACCTTCGTCCGGTTGAGGATCTCCCCGCAACTTGTGCGAGCGGCGAGTCGGGCGATTCGTCGCTCGATCCTGCCGTGCTCGTTCGCGCCCAAGCCGGCGATGTCTCGGCCTGGGCGTTGATCTACGAGGACCAATACATGTCCATCTTCCGCCAGCTCCGCTATCTCACCGGTGATGCCACCGTGGCGGAGGAATTGGCGCAGGAGACGTTCGCCCAGGCCATGGCGTGCCATCGGCGCTTCGATCCGGACCGATCGCCTGGGGGCTGGCTGCACGGCATCGCCCTCAACGTGGTGCGGAAGTACTGGCGAAAACAGCGCAACGGCGCGAAGGCGCATGAGCGTCTCGAGCTGGTCAACCGGGTGGTGGCGCCGGGGACCCATGGCGACCCGGATCACGGCCACATGCGTCGCGAGCGATCGCGCGCCCTGCACGCCGTGCTTGATGACCTGCCTGCGCGCTGGCGGGAAGCGTTCGTCCTACGCGAGCTGCAGGGGATGTCCACCGCCGAAGCGGCCGACCGCCTGGGCATCACGGCCGAGAATCTCGCGGTTCGGGTCAATCGCGCCCGCGTGCGCATCCGCGAGGAACTGGCGCGTCGGGGATGGCTGTCGCGGTACGATGGGGGCGGCCCATGACCGACCGCCGCGATCGCCCCGACGTCGCCCCCGAGCGCGAGCTCGACGCGTTCGTCGATGGGGCAGATCGCGCGGCCGAGGACGACGTGCGGCGGCACGTCCGTCCGGCGTTCGCGGCCATCGTCGCGCGGGCGCATCGGATCGATCCGCAAGCCATCTCAACCGCGGCGATCGATCGTAGCGTGAACCGAAGCCGACTCGGCCGTGGGACGAGCGAGGCGGCAGGCGGATCGGACGAGCTCGTTCCCTTTGTCGCGGCCGCGCGTGCCGAGGCGCAGCGCGACATCGATGCGCGCGAGCAAGATGGAGTGCCGGCGTGGACGAGGCCCCGCGTAGCGTCCGCGCCACGTTATGCTGTGATCTTCATGGTCGCGGCGGCGGCCGCCATCGCCATCATCGTGCCGCAGGTCCTGAAGGGGTGGCGCGCGGACGACACCAGCAGTAGCCGCGCGGGATCGCAGGCGCTTGCGGTCGTCGACGCGAGCGCGGACATCCACGACGCAAGTCGCGCGGAAGATCCGCCGATTGCACCCGTTCGTCGCTCGGGTGGGGATGGCCCGGAGAAGCCGTCGGGCCCTCCGATCGCGCCGGCCGAGTTCGTGGTGCCCAACGAACCCGCGCCACTCGAACCCGACGAGCTCTCCAGCGACTCACCCTCGGTTCCACGCCGCGGCGCGACCAGGGTTCCAGTCGAGGACGCGCTCGCGCAACTCGAGGCGCGCGCCGACGCTGCGCTCGCACGTGGTCGACGGGATCTGGCCGACAGTAGCTACGCCGAGATCATTCGCCGCGGTGGGAGACATCCTCGGGTCGAGCTTGCGTTCGCCGATCGCTTTGTACTCACACGCGAAGCTGCAGTTGGCGAACGTCGCGCGCTGTGGAGCGCGTACCTCGAGCGGTTTCCCAACGGGCGTTTCTCTGATGACGCGCGCGCTGGACTGTGCCGGACAGCCGACGCAGATGATAAGCCGTCGTGCTGGAGCGGTTACGTCGCGGATTTTCCGAGCGGGGCCCATCGAGCCGTCGCCAATCGTTGGGTCGCCTCCGCTGACGCAGCCACGAGCGCCCCGTGACCCGCCTGGGGCTCGCGGCCGCGGCCGCAGTCGCGCTGGTCGCGTGTCGGGTCGAGGAGCTGTTCGTTGGCACAACCGACGCCACGTCCGCGGTGAACGACGACGACGGCCCCTCGACATTCGGCGAGGCCGGGACGAACCCAGGTTGCGAACCCACCTGCGGAACGCCACCTCCCAAGGACCTGCCGATCGAACCACCCTGCGAGGGGCCCCAGTGTTGTCGCTTCCCCGGCGACGTCGGCTGTTGCTCGACGCCCGGCAATCCGTGGTGCTGCGATCCGTTCTCCGATTTGTGGTGCTGCGCGGATCCGACCGACCCGACCTGCTGTGTCGAGCCGGGCGATCCTGCATGTTGCGCAGCACCGGGCCACCCCTGGTGTTGCGCCGTTCTCGACGACCCGGCCTGCTGCCAGGATCCGTCGGATCCAGCCTGCTGCCCCCCTGGCGTTGTGCCCTGTTGCACCGGGTTCGACCCGTGCTGTGGCGACCCGTGCTGTGGCGACCCGTGCTGTGGCGACCGTTGTTGCGGCGACCCGTGTTGCTACGAACCAACAGCTCCGTGCTGCGTCGATCCGATGTCGACATGCTGCATCGCGCCCGAAAACGACGTTTGTTGCCTTGCGCCCGACTCAGCGTGCTGCCTAAACGGTGGCTGTTGCGATCCATTTAACCCGGACGATCCCTGCTGCTTCGACATCGAATCGGCGTGCTGTGTCGACCCAATGAGCTTGTGTTGCCTTTCCCCGCAGGCCGCGTGCTGCTCGGCGCCGGAAGGGTGCTGCGCACCTGGCGGCGTCGACGATCCGTGCTGCGCGGAGCCAGACTCGTTCTGCTGTCGCACCGGTAACGCGCCGCCATGCTGTGCGGAGTTCGATCCCGCCGATCCCTGCTGCTTCGATCCGCTCATCGAGCCGATGTGTCCAATGTAGATACGCGCGGTGTTAGGTCGCGTTGCCTCGCGGCAATGACCAGCTGAAGGGACGGTCGCGCTGCCCCGACGCCGCGAATGGTTCGCAGCGTCGACGACGCAGGCCCGCCCATGCGGAGGATTTGTGATGACGATTCAGATTTCGATCGCTACGTCGTGGTTGCGTCGGGCCTCCACCGCGGGTGCATTCCTCGTGCTGGCCGGGTGCGACCCCGAGATTCCGGGCTTTGGCGATGACGGTATGGCCGGCGACGGCGGTATCCCGGGGGACACCAACGGACACGACTGCGGCTGCGAGCCGCCGCCACCTCCGCCATGTGATCCTGCTGACCCGTGCCGCCATGCCTTCGAGGACTGCGTCGCCCAGACGAATGACTTTGAAGCGTGTCAACCCGTGCTCGACGCATGTCAACCTCCAGTCGATCCTTGTTGGGACACCTTCGGGCAGTGCATCGAATGGAGCGGTGGCATGGACGACTGCCAGGCAATCCTCGACGCGTGTTACCCACCGCCGGATGTCGACCCATGTTTCGACGCCTACAGTCAGTGCATTGACCAGGGCGGCGATCCCATGGAATGCGAGGCGATCCTCGCGGCCTGCTATCCCGAGCCAGAGCCCGACCCGTGCCTTGACGCCTACGGGGCGTGTCTCGACCAGGTCGCCGATCCGGCGGAGTGCGATCCGATCCTCGAGATGTGCTTCCCGACGCCCGATCCCGATCCCTGCGCCGAGGCTTGGGAGCAGTGCCTCGCCGTGGTCCAAGATCCGGGCGAGTGCGACGGGATCCTCGAGGCCTGCATGCCGATCGACCCGTGCCAGCAAGCCTTCGATGAGTGCGTAGCCGCCGGCGGCAATGAGGAGGACTGCATCTCGGTCTTCGACCAGTGCTACCCACCTGACCCGTGCGCGAGTATCTGGGATGAGTGCCTGGCCACCGGCATCGATCCGGCCGAGTGCGAGGCCGCGGTCAACGAGTGCTATGGCGGCGGTGGCGACCCCTGTGTTGACGCCTATGCCGGGTGCCTGGACTCGATGAACGATCCCGCGCAATGTGAGGCCGATCTCGAAATGTGCTACGGCGGCGGCGGCGATCCATGCGCCGATCAGTTTGCCTTGTGCCTGAACTCCGGGATCGATCCGGCCGAGTGCGAGGCGGAGTTGAACGCCTGCTACGGCAACGTCCCCGACCCATGTTTCGACGCCTGGAACGCTTGCCTTGAGGCGGGCGTCGATCCAGGCGAGTGCGAGGCCGAGGCGTTGGCGTGCTACGGGATGCCCGGGTGATCACCACCTTCGTGCGCCCAAGCGAGCCAGGGTGAAGCGACGGGCCCCGCGATCGAGACGCGGGGCCCGTTGTGTTTGGTCCGCGCGAGTCGGGTCGACGAGCGCAGCGAGGCATGCCACGATTTCCCGGAGCACGTGGTGCCTTCGGTAGTTTTGGCCTTCTCGGCCCTCGCGACGTTGGTCGAGCCGGCCGTCGCCGAAGCCGTGGAGCCCGGGGGCCGCGGTGCACCACGCACGGAAGCGTCGCCGCCGCTCGTTGTCCGCGCGACGGCGGTCGATGTCGTGGATCTTCGGCGCGAGCTTGGCCGCCGCTGGCCTGAACTCGTGATCCTAGACGCCGACGGCTTCGTTGAGGTCGAGGGGGAGACGTTCGTCTATGTCGAGGTTCTCGGCGAAGTTGTCGGCGAAACCCCAATCTCGGTCACGCTGATCGTCTCGGACGGTCGCGCTTACGTTCGCCAAGTGACACCCGGCGAGCACCGTGCGCGATCCGCCGCGCTGATCGTCGGCAACCTCCTCGAAGCGATCCTGGCCGAGGACCTTCCACCCGACTTCGAGGCCGAGATTCCCATCCAGCGCGCCCCGGTACGCCCAACAATCACGCGCGTTCCGCCCACCCCTGCGCCCGTCCAGCCGCCCCGGGTCAGCGCCGAAAGGCCGGCACGTGACGACGCCCCGGCGGCCCGCTGGCGGATCGCCGGCCTGGCCCAAGCCCAACTCGTCATCGGTCTCGTGCCCACGCGGCGAGGCACGCCGACGTTCGGCCGCGGGGTCACTGTGCTCGCACGTGCGCCG
>CADEGN010000153.1:10786-19196 GCA_902826865.1 uncultured Myxococcales bacterium
GCGCGGATTTTCATTCGGCGTCGCCGCGCGTTGGGCAACGGCGGAAGCCGCCAGCTATCGTCTCTTGCGCACGCGACTCGCGGTGCTCGGCGGTTGGACAGGCCATAGCGGCGAGCTGGAGTGGTCCGCGCACGCCGGTCCGCTGGTCGAGCCATTCACCGTGTCGCGCAGGGGCGCAAGAAGCGACGTCGCGGGGCTGTCGGGCCAGCCTGTGTTGTTTGGTGCCGCCGCGGTTGCATCCGTCGGTTATCGAGTCGCGCTTCGCGGACGGCAGCCGACATCTTTGCGATTTGGGCTCCAGCTTGAGCTCGCGTCGAGCGTGCTCGGCTCGGGCGCGGTCGCTCAAGTGTTTCTGCGCGAGCCCGACGGGAATCGTCCGCTGTTTGGCGCGGGCGGCCTCGAGGCTTCGCTCGCGGGCGAACTCGCCGTCTGGTTTGACATGGGCCGGCGCTCGGCGCGGCGCCGGACTCTGCGAACAAGTATATGAAAATAAACGATTTTTTACGTCTTGTATTTATATCGAACGTTCGATAATGAAACGCTGTGCCCAAACAAGTCGACCACGTCGCCATGCGCTCGGACATCGCCACACAATGTGTCGAGCCCTTCGCCCGTGAGGGCTACGAACGTGTCTCGATGCGCAGGATCGCGGAGGAGGTCGGCGTGTCGACCGGCACGCTGTATCACTACTTCCCGAACAAGGCCGCGCTGTTCGAGGAGGTGGTTCGCGTGGCATCCGCCCAAGACGTCGCCGAAGGCACGCAGCTGCTCCTGGCGGGTTTCCCGAATCCGGTCGATCGCGTACGGCCTTTGCTCCGCTACGTGGCGGGGCAACGCGATCGGATGGTCGCCAAGTACCGCGTCTTGCTCGAGTTCTCGGCGCAGGTGCACGACCATGAGGCGTGGTCGCAGTCGCTTCGGCGCGCGAGGGAGAGCTATCTAGCGGCGGTCAAGACGGTGTTGGAAGTCGAGGACGATGCTCGGATCGAGATCGTGTTGCTGACGATCCTCGGCCTTGTCCTGCGTGAGATGGCTGGTGATGAGACAACCGACATAGACGCGGTGGCGGACCAGCTAAGGGCGCTGGTTTACGGCGAGCGCCAGCGACCGGACTTCGCCCAATCCGCGGGTGCCCCCGACCACGCTGCGCAGCTACGCGCTTGACGTCTGCGGGAGTCGTCTATGGAGCCGTCTACGGGAACTGTCTACGGGAACCGTCTACGGGAACTGTCTACGGGAACTGTCTACGGGAACCGTCTACGGGAACCGTCTACGGGAACTGTCTACGGGAACTGTCTACGGGAACCGTCTACGGGAACCGTCTACGGATCAGGGGAACGCCATCGCGCTCGACGTCGTCCACGTGGTGGGCTCCGTGCCCCGCGGTTCCTTAAATCTGTGGGTGCTTGCGATCGTCGGCCCAGTTGCCCGAATCCCTCGTGAGCGCTGATGGGGGGCGCGGGCGGCCGGATGGGCCACGCCGCCCTCGCTCGGCCGCGCTTAACGACCGAGGCGCCCGTTGGCGACCCCCCGCAACCGTGCCATGGTTGCCTCGGCGCGGTTGCGCCGAGGCGAGGGATGGGGTTCGACGACAATATCGGCAAGGCGCAGCAGATCGCACAGACGGGCCAGCAGCTGGCGCAGACGGCCGTAGACGCCGCGCAGCGGCTCGCGCAGTTGGCCGAGCTCGGGGGGGCGCGCCTTCAGGTCGTGGATTATCGAGTCCGCGTGATCGACGGCCCTGATCCCGCGTGGCGCGTGCGCCGGGTCAGGTACAGCGAGGCGTTATCGCAGCCGTACGAGCTGGTCCTCGACATCTTCACCGAAGACACTGGCGCCGCGACCGATGAGCTTCTCGGCGCCAACGTCGAGCTGGAGATCGAGCGCGGCGACCTATTGCGGCAGGTTTTCGGGATCGTCCACCGTGTGGACTACATCGGCATTCACCACGACAAGTTACTGGTGAAGATCTACGTCGCACCCGCCCTGCGGATGCTCGCGCAGAACATCAACACGCGCATCTTTCAAGACGCCACCGTCCTCGACATCGTCCAGCAGGTACTCGAGCCGGCGCTTGGGGTCTACGGCCGCACCTACGACCCCGCCGCCAACAAGATCGCCAATCCGGACGACTACCCCAAGCGGGACTATTGCGTGCAGTACGCCGAGAGCGACTTCGACTTCGTCTCGCGCCTGCTCGAGGAGGAGGGGATCGCCTATCTCTTCGTGCCTGACGCAGATGCTGAGATGGAGAAACTCGTTCTCATCGACAACAACAATGACTACGACGACGTCCAGGTGTTGATGGACGCGGCCGTACCGATCATCCCGAACCAGCCGGAACTCGCGGATCGCGAATCGCTGCGCTACTTCGAGTGGTGTCGGCCCGAACAGATCAACAAGGTCGCGGCGCGCCACTACAACTGGAAAGTCGCCGGCTCGGTCACGGTCCCGGATACCATCATCGAACCGGATCCCGCGCTCGCCGAGCAGCCCACGCGTGGTTTCGTGCGAGAGCTGTACCTCCACACCGATCGGCGGAAGATCGTCGACAAGCAGGGCGATGACGCGTTCGACGGGTCCGCGATAGATGAAGCGGCCCCGCTCGTCACGCGTCGTCTCGAGCTGTTCGAGCGCCAGGCCCAGCGCGGGCAAGGCCGAGGCAACGTCACGGGTTTTTCCGCTGGGTTGAAGTTCGATCTCCTCGACCACAGCCGCGACGATCTCGCCGGTAAGAAGTACCTTCTAACGCGCGTCATCCACACGGGCGACTGCCCGGACGAAGACGCGGCCGGGCAGGACCAGACCGACGCGCGTTACGAAAACGCGTTTGAGTGCATCCCGGAAGAGAAGGTCTTCCGCCCGGCGTTGGTCACCCGGCGCCCCCGCGTGCACGGTCCGACCACCGCCGTCGTTACCGGTCCGCAGAACGAGGAGATCCACACCGACAAGTTTGGTCGGATCAAGATCAAGTTCCCGTGGGATCGCCTCAGCCCCGACGATGACACCTCGTCGTGTTGGTGCCGTGTGGCCCAATCGTGGGCGGGTCCCGGCTGGGGGACGATGTTCATCCCGCGTATCGGTATGGAAGTCGTCGTCGAGTTCCTCGAGGGCAACCCCGATCGGCCGCTGGTCACGGGTTGCGTCTACAACGCGTTCACGGCCACGCCGTTCCCGCTGCCGCAGGACAAGACCAAGTCAACGATCAAGAGCCAAAGCTCGCCAAACAAGCAGGGATACAACGAGCTGACGTTCGAGGATGCCGCAGGTAGCGAGCAGATCATCATCCACGCCCAAAAAGACCTCAACGAGAAGGTCGAGAACAATCACAGTTTGGGGGTGGGCGCTGATCAGAGCTACTCGATCGGGAACAATCAAACGTTCACCGTCGGGGGAGATCAGAAATTCACGGTTGAGGGCAGTCAGTTCATCACCGTCAAGGGAGCGCCCAAGCAGGGCAGCTTCAAGGGCAGTCACACGGATGTGACTGGCCACTTCAAGATGACGGCCTCAGATACCGCCTACGTCAGCGCGCCGAACAAGATCACGCTCGAGTGCCCGGGCAGCTCGATCACGCTCGAGCCGGGGAAGATCACGATCAAAGCCGGCGGCAATGCTGAGATTGTCCTCGACGCCAATGCGCTGATGAAGTCGTCGGCCGGGAGCAAGGTATTTCTCGACGCCAATGCGGAGGCGAAGTCCTCCGGCGGAAGTCAGATGTTGCTCGACGCCAACGCCCTCGTGCAGGCCAACGGCGCTGGCAAGGTCTTCCTCGATGCCAACGCGCTGATCGCCGGCAGCGGGGGCGGCAAGGCGCTGTTCGATGCCAACGCCGACGTCTCGGGCGGTACCGCCAAGATCTCGTCGACTTCGGGCGGCGGCGCGTTGTTCGACGCCAACGCCACCGTCAGCGGCGCCGAGGCCAGCCTGTCTGGCAAGGGCAAGGCCGCTGTCGCTGCGGCGGCGGTCAGCATCGCCGGGCAAGGCACGACGGAGATCAGCGGCGGCGTGGTGAAAATCAACTGATGTAACGCGCGCGCGCGTGCCCGAGCGCGGCGCGCAAACCACGAACCGCCGCGCTACTTCGCGGCGGGCGTGGATAGGATGACGAGCACCGGCAAAACTGCCAGCTCGGCACCGAGGTGGTCCTTCGAGGCGATGCGCGAGCCGTCGTTGGCGACGATGGTGCCGGGGAGCAGCACGTCATCGTCGGCGGACACAGCCACGATCTCGGCCCGGGCGGGGTCGAGCCGGCGCGCAAGCACGGGGGAGTGGCCGGCACGCTGCACCCAAGTCGGACCGAGTGGGATGGTCGGTGGGTAGTCGAAGAACCACCCGACCGGGTAGCCAAGCGCACCCCAGGCGCGCCACGCGTAGGGCCACTTTGCGGCGATCGTTGCCATGATGCCCACGTTCCACAGGATCGACGCGTACACGGAGACGGGACCATCCGCTGGGAATCGAGACCACGCCGCCAAGAAAGCGTCGAGGGCGTCGTCCCAGCGGCGGAGCGCCTTGAGGGTGAGCCCGAGGTTGAACCGCGGCAGATAGTACGTTGGGTCGATCGCGGCGGCATCACCGAGCGCCGCGAGGGCCTCGGAGAGGTCACCCGAATCGAGCGCCTTCACGCCGTCGTTTGTGCGTCGCCCGCTGAGGTCACGCTGCGGACTGCTGTTGGCTGCTGCCGGAGTCGACATCGCGAAGGCTGGTCAACGGGTGATGTGGGACGGCCGGCTGAGATCGTGAAACGAAACGCCATCCGATGCGAGGAGCTCCTCGAACGTCTGAAACCCGTTCTTGGCGATGAACGCAGCCTCATTCTCGTAGATCGGCACCACCTGCAAGAACCACACGTTGGCGCCACTGAGCGAGACCTTCTCGAACCGGTCGCCGAACAGGTAGGGAAACAACACGAGAGCGTGCGGAAGCCGCTGCTTGAGCTCAAATAGCCGCGCCGCCTCTGCGGCGTCGCGGTACACGACACCGGGTTTGGGCAGCCGCGCCCGGCGCAGCACCGTCTCCGCCACCGCGACCAGGAAACGTTCCTGATCAACTCCGCCGCCGGCCCAGGCGTGGACCAGCTCGATTCGGTCGGGAAACCCCGCAGACCGCCAATCTTCGTGGGCCAGGCCGAACGTGGCCGACGTCGTGAGATCGGGTCGCGGGAAGCCCGTGGCGCGCTGCACCCCGAGCTTGCGCATCGGATCGTGCGCGAGCTCGTAGTTGTGAAAGCTCGTCGCGGCTGCCTCGGCGACAAAGCTCTCCATCGCGTCGGCTAGGCCGTCGACTTGGGCGTCGGTCAGGCGGGTTCTCGCTTCACTCATGGGCGTGCGACCTATTACAACTCGGGTGTTCAGGGCGGTAGTTCGAAAGGTCTTTTTGCTCGGCGCGGAAATCGCTTCGCGATGTGCCCTCGGCGATGGCGCGGTCGCGGCTGCCGGCGTAGTCATGCCCCGGTTGGTGACCCATGTCCATGTCCGTGCCAGTGTGCGAGCCGATCGGTTCGCCGCATGGGCATCGAACCACCCCGTCCTCACCCCTGCCGTTGTTGAACACCGTCTGGCGCTCTGAGTCGGTGAAACTAACACGCGGATACGCATCTGCCGCCGGCCGCGGCTGTAACTCGTTGGTCAGGGGATTCAGCATCAGCGGTGGGTTGTCTGAACCCGGGTTCGCTTTGATGCGCGGCTCATCGCCGACCATCGCCCAGTGGTAGCCCTCCGGCGCCGGCGGGTAGCCCTTGTCCGCGGCTGCGCGCGTGCCGGCGCTCTCGCGTCCGTCGGCATGGGCCGGATGCGACCCCTCGGCCGCGTCGGGCTTGCCGGTGTGGCCAAGCCCCAGCAGGTCGACCTGGACCACAGGGTTTGGGCAGTAGGCGTAGAGGTTAATGTCGCTGCCGGCGAAGCCCAGTGGGTCGCTCTGCAGGTAGCGCCCCAACAGCGGGTCGTAGTAGCGATACCTGTTGCAGTGCAGGCCCGTCTCGGGATCGAAGTAGTGCCCTGGCCAGCGGAGGTTGTATTCGATGCTCGAGCCCGGGGCGACCGATACCGCACCATACGGATCGATCTCGCTCGCCCACCAGACGACGCGTCCGTCGCCGTCCTCGATGTGCAGAGGCATCCCGGTCTGATCGCTAAACACGTAGTAGTCAGCGCCAGTGGCGGGAGCGGCGTTGCGATCGGCGTAGTCTGTGAACCCAAGCGGGACCAGGGCCTCCGTACTCGCGTAGTGATAGACGCGAAGTCGACCGGCGGCGTCGAGCTCCGCCGCGAGGCGATCGCCGTCCCACCAGAACTCGCGCTCGGCCCCCGGAGTACCCGCAGCGATGCGGCGCGCGATCCCGTCGTAGCGCGCGGTCCACGTCGGTAGCGGGCTTCCGCTGGCGTCCCACCGCTCGATGGCGACGAGCATGTCGAAGCTGTCGTAGACGTATCGCGTGCGCGCGCCGTCGCGGCGGCGACGAACTTCCACATGATCGCGGCGGTCGTGCTCGAAAACCTCGTCAGCCGTCGCGCTGACGCGGTTACCGTCGCGTAGCTCGAGTCGAGACAGTCCCGGCTTGGCCAACACGTTGTAGGCGGCGTCGTGCTCAAACGTGTTGCGACGCCCGTCCGGTAGGGTCGTCGCGACCAAGCGGTGCGCGGCGTCCGTCTCGTACGTGGTCGTCCCGCGGGTGCTGTCAACCACGCACGTAAGGTCGCCCTCCGCCGAGTAGGTGTAGGCCGTGGACCACAACGCCGGCGCATCGTCTGGCAGGCGGCGGTGGGTCATGCGTGCGAGGAGCCGGCCGTCTCCGTCGTATTGCAGGTGCTCTACCGTGCCGTTGCCGCAGCGCCGTTCGATCAGGCCGCCCCCGAGAGCGACGAGATCAGTCCTGGCGCCCGTGGGTGATGTCAGCCGTGTATCCGAGCTGTGGGTGCGCCGGGCAACGAATCGGCCAAATAGCGTGCTTTCGCTGATCGCGGCGCCGTGAAATTCGCGCGTGATCCCGGCGTCGTCGCGGGTGTCGGCGAGGCGTCGGCCTGAGCCGTCGTACTCGATCAGGACTTGGTGGGCCTCGGTCGAGGCTTCGGTGATGCGTCCGCGGCTGTCGTACTCGAATTGATGGAAGCCACCGCTGGCGAGGTCGCGTCGCGCGATCAGGTGGTTTGCGTGGGGCGTGTTGGTAAGAAGGACATTGCCGTCGCAGTCCTGTTTCTCCGCGAAGTGGTCGCCGAGATCGAACACGTAGCGCTCGCGCACCCGACCGTTGCGGTGGACGGCGACGAGGCGTTGCTTGAGGTCGTAGTCGTACTTGCTGACGTTCCCGAGCGGATCGCCGATGGAGGTGATCTGCTCGATGCTCGAGTAGCGATAACGAATGGCGTTGCCAAGTTCGTCGCGGCGCTCACCAACAAGGTTCCACGAGACGATTCGTTGCTCCGCAACGCGACCGTCACGATCCACGCGCTCAATCTCGTTTCCGGTCGCGTCGTACCGCCAGGTGCGGACACGGCCAGCCGTGTCCACCTCGCGGAGCAGGCGGCCGAGCGCGTCGTATTCGCGATGGGGCCCAGCGCCGGTCGGAGCGCGAGCCGGCCGGAACAACGCAGTCGCGGCGGCGGACACAGCAGGCGGCAGTCTGGCGATGGCGGTCGCCGCGTTGCCGGCCGCGGTCGTCGCAGGATCGAATGTGCCCACGAAAGACCGCTGCTGGGCGGTCTCGGGCAGCCTGGGATCGAACGGATTGGGCAGGCGCGGCAGCTCGAGCTCGGTTGCAAACACGTTTCCGAAGCGGTCGAGTCGCGCGAAGTGGGCACCATGGTGGTCGTAAAGCCAACGCAGCTTTCGCCCACCCGAGTCGATCTCCGCGACGATGCGATCGTCGGCGCGAATGCGCTGTTTTTCTCCGCCGTAGGGATCGACGATCTTGGTGACGAAACCGCCGTCGTCGTAGTGGTACTCCCAGGTGGCACCGTTCTCCGTGTAGCGCGTGATCCGGTCCTCGGGGGCGTACGAGACGGTGCATGCCCATAGCCCGTCCATGCCGGTCGCGCGGACGCAGCGGCCCCAAACGTCGTACTCGAACGAGTACGTGTAACCGCGCGGGTCAGTCTGGGCGACCACGCGGTGGAAGGCGTCGTACGCCATTTGCCAAATCCCACCCAACGCATCTTGGGCCCGTACGAGCTCTCCCGCCGACGAGTACGCGTAGGCGGCACGAATCATCCGCGGACCACCGCCGGCGCCGCCGCGGCCGCTTCCGACCTCGGCGACTTCCGCGATGTATCCGTCTGGGGTGCGTGAGAACTCGAACCGACGCTGTTCACGTGGCGCGGCTTTTTGCTGTTCGATGCAGGCGGACAGCCGGCCTAAGCGGTCGTAGCAGAGCTCGAGGACAGCGGTTGCCGACTCGAGCTTGACGAGGGGT